>JBAUSZ010000313.1:0-1944 GCA_049581965.1 Thermoanaerobaculia bacterium | reverse complement strand
GCGCGAAAGAGAACGTCGAGGGAACCGACGATGAAGCGTGGAGACTCGTGGTGGTCGATCACCGCCGTGGAACCCGAAAGAGCCGCGTCGAGGAGGGCCAGCTCCGCCGAGGCCTCGAGCGACTTCTCGTCCAGCGCCGCGTCCAGCCTCCACCAGACCTTCTCGAGGATCTCCCGGAACGAGCGCGGCGGTTCGGCCGGGCCCGGCATCCCGCGCGCGAGCGCCGAATAGAGGTGCGTGTGGGCGAGCGCGAGGCCGGGCATGACGAGGCAGCCCGACGCGTCCAGAGACCGTCGAGGCTCGGCCCCGACGAGGACGTCGCGCCGCCCGACCTCCGGCGGGTCGAGCGTCGCGACCGTGCCCCCGGTGATCGCAAGGGAGCCCGTGACGGCCTCGCCGGCCGCGGGAATCTTCACCAGCCGCGAGCCTCGCGAAGCCGGCGGTCCACGTCCGAGGCGAGCGCGGCCTCGTCGGCCCACCAGCGATCGGAGCGCTGCACGTCCAGCTCGGCCACGGTCTTCCCCTGCTGCTCGACCCACGTGAAGTACTTCAGGTTGTGCCAGCGCTCGCGGTTCTCGACGGTCCCTTCCGTGATCCAGTCCAGCTTCTGGCCGTGGAAGGTCGACGCGAGGTGAGCCTCGGCCGCCCCGCGCGTCAGCTTTCCCGTCGTCTTCTCGAGGCGTTGCAGGACCGACGGATACCGGTCGAGGCCGTCCGTCGCCACGGTGACGATGGCGTCATCCTTGCCGAGCCGAAGCCACTTCGCGGTCCGGATCGCGCCGAGGACGTTGCAGACACTGCTGATCCCGAGGAGCGTCGAAAGCCGGTGTGCCGTTTCGCCCAGCCCACCCGCCTCGGCGAGGAAGTCGCGCCCCACCGGCTCGGCGACGAGCTGGAGTCCCAGCAGGCACTCCTTCTCGTCGATCGCCATGACCGCGTCCATGTTCGTGACGTGGTGGATCCAGGTGGCGTGCTTGTCGCCGATCCCTTCGATCGCGTGCCCGCCGTATCCGTTCCGCGAGAGCGTCGGGCACTGGATCGGCTCGAGGCCGACGATGCGCGTTCCGAACCGCGCCTTGAGCGCGTCACCCGCGGCAATCGTCCCCGAGGAGCCCATGGCCGAGACGAAGGCCGCGGGTCGTCCGGCGCCGAGCACCTCGACGGCCTCGGCCGCGGCCGCTCCGGTCACGTGATAGTGCCATCGGAAGTTCGCCATCTCGGCGAACTGGTTCATGACCCTGACCCTCGGGTCCTTCTGGAGCCGCTTGCACTCGTCGTAGATCTCCTTGACGTTGCTCTCGCAGCCCGGCGTCCGGATCGCGCGCGCGCCGTAGGAGGCGATCTTCTCGAACCGCTCGGCGCTCATCTCCTCCGGCAGGATGACGACCGACTCGTAGCCCATGCGCGGGCCCACCCACGCCCCGCCGATGCCGTAGTTGCCCGTGGAGGGCCAGACGAGCGTCGACGTCCCGGGGAGGACGTCTCCCTGGAGCTGGTGCTCCATGAGAACGGAGTACGTGGCCCCGACCTTGTGCGCGCCCGTCGGGAAGTCCTTCGCGTAGAGCAGGACGATCGGCGCCTCCACTCCGGTGAGGGCCTCGGGCAGGCGGAGCGCTCGCACGCGCCCGGCGTCGTCGTGCCACGTGATGTTGAAGAGATTGACGGGATCGAGGGGTGCTTCGCGGGCGGCGGCCTGCGCGCGCCGCCGGAGATCCGCGGGCAGGAGGCCCGGGTCGCGCATCTCGGCATAGGTCGGTCCGTGAATCATCTTGTCTCCAGCGACTGCCGGACGGCGTCGAGGTCCGGCGGAATGCGTATCGGGGGGCCGACCGAGCGCATGGCGCCCCGCGTGTCTTTCAGGCCGTTGCCGGTGGCGACGTGGAGGACGCGCTCCCCTCGGGCCACGAGGCGCTTCTCGAGCGCGACCTCGAGGCCGGCGAGCGC
>JBAUSZ010000312.1:0-12304 GCA_049581965.1 Thermoanaerobaculia bacterium | reverse complement strand
GTCCAGCGGAACCTCGAGGCCGAAGGGACCGGGCAGAAGGCCGAGGATCTGGACCTCGAGGGCGCCGTCGCCTGCCGGTCCGAGGTCGACCCAGCCATGATCGGGCACGATCCGCATCGAGGCTCGACCCGAGCCGAGGTCGCGGAACGCGCTGGCGACCGACGGCGCCGGGCGGCCGGGCCGGACGAAGAGGATCCTCGTGCGGCCCGCAGAGGCGAGCGCGACCTCGACGTGCGCACCCGGCGGTGGCGGCTCGTTCGAGGAGAACGCGAGATCGACCGCCCGTCCTGGCGCCGTCGACCGCACCAGGTCGACGATCCGGCTCCCCGAGGACACGCGCGGGATCGGAAGGTCCGTATCGACGACGAGGACGGCGCCGCGTCCCCGCAAGCAGAAGCCGGCGAGGGAAATCAGGACGATCCCCGCCGTCAGGAAGAGCGGCCGCACGCGCACGGGCGCGGAGAGTCTACGCCAGCGATCCGGGACGAAACACTTCAGCGGATCGTGACTTCCCGAATGTCCACCGAGAGGCGCCGGCAGACCTCCTGGAGCCGTTCCCGCTCGTCGTGCGGAATCGTCGACGCGGCGAAGACGACGAGCGCGACGCCCCCGGCGGACAGGACGCGCTCGGCTTCCCGGAGCGAACCCAGCACGAGGTATCCGTGCAGACTGCGCCCGATCTTGTCGCTGCTGTCGTCGAGAAAGCCGACGATCCGGTAGCGTCCTTTTTCGTCCGCCTTGATGAGGCGCGTGGCGGCCTCGCCGAGCGCACCGGCCCCCACGATGAGAACGCCGCGTCGTTCCGTCTTGTCCAGGCCGCCAAAAACTTCCTTGAGAGAGCTGAGGGCGATGCGCGCGAAGACGACTCCTGTGAGAGTGAAGACGCCGTCGATGACCATGACCGCGCGCGAATAGTCCTGAAAGCGTGTGAAGAGGACCAGGCCGGCCAGAAAACACGTCGACGACAGGAGCACGGCCTTCAGGATCGCGAGGAAGTCGTGGATCGAGAACGCACCCGGAACGGTCCGGTAGAGGCCGACGGCGAAGAAACACAGGAGCCGGATGGCGATGAGGAACGGAAACGAGGTGAGGGCCAGTTCGAGGTTCCGTGGCGACAGGGCACCTTCGTACCGGAGGAGGTATGCGGAGAGATAGGAGATCGCGACGACCGCGAAGTCGACGATCACGTCCATGATCCGCTGCTTGTGCTGGACGAACGTGTCGAGGACGAACTTGCCGCGAGCACGGGCCTCGGCGACCCCGCTTGGGCTCTTGCTGTAGACCGTGACGGAACCGAGAGCCGCGCCGAAGTAATAGATCCCGAGAATCACGACGAGAACGCAGAGGACGACGAGCGAGGCCGGCAGGCGAGGAAGAAGGAGGGAGACGAGACCGGTCGAGGCGGCGACGAAGTACAGGGTGGCGACGGCCCGCCGTTCCGAAAGGCCGAGCGACACGAGACGATGGCTCGAGTGATCCCTTCCGCCCTGCGAGACCGGCCTCCCGTGGAGGATTCGCAGGACCGTGACGAGCGTGGTGTCGAAAATCGGAATGGCAAGCACGAAAAGGGGAACGGCGATGATCGACAGACTCACGAGGGGGCGAGCCGTGACCCTCAAGATCGAGAGCGTCCCGAGCGAATACCCGAGGAAGAGGCTCCCGCCGTCACCCATGAAGATGGATGCCGGCTGGAAGTTGTAGAAAAGGAACCCGATCGCCGCGCCGGATACGGCGATTGCTGCGGCGGCGAGGGGAATGTCTCCCGCCTGATAGGCGTGAAGAGAGAGGATCGCGGACGCGATCGCCGCGATGCCTGCCGCGAGGCCGTCCATGTTGTCGAGCAGATTGAAGGCGTTCGTGATCCCGACGATCCAGAACACGACGATCCAGATGGCGACGAGCGGATGAAAGTTCGGAATCGTGAGGCCGAAGGAGACCGGAAGGAGCGCCGCGATGATCTGCGCGATCAGCTTGCTCGAGGGACGCAGGCCACGAATGTCGTCGTAGACACCGACAAGCGAGATGCCGACCGCGCCGACGAGCCAGGCCCGGATGAGAACGGAGCTCGCGGGGCCGAAAAAGACGAGGAACGTCACGACGGCGGCGGTCGCGAGCGCCGGACCGCCGAGGAGAGCCGTCGGTTTCTTGTGCCAGCGGTCTGCCTTCGGCTTTGCGATGAAGCCGGCCCGGCGCGCGAGCCGGCGCGCGACCGGAGTCAGCACCGCGGAGAAAGCGGCGCTGAACGCGAGCGTGAGGAGGATTCCGCGGTGATCAGGCGGCGACACGGTAGTGTTCGGCCACCCGGTCGATGATCTCCGTCAGCCGGGTCCGCGGCTCGAATCCGACGAGGGAGCGGATCTTTCTCGTGTCCGGCACCCTTCGCGGCATGTCCTCGAACCCGGCTTCGTATGCCTGGTCGTAGGGAATGAGGACGATTTCCGACTTGCTCTTGAGCCTCTCCTTGACGAGCCGGGCGAGGTTCAGGATGGAAATCTCCTCCTGTGAGCCGATGTTGTACACCTGACCGTAGGCTTCCTCGCGCGTGATGAGCGCGGCAATCGCGTCGACCACATCCCCGACATAGCCGAAGCAACGGGACTGCGTGCCATCGCCGTACACCGTGATCGGCTTCGAGGCGAGTGCCTGGCTCACGAAGCTCGGGAGGACCATGCCGTAGCGACCGGTCTGCCGCGGGCCAACGGTGTTGAAGAGCCTGGCGACGACGACCGGCAGCGCTTTCTCATGGAAATAGGCAATTGCAAGGAACTCGTCGAGGGCTTTGCTGCATGCGTACGCCCATCGGCCGCGTGTCGTCGCACCGAGGACGAGGTCGTCGTCCTCGGCAAAGGGCACCTTGACGGACTTTCCGTAGACCTCGGACGTGGACGCGATGAAGACGGGTTTCTTCTTCTTGTTCGCCAGTTCGAGGACGATCTCCGTACCTCGGACGTTTGTCTCGATCGTGCGAACCGGGCTCTGAACGATCAGCTTGACGCCGACAGCCGCGGCGAGATGGAACACGAAATCGGCATGGTCGACGAGCTCCGCCGTGAGCGCTCGGTTCATGACCGAATCGATCGTGTATGAAAAGGAGGGGTTCTCCTTCAGGTGCTCGATGTTCTGGATCCGGCCGGTCGAGAGGTCGTCCAGAACGAGAACGCGATTGCCCCGTGCAAGGAGGGCTTCGGCGAGATGGCTGCCGATGAAGCCGGCGCCTCCCGTGATCAAGTAAGTATCGCCCATCGTGTCCCGCCGCGATGATAGCAAGCAACTCGGCGTGTCGATCGTCGTGAGAGCTCCGTCCCGTAGGGCGTCGAAGAGGTGCCTCGGGCGCTTTTTCTCCGGCGTCAGCGGTAGTAGCCCGTCACGTCGATGATGAGATGGGCGGTGCCCGACGCGAACCCGGAGGCGGCGGTGACCGTGCCGGCGGGCGTCCCGAAAAGGGCGAGCGTCGCGTTGTTCGCGCGCGTCTGCCCGGCCCGGAAAGAGACGGTGGCGAGCGCCGGTGTCGTGCCGGCGGGACCCAGGCGGAGGCTCCCGGCATTCGTCGCGCCGGTGACGGTCACGTTCGCCACGACGGCGACCGCGTCGGCCGGAACGCCGCACGGCGCGCCCGTGAGCAGAAAATCCCGCGAGCCGTTTGCGGCGAGGGCCGGGCCGCCGCCGGGCCCCGTCGCACCGCGCGTGTCCACGATGCGGCAGGGCGTGATCGTCGTAAACGACGTCGCGACGGAAAGTCTCGGCGCGTCGATCCGACGGACCTGGCCGCCGGAGGCGTAGGTCGTGTAGTAGAGAGAGGTCCCAACCGGAGACGGCCCGAACGCGAGCTCGACGAGGGCACCGAGGCCGGTCGCGAAATCCGTGGCGGCGGATCCGTTTGCGGCGAGCCGCGGGATCGCCCCGCAGTTGTAATCCGCGAAGAGGTACGTCCCGTCGTACGGCGAAGGCCAGAGCCCGACCGGGATCCACGCGCCGCCCGTGATCGAGCCGCAGCCCCCCGCCGTCGTGCCGGGGATCGTCCCGTGAGGGTATTCGAAGAAGGGGTCGATCATGTTCGCGGGCGTCGGGCTGCACTTTCCAGCCGTGAGGTTCGGATGTGCGCCCTCACGGCAGGGCCAGCCGTAGTCGCCGCCGGCCTGAACGAGATCGATCTCCTCCCACGCGCCCTGCCCGACGTCGTTCGCGAAGAGAGCGCCGTCGGAGGGCCGAAAAGCGAACCGAAACGGATTCCGGAAGCCCCACGCGTAGGTCTCCTGGCAGACGGTGCCGGGGGCTGACGGACCGGTGTTGCAGCGCGCCGTACCTCCGCCGAGAAACGGATTCGTCGCCGGGACGGAGCCGTCCGTCGCGATCCGCACGATCTTCCCGTTGAGGATGTTCCGGTCGCGCGACGCGTCGTTGGCGCCGGCGCAGCCGCTGTCCCCCGCGTAGTCGCAGCCGCCGTCGCCGATCCCGGCGTAGAGGTAGCCGTCCGGCCCGACGCGCAGCTGGCCGCCGTTGTGGTTGCCCGCGAAGTTCAGTACTCCGTCGAGGAGGACCAGCTCCGTTGCGGGATCGATCACGTTCGCCGTGGGGATGTCCAGGGTGAAACGGGAGATCCGCTCCACGGGCGTCGACGCGTTGCTCGTCGGGCAGCCGGCCGCGTTCTTGTCGAACGTGTAGTAGACGTAGATGAAATGGTTCGTCGCGAATGCCGGGTCCACCGTCACGCCGAGGAGGCCGCGCTCGCCGTTCGAGCAGACCTTGGACCCGAGCGAGAGTGCGGCCGTGGGGAGAAGCGCGCCTCCCGAGACGATCCTCAAGTCGCCTCCTTGCGTCGCGACGAGCATCCGACCGTCCGGCGTGAAAGCGAGGGCCGTGGGCACGCCGATGGCCGTGACGAGCGTGTCCGAGAACCCGGCGGGCAGCGTCGCGCGCGCGGTCGCGGCGGCGAAGAGGACGGCGGCGCCGAGACGAAGTTTCATGGGAGTCTTGGAGGAGTGAGCCAAACTGCCGAAAAGTAACGCGCCCCCTCAGCCGGCCCCGGGGCCGTGCCCGGGCACGGCCGCTACCCGACCGAGGATCTCGTGGTACTCCCCCGCCGTATCGATCCTCGCGTAGCGTTCCGCCCGCGCAAGGCCCTTCGAGACGAGACGATCGCGCGTCTCGCTCTCGGTCCAGAGGCGGAGGATCGATTGCGCGATCCCGACCTCGTCCGACGGGTCGAAGAAGAGCGCGGCGTCACCGGCGAGCTCGAGAAGAGCGGGGAGGTCGGAGCAGGTGACCGGAGTCTTCAGTGCCATCGCCTCGAGGACGGGAATTCCAAATCCTTCGAAAAGCGAAGGAAAGACCAGCAGCTCGGCGCCTTCGAGGAGAGCCGTCGTATCCGGCCCGTCGAGGTACTGCAGAACGCGGACGTTTTCGGCGAGGCCCGCCGCCTCGGCCTTCGCGCGCAGGGCGTCGCGCGCCTCGTCGAGCGCGCCGCACAGGACGAGGACGAAGTCGGGCGTCTCGCGCGCCACGAGCGCGGCGGCTGCGAGAAGGCGCTCGTGGTTCTTGTGTGGCCAGAAGTTCGCAGGGTAGAAGGCGTACTCGGTACGGAAGAGGCCGAGAGCGTCGAGGCGCGCGAGGGCGTCGCGCGGGTCGAGCGGCTGGCGCAGGGGACCGGCGACGGGCGGCAGAACGGCAATGCGCTCGGACGGCACGTGGACGCGCTCGACGGCCATGAGCTTCGTGGCCTGCGAGATCGCGACGACGCGGTCCGCCCGCCGCAGGTCTCCGCGGAACTCGATCCGGCGCCGACGCTCGTCGGCGCCGAAAAACCGGGGATAGGCGAGGTCCTGGAAGTCGTACGCGACGACGACGTGGAAAAGGCCCGTCTCGTGGAACGCGGCCGTGCCGAGCGGGCTGAACAGGACCTCGGCGCCCAGACGCCTGAGGGAGGTGCGATCGGGCGCGGCCAGATCGAGGAGGGGCTGGAAGAAGCCGTGCAGCCGCCGGCGCGTACGGAGGATCTTCCGGGGCTCCTCGACGTCGAGGCCGGGCCCGAGGCGGTGCAGGACAGCGCCTTTCGCAACAAGCGGAACCACGGCGGCCTCCGCCTGTGGCTTGACGAGAAGGTGGTAGTCGTGGGCGTCCGGTCGGCCGAGAAGTGCGGCGAGGAGGTCGAGCGTGAAGAGGCGAGCCCCGCCGTTGTCGCCGTCCGGCGAGAGGGGAGCGAGGTCGACGAAGACCCGGAGGCTTCGCCCCTTTGACATCGCCCTACTTTCGCACAAACTGGCGCGCATGGCGCGCATCCTCATCACGGGCATCACGGGCCAGGACGGGTCGTATCTGACGGAATCGCACCTTTCCACCGGCGACGAGGTGCACGGGCTCGTCCGCCAGTCGAGCCTCATGCAGCGCACGCGGCTCGACGCGCTCCCCGCGCTCGCGGTGGCACGTGAGGCGGGCCGCCTCAGGCTCCACTACGCTGACCTCTCGGACACGAGCAGCCTCGTCTCGGTTCTTCGGAACGTGAAGCCCGACGTCATCTACCACCTCGCCGGGCAGAGCCACGTCAAGATCTCCTTCGACCTGCCCGAATACACGGCGGACTCCACGGGTCTTGGCACGTTGCGCCTCCTCGAGGCCCTCCGGAGCGTCGCGACAGACGCCCGTTTTTTCCTCGCGGCCACGAGCGAGATCTTCGGCGAGCCGGGAGAGTCTCCCCAGACCGAGAGGACGCCGATGAACCCGATCAACCCGTACGCGGCCGCCAAGGTCTACGCGCTGAACCTCGTACGGATCTACCGCAAGGCGTACGGCCTCTTCGCGTGCGCAGGGATCCTCTTCAACCACGAGAGCCCGCGGCGCGGCGAGAACTACGTCACCCGAAAGATCGCGCGCGCCGTGGCGCGCATCGCGCGGGGCCTCCAGAACGAGCTGCACCTCGGGACGCTCGCGCCGAAGCGCGACTGGAGCTACGCGCCCGACATCGTGGACGGCATGCGCAAGATCGCGGCCGCGCCGAAACCCGACGACTTCGTCCTCGCCTCGGGCGTCACGCATTCGGTCGGCGACTTCTGCAAGGCGGCGTTCGCCGCGGCCGGACTGGACCATGCGAAGTACGTCGTCCTCGACCCCGAGTACGTGCGGCCGATCGACATTTCCGAGACGCGCGGCGACGCTTCGAAGGCACGGCGCGAGCTGGGCTGGGCGCCGAAGGTCGGCTTCGACGCTCTCGTGAGAATCATGGTGGACGCCGAGCTCGCGGCACTCGACGGGCGCGGGGACGCCACCTGAAGCCTCCGGCCGTCCTCGTCCCCGCCTTCCGGCGCGTGGACGCGTCGCGCCGGGCGATCCGCTCGCTCCTCGAGACCGGAGCCGAGCGCATCCTCTACGTGGACGACGCCCTTCAGGGGGGCGGGGACGAGATCGCACGCGAGTTTCCCTCGGTGGACGTCGTCCGCACGACGACGCCGGTGTATTGGACGGGGGCGATCAATTTCGGGATCCAGGCGGCCCGCGGCGGCCGTGACGAAGCTGTCCTCTTCTTCAACCAGGACGTCACGTGCGCTCGCGATTACTTCGCGAGGCTCGCCGAGGCCGTCGACGCGCATCCCGGCGCGCTCGTCGGAAGCGCCGTCCTGTACGCGCAGGAGCCGGCGCGCGTGTGGTCGGCGGGCGGGGCCGTGGAGTGGTGGGGGCGCGGCATCCGGGTGCTGCATCACGGTGCCTCCACCGCGTCGCTGCCCCCAAGCCCGTATCCGGCGGACTGGCTCTTCGGGATGGGGACGTACGTACCCGTCGAGGTCTTCGACCGCATCGGCCTTCCCGACGCCGAGCGTTTTCCGATGGCGTGGGGCGACCTCGACTTCTCGCTCCGTGCCAGGCGTGCGGGAATCCCCGTCGTCGTCGCGCCCGCCGCGCGTCTCTTCCACGAGGTGGGCGCCTACGACGCGCGCGTCGCTGGAGCGCCGAACTGGAAGACGTACGCGGGATGGATGGCGGACCCGAAGCACAACCTCTCGCTCTCGGCTCACGCGGAGATCTGGAGTCGCCACGGCCCGCGAACCCTCTGGCCGCTCTCTCTCGCGGTGAGAGTCGGATATCTTCTGCTGAATTTCTTTCGCATCCGGGTGAAGTTTCAGCGCGAGCGGCGCGAGCGCCTCCCATGAGCAGCCTGCCCCCGATCTCTCTCGTGACTCCGTCCCTCAATCAAGGGAAGTTCATTCGCGCGACGATCGAGAGCGTTCTTTCGCAGAACTACCCGGCGCTCGAGTACTTCGTGCAGGACGGCGGGTCGACGGATGGCACCCTCGCCGTCCTGAAGGAGTACGCCGAACGCGTGCCGTTCGTGTCGGAGAAGGATGCGGGCCAGGCCGACGCGATCAACGTAGGACTCTCACGCGCAACCGGGGAGGTGCTCGCGTACCTCAACAGCGACGACATCCTGCGGCCGGGCGCGCTCGCCGCCGTCGGCGAGGCCTTCGCGTCCGATCCCGAGCTGATCCTCGTGTGGGGGCGGGCGAGCTACATCGACGAGGCGGGGAACGCCGTCTCGCCGTACCTCGCGAGGCCCGACGCGATCGAGCGCCTCGCCGACGCCTGCTTCATCGCCCAGCCGGCGGCGTTTTTCCGAAGGCGCGTGTGGGAGGAGGTCGGGTCCTTCGACGCCTCTCTCCACCACGCGTTGGACTACGACTACTGGCTACGGATCGCGGCGCGGTACCCGACCTCGCGCATGCGTTTCCTCGACCGCGAGCTCGCGGGCTGCCGGGTGCATGCCGACGCGAAGACCGTGGCCGGCTGGAGCCGCGCGCTGGACGAGATCATGGAGCTCGTGAAACGCCGCTTGGGCGGAGTCTCGCTCTGGTGGTGCGTCGCGAAGTGGGACCACCTGACGGACGGCCGCAGCCAGGCGACCGATCCTCACCCGGTGCCGTGGCGCGCGTACCCGCCCGCGATCCTCGAGTTCCTGCGGCGGAACCCCCCGCACCTCTGGCCGCGCGGGCTCGGGGGAGGGCTCGGGGCGGTGAGAAAGCGTCTCCGCGCTGGCGCATAATCCCCGGCCCCATGGACGCGATCGTCATTCGCGGCGCCCGCGAGCACAACCTCAAGAACATCTCCCTCACGATTCCCCGCAACGCGCTCGTCGTCCTGACGGGGGTGTCGGGGTCCGGCAAGTCGTCGCTCGCGTTCGACACGCTGTTCGCGGAGGGGCAGCGGCGGTACGTGGAGTCGCTCTCGGCCTACGCCCGGCAGTTCCTCGAGCAGATGGAGAAGCCGGACGTCGACTCGATCGAGGGACTCTCGCCCGCAATCTCGATCGAGCAGAAGACGACGTCGAAGAACCCGCGCTCGACGGTCGGGACCGTCACGGAGATCTACGACTACCTCCGCCTCCTCTACGCGTCGGTCGGCAGGCCCCACTGCCCGTCGTGCGGGCGCGAGATCGCGGCCCAGACCATCCAGCAGATGACGGACCGCATCCTCGCGATGCCGGAGGGGACGAGATTCCTCCTCCTCGCGCCCTACGTCCGCGGCAAGAAGGGTGAGTACCGCCGGCAGATGACCGAGATGGTCAAGCAGGGCTTCCTGCGCGCCCGCGTGAACGGCGCGATGGTCGATCTCGAGGACCCTCCCGAGCTCGACAAGCAGAAGAAGCACACCATCGAGGTCGTCGTGGACCGCCTCGCCGTCCGTCGCGACGACGACACGCGCCGCCGCCTCACGGACTCGCTTGAGACGGCGACGAAGGTGGGGAAGGGGCTCGTGACGATCTCGTTGAGGGGGGCCGCTTCGGAGCCCCCCTCCGACCCTCCCCGCGACTCCGAAGACGAATTCACGCTCTCGACGAGCTACGCCTGCCCGGACTGCGGGACGTCCCTCGCGGAGATCACGCCGCGCCTCTTCTCCTTCAATTCGCCGTTCGGCGCGTGCCCGAGGTGCAGCGGCCTGGGCGCCGTCCAGAAGGTGGACCCCGATCGCCTCGTGCCGGATCCGTCACTCTCGATTCGCGACGGCGCGATCGCGCTCTACAAGCCGGGCTCGGCGAACTGGCGCCTCAGGCAGATCGAGCACCTCGCGAAGATCCTGAAGTTCTCGCTCGACGTCCCGTGGGCGAAGCTGCCGAAGGACGTGCGCGAAGTGATCCTCCACGGCTCGGGCGAGCGCGAGATCAAGTGGAAGTGGAAGTCCGAGAAGGGCGAGTACAACTGGTCCTCGGCCTTCAAGGGCCTCGTTCCGATCCTCGAGGCAAAGTACAAGGAAGTCGAGAGCGAGGACGCGCGCACCGAGATGGAGAACTACATGTCGGCCTCGCCCTGCCCGGATTGCAAGGGGCGGCGGCTGAAACCGGAGGCGCTCTGTGTCCTCGTGGACGGGCGCTCGATCGACACGCTCACGGCGCTCACACTGGAAGACGCGCAGGCGTTCTTCGGGAAGCTCAAGCCGACGCCGCGCGAGCTGGAGATCGCGGGGAAGATTCTCAAGGAGATCCGCGATCGCCTCGGCTTCTTGAACGACGTGGGAATCGGGTACCTCTCGCTCGCCCGCGCGTCGGCGACGCTCTCGGGCGGAGAGGCGCAGCGCATCCGGCTCGCGACCCAGATCGGGTCGAAGCTCATGGGCGTCCTCTACGTCCTCGACGAGCCTTCGATCGGCCTCCACGCGAAGGACAACCGCAAGCTCGTCGACACGCTCGTTGCGATGCGCGACCTCGGGAACACGGTCGTCGTCGTCGAACACGACGAGGAGACCATCCGCTTCGCGGACCGCGTCGTAGACCTCGGTCCCGGCGCCGGCATCCACGGCGGTGAGATCGTCGGCGAAGGCACGGCGGACGAGCTCGTGAGGTTCCCGCGCTCGCTCACGGGAAAATACCTTTCAGGCGTCCTCGCGATCGAAGTGCCGGCGGTGCGCCGCAGGGGCCCGGCGAAGACGCTGACCGTAGTCGGCGCTTCGGAGAACAACCTCAAGAACCTCACGGTGCGTTTTCCCCTGGGCGTCTTCACGGCCGTCACGGGCGTGTCGGGCTCGGGCAAGTCGACGCTCGTGAACGACATCCTCTACCGCGCGGCGGCGCGCCTGTTCCACGAGGCGACCGAGAAGCCCGGGGCGCACAAGAGGCTCGAAGGGCTCGAGCATCTCGACAAGGTCATCGACATCGACCAGTCGCCGATCGGGCGGACCCCGCGATCGAACCCCGCGACGTACACGAACGTCTTCAATCCGATCCGCGAGCTCATGTCGCAGGTGCCCGAGGCCCGGATGCGCGGCTACGGCCCCGGCCGGTTCTCGTTCAACGTGAAGGGCGGGCGCTGCGAGAACTGCGGCGGCGCCGGCCAGATCGCAATCGAGATGCACTTCCTGCCCGACATCTACGTGACGTGCGACGTCTGCGGGGGTAAGCGCTACAACCGAGAGACCCTCGAGGTCCGTTACAAGGGCCTGAACATCGCCGACATCCTCGCCCTCACGGCCGAGCAGGCCGCCGACGTCTTCGCGAACGTGCCCGCGATCCGGACGATCGCCGACACGCTGAACGACGTCGGTCTCGGGTACATCCAGCTCGGACAGAGCGCGACGACGCTCTCGGGCGGCGAAGCCCAGCGCGTGAAGCTCGCGAAAGAGCTCGCGCGGCGAGCGACCGGCCGCACGCTCTACATCCTCGACGAGCCCACGACGGGCCTCCACTTCGACGACGTCAAAAAGCTCCTGAACGTCCTCCACGCCCTCGTCGAGCGGGGGAACACGGTCATCGTGATCGAGCACAACCTCGACGTCGTCAAGACGGCCGACTGGGTCGTGGACCTCGGGCCGGAGGGGGGCGCCCGCGGCGGGGAGCTCGTGGCGGAAGGGACCCCAGAAGAGGTCGCCAAGGCGGCGCGCTCGGCCACCGGAAAGTTCCTCTCGTCCCGCCTCGCGCGGCGCTAAAGCGCGTTTCCGCTAGAATTTGCAGTCACCGTGATCACCGGGTTCAACACGGACGTGAAGCACGCCGAACGCGTGTACCACGTGCAGACGGAGGACCGCGGGGTCGCGAACCCCGTCGTGGAGTCGCTCGTCTACGTGGGTGGCGAGATCCTCCTCTCCAAGAAGAGCCCTTACCGGGACCTCATCTCGGGCGACCGCGTGGACGAGAAGGCGCTCCGGGAGATGATGGATCTGCAGCACCGCCGGATCATCGAGGCGATCCGCCGCGGCCGCCTCGACTCGGGAAAGGTCGGCGAGGCGCCTCCCGACTGGGGAGACGATACGCTCCCATCCCCGGACATGGTCTCGCCGGCGGCCCTCGCGGCGGTCCACGCGATCCTCGCCGCGGCGGTCGAGCCCCTGCCGG
>JBAUSZ010000311.1:0-4030 GCA_049581965.1 Thermoanaerobaculia bacterium | reverse complement strand
CGGCGGCACTTTCGACGGAGCGCGCCAGGCGCTCGGCGAGAAGCCCCTCGTCGACCTCGACTGGTGGGTCTCGTCGCGGCGCGTCGCCAACGCCATCACCGAGTGGCCGCTCTTCACGTTCCGCCTCGGCGACCTCCACCCGCATGCCGTCACGTTCCCCTTCTTCGTCGCGTTCGCGGGTCTCGTCGGCCGCGTCGGCTCCGCCCGAGGGACGCTCCTCGACGGTGTCCTTCTCGCCGCCGTCCTGTCGGCCAATCCCTGGGACCTCCCCGCGTGCCTCCTCGCCCTCGGTGCGGGCAACCTCATGGAGCGCCGGTTCCGTCCCGCTCTCGTCAGGAGCGTTTTCTCGATCCTCCTCGCGGTGCCATTCCTCGTCCCCTTCCTGCGTTCGCCGCGACCCGAGCTGCAGGGGCTGACTTTCTGGAGGGAGGCGACGACGGCGGGCGAGGCGTTCCTGCACTTCGGCGTCCTCTGCGCCGTCCCCGCCCTCGCGCTGGGCGTCGCGCTCGTGCGTTCCCAGGCGCGACCCGACCGCGCGCTCGTCGCCGCGACCGCCTTCCCGGCTCTCGGGATCGTCCTCTCCGTCCTCACGAAGCGTCCCGTCTTCGGCCTCGCCGCCGCGTGTGCCGCGGGCGTTCTGTGGCTCCTTCTGAGGGAGCCTTCCGAAAGGGAAGCGGCCCCTCCCTCTGGTGCGCTCCGCGCGGGCTTCCTCTTCACAGCCGCGGGCGCGGCGCTCGCGGCCGTGCCCGACGTCGTCCTCGTCTCGGACTCGTACGGGGACCAGCTGCGACGGATGAACACGGTGTTCAAGACGTTCATGGGCGCGTGGCCGCTTCTCGCGCTCGGAGGAGCGCTCCTCCTTCCGCTCGCCCTCTCGACGCGCCGCGCCCGCGGGCTCGTCCGCGCCGCGCTCCTCGTGACGGTCGTGGGCCTCCTCGCCCACCCGCTCGCGGCGGTGCTCTTCCGGGCGAAGTGGGCCGGGCCCGTGGACGGACTGAACGGCCTCGCGTGGATGCAGCGCGAGGCGCCCGGAGACCGGGCCGCCGTCGAATGGCTGCGGGCGCACGCCGTGGACGGCGCCGTCCTCGCCGAGGCGACGGGCAACGCTTACACCGACTACAGCCGCATCGGCGGCGCGACGGGCATTCCGACCGTCCTCGGCTGGGACAACCACGAGAACCTGTGGCGCGGCGCGAACGGCGCGAGCGAGACCGAGGGCCGCCGCCGCGACCTGAGGCTTCTCTACGGCTCCGAGGAATCCGACGCCGTGTTCGCCCTCCTGCACCGCCTCAACGTGCGCTACGTCTTCGTCGGCTCGCTCGAGCACCGGGATTTCGGCGTGAACGCCTTCCCGCTGCGTGCCAACTTCCGGCGGGCCTTCGAGACGAAGGACGCCGCCGTGTACGAGATCCTCAAGTGACGACGGCTACCGTCTCCGCACCCGGGTTCTCGCCGTTCGAGAAGAGGGCCTGGATCGGCCTCGTCGCGCTCTCGGCGCTCCTGCGCCTCGCCCAGCTCGGGACCCACGCGTTCCACCACGACGAGTCGATTCACGCGTACGCCGCCGTGCGCCTCCTCAAGGAAGGCGCCTACGTCTACGACCCCGTCTACCACGGGCCAGTGCAGTACTTCGCGGTCGCGTCCGTTTTCGCCGTCGCCTCGGTGGCGGGCAAGGTCGTCGGCCTCCTGACGGGCCTGGCCGCCGCCAAGACGTGGGATGGAACGTCGGACTTCACGGCGCGCCTCGCCCCGGCGCTCGCGGGCGTCGCGCTCACGGCGATGGCCCTTCTCCTGCGGCGCCGCTTCGGGCGGCGGGCCGCGTTCGCCGCGGGCGCGCTCTGCGCCCTCTCGCCGAACCTCCTCTACTACACCCGTTTCTGCCGGGACGACGCGTGGAGCCTCCTCGGGACCGCGGGCCTGTTCCTCTGGCTCGACGAGTACCTCGCGAGGCGCCGCGTGAGGGATCTCGCGTTCGCGGCTCTCTGGGCGGCGGTCGCGTTCGCGTCGAAGGAGAACTTCTACGTCCTCCTCGCGCTCATGGTCCCGTCCGTCGCCGCGGCGTGGATGGAGCCGGGACGCGGCCTCGACGTCTGGAACCGCCTCCGCCGGCTCATCGACTGGCTCGAGCAGAACGTCGCGGCCGTCCTCGGCGCGCTCCTCCTCTTCTTCGTCGTCTCCGAGCTCCTCTACACGGTCTTCCTCGTCCACCCCGAGTCCGGCAACCCCGCCGTCACCGCGATCTCGTACTGGTGGGGCCAGCACAAGATGGAGCGCGTCGGCGGCCCGAAGACGTTCTACCTCCCGCGCCTCCTCCAGTACGAGTTCGCGATCTTGATCCCGGCCCTCGCCTACATTTTCGCGCGCTGGAAGCGTTTCTCGTTCGGCGAGCGGTTCGTCGCGGGCTGGGGCGTCTCGTCCGTCGCGATGTACGCGTACCTCGGCGAGAAGGCCGGCTGGCTCACGGTCCACCAGATCCTCCCGTTCCTCCCGCTCGCAGGCGCCGCGTGGGCGCTCCTGGCCGAGAAAGGCCCCGCCTGGCGTGCCGCCGGCGCCGTCACCGCCTTCGCCTCGGTCGTCACGGCTCTCACGCTGTCTTTCGTCTACCCGGTCCTGACGCCGAACTCCCGCAAGGCCGAGTCCACGATCCAGGTTCAGACCTGTCCCGAATTGCTCGGAGTCGTGGACGAGATCCTCCGCGCCGGCCGGACCGGCGAGTCGCCCGCCGCGATCGTGTCGGGCGAGGCCGGCTGGCCGCTGAGCTGGTACGTGAGGTTCGCGCCCGTCAACTGGCAGCCGCCGACGGGCGATCTCCACCCGCCGATCGTCGTCTGCGACGACGGCGAGGCGGACAAGCAGGCCGGCACCCTCGGAGAGGGCTACACGCGCGACCACGTCCCGTTCCGCGCGTGGTGGATCCCGGACACGGAGTGGAAGCCCCTCCGCCCGAACGCCGGGCAGCTTCTCAAGTACCTCTTCACGCGCGAGACGTGGGACCGCGCCGACGGCAACAACCCGATCGGCGCCGTCTGGGTGACGGTCTTCCGGCGGCAATACCCCGCGGGGTCCCCGCCGCCGTCGCCGCCCGCCCCCGCCCCCCCGCCGCCGACCGCCGAAACGAAGGCCCCATCGTGACCGCTGCGCCCGCCGCACCCGAGATCTCCGTCGCCCTTCCCGTCTTCAACGAGGCCGACAACCTCGACGAGCTCAAGGAGCGCCTCGTGAAGGCGCTCGACGCCGCCGGGCGCACGTGGGAGATCGTCTTCGTGGACGACGGAAGCCGCGACGGGTCGTTCGACAGGATGGCCGCCTTCGCGCGCGCGGACCGACGCATCCGGGCCCTGCGCTTCTCGCGCAACTTCGGGCACCAGATGGCGCTCACGGCCGGTGTCGACGCCGCCCGCGGCCGTGTCGTCGCCGTCATGGACGCGGACCTGCAGGACCCCCCCGAGCTCCTCGGCGAGATGCTGAAGAAGATCGACGAGGGCTACGAGGTCGTCTACGCACAGCGCACGAAGCGCGAGGGCGAGAGCGCGTTCAAGCTCTGGACGGCGCACGTCTTCTACCGGCTCCTCGAACGCTGGACGAACGTGGACATCCCCGTCGACGTCGGCGACTTCCGTCTCATGGGTCCGAAGGCCGTCGCGGCCTTTCGAAGGCTGCGCGAGCGGCACCGCTTCATCCGCGGGATGACGGCGTGGGTCGGCTTCCGCCAGGTCGGGGTCCCCTACGTGCGCCCCCCGCGCACGCGCGGCGAGACGAAGTTTCCGCTTCGCAAGATGCTCCGCTTCGCGCTCGACGGCCTCACGTCCTTCAGCCACGTCCCCCTCCAGCTCGCGACGTGGCTCGGCTTTCTCGTCTCGGCGTTCGCGTTCCTCTACATCCTCGTCGTCCTCGCGCTCTGGATCCTCAGAATCAACGTCCCGGGCTGGACGACGCTGATGGTCTTCGTCCTCCTCCTCGGCGGCGTCCAGCTCATGGTGATCGGCGTCCTCGGCGAGTACCTCGGCCGCGTCTACGACGAGGTGAAGGG
>JBAUSZ010000310.1:0-7122 GCA_049581965.1 Thermoanaerobaculia bacterium | reverse complement strand
GGGCAGCGGCCCGCGCAGGACCGGCGCCGACTGCAGGTCGCGCACGATGCGCGGGTCGCGCACGAAGCGGGTTTCGACGGGCCGCGCATCGGCAAAGACGGAGCGCTCGACGACCGTCGCCCAGGCCCGGTTCGCATAGACGACACCAGGACCCGGTGCGAGGCCGCCGGAGCGCCGGCCCCACCACGGCACGAACGGATCGCGCGGAGCCAGCGGGAACCATCCCACGTAGCCACCGCCGCCGACCCCGATGGACAGCGACCAGCCGGGCCCTCCGCCCACGAACGCGACGAGCGCTGGGGCGTACGGGACGTGTCGCACGTTGGGTGCGACCGGCACCCAGTACCACCGCGACGAGACGACCACCCAGCGGCCGTAGTGGTACGGCGCCCAGCCCCACGGCTCCGCCGACACCCACGTCCATCCCCACGGGTCCTGCCAGATCCAGCGCCCCGCGCGGTAGGGCGCCCAGCCGGCGACGACCTGCGCCGGACGCCAGACGCGGCCGTACTCTGGAACGTCTTCCCACACTCCGTAGGCGTCGAGGTCCCCGGCACCCACGACGTCCGGGCTCGTGTAGTCGTAGGACACGATCTCGTGTCTGCGGCGCTCGCGCGAGCTCACCCAGCGGTCCCACGAATCGGCGAGAGGGAGCGCGTAGACGTCGTACTCGGGAGCGTCGATTCCGCTCACGAGGATTTCCTCACCCGTCCGGAGCGACACCTCGCCGCCACCCGCCGCGACACGTGCCTCGCCGCGCCGCACGGCGAAGCGGGTGTTGCCGTCGGCATCGACGTAGACGCGGTAGAGACCGGGCTGCTCGAGCGTGACGGCCGCGTTCGGCGTGTCGATCTCGAACACGTCGTCGTCGTCCACGGAAACGAGGCGGAAGCTCGCGGTCCCCTCGGCGATCGCGTACTGCTGGACGCTCTCCGTCAGGTTCAGCGCCGTCAGTTCCGTCGACGGCGCCAGGAACGCCCGCAAGCCGGGCGTCTGGAGCTCGAGCCGCCCGGTCGCGCCCGTCCAGACGCGGTCGCCGATCGTCAACGGGACGTTTACGGCAACGGGCTGCCAGTGGTCGGGGTCGTCTCCGCGCTGGAACGAGCCTTCGCCCTCCACGACGGCGACGCGCGCGACGGTCTGCTGGAAGTCCTGCCCGGGGTCGGCTCCGTTTTCCTGCGCGTGGGCCACCGGAACGGCGATCAGTGCGGCGAGGAAAGCGGCGGAAATCCTGTTCATGGGGCACCTCATGCCTGGCTCCTCACGCGGGAACCGGACTTTGTCGGGACTTGCAAGGGCCATACCGCTCCTTTTTCGGACGCCGAGCGCGGGGCTACGCCTCAAAACCAGCCCGGCTTCATCCGCGCGTAGCTGTCTTCGTTCTCCCGGCAGACGGCGACGAGCGCGGCGTTCTTCGGGAGCTCCGTCCTGATCCAGTACTGCGCCGCCGCGAGCTTGCCCTCGCCGTGGTCGGGCGAGCCCGCGCCCCTGGCGAGGCTCTCCATCGCGGCTGCGGCCTGCAGGAGCCACTGCCACGCGACGGCATACGTCGAGAAGAGATCGAGGTAGTCCGCCGAATGACGCAGCATCCCCTCGACGTCGCCTCCACGGCCGCGGGCGGCCAGATCCCGTGTCAGTGCGTTCAGGCTCGCGCCCGCCTCGCGCACGGCACCCACCCAGGACGCCTCCACACCCGCGCTCTCCGCGCGCCGGCAGGCGGCGGAAACCTCCCTCTCCAGCGCCACGAGCGCGGCGCCGCCGCCGCCCATCACCTTGCGGCCGAGGAGGTCGAGACCCTGGATGCCCGTCGTTCCCTCGTGGATCGAGTTGAGCTTCTGGTCGCGCAGCCACGCCTCGGGCAGGTACTCGCTCGTGTAGCCGTAACCGCCGTGGATCTGGAGGGCGAGCGCGTTCGACTCGAAGCCTCTCTCCGCCGGGAAGCTCTTCGTGACGGGCGTCAGGAGATCGAGGAGGAGTTGCGCCTCTCGCCGCTCGGGCTCGGTCACCGCGTGCTCCGCGCGGTCCGCGAACATTGCCGTCTGGAGGACGAGGCCGAGGCCGCCCTCCACGATCGCCTTCTGGCGCAGGAGCATCCGGCGGACGTCCGCGTGCTCGAGGATCGGGACCTGCGGCAGCCGCGGGTCCTTGCTCGTGACCGGCCGGCCCTGAGGGCGCGTCGCGGCATAGGCCAGGCTCTCGTGGTAGGCCGCCGAGGCGCTCGCGACCGCGTCCGCCCCGATCGAGATGCGCGCCTCGTTCATCATCTGGAACATGTGGGGTATCCCCTGGTGCGGCTCCCCCACGAGCCAGCCGCGGCAGTCGCCGGCCTCGCCGAAGGAGAGGAGGACCGCCGGCAGGCAGCGCCACCCGATCTTGTGGACGAGGCCGGAGATCGTCACGTCGTTCGGCTCGAGGCCGCCGTCCGTGACGCGTCGCTTCGGCACGACGAAGAGGCTGACGCCCTTGATGCCGGCCGGCGCGCCGTCGATGCGCGCGAGGACGAGGTGGACGATGTTCTCGGCGAGATCGTGGTCGCCGCCGGAGATGAAGATCTTGGCGCCCGAGAGGAGGAAGTGATCGCCCGAGGGCGTCGCGCGCGTCGCGACGTCGGCGAGGCTCGATCCCGCGTGCGGTTCCGTGAGGGCCATCGTCCCGGTGAAGCGCCCCTCGTAGAGCGGCGCCATGTAGCGCGACTTGAGGTCGTCGCTCCCGAAGGCCTCGATGAGGTGCGCCGCGCCCGTCGAGAGGCCCGCGAAGCTGTAGACGGCAGGGTTCGCCGCCATGACGTAGAGATGCGCCGCCGTGGAGATCAGGAGCGGCAGCTGCTGCCCGCCGACTTCGAACGGCCGTGAGGCCGCGAAGACGCCGACCTCGCTCATCTTCGGGAGGATGTCGCGGAGGCGCGGGTGGGCGTGGACCTGACCGTCCACGAGCCGCGGCGGCTCCTCGTCCAGCGCCTTGAACGCCGGGAACACCGACTCGCGGGCGAACCGCGCGCAGAGGCCGATGTAGGCGTCGAACGTCTCTCGTGAATGGTCCGCGAAGTGCGGCAGCGCGAGGAGGGACTCGGCGTGGAAGACGTCGTAGAGGAGGAACGAGACGTCGCGGTCGTTCAGCAGCGGGTTCGGCACGCGCGGAACCTTACAACGTGCAGGGACGCGCCCCGGAGGTCCTCACGAGGTAAGCGCTGCCCCGGGGGTACTACCGCCGCCCTCTGATCGCGGCCTCGACGTTCTGCGCGCTCTTCATCGCGGCGTTGCGGGTCTTCCGGGCCGCCTGGTCGCGCACGGAATCGCGGGCAGCCCGGCCGCGGAAATACCAGACCGCCAGGGCACCGACGCCGATCACGAGACCGAGGAGAAAAGGAGTAGACACGGGCACCACCTGACACAGGATAGCCCCCTTCACGTTCCGATGCGCCGGATTCGCAGGATCGGGCCGTCGGGTGCGCTCGAGTCGCTCAGGTCGACGCCCGCGAAGATCGCCCACGTGTGATCGCCCCTCGGGTCGAGAAGCGTGTGCGTGACTTCCCACTGGCGGGGGCCGGTGGATTTCAGCTGCGTCAGGTGGTGGAGCCGAGCCTCGGCGCCCGACACGAGCTCGCCGTATTCCTCGAAGAACGGCGCCATCGTGGCCTCGAAGCGCTCCGCGTTCCAGAGATCCTCGTCCGCTTCCGCGGCTGCCGCCGCCTCGGAGGGCTGCCAGACGCGCTCGGCGGCCTCCTCCCAGTCCGTGCGCGCGAGCGCCCGGACGAGGAGCTGAGCTTCTGCGCGGACGCGCGCGGCGAAGACCCGCGGGTTTGCGAGGAGCTCCGCGAGCCACGAGGCCTCCGCCCGCTTCGGCGGGGCCGCCGGCGCCGCACTTTCCGCGAGGAGGAGCTCGGGGTGGCGCATCCTCTCCCACTCCTCGAGGAGGCTCGCGTCGGTCTCCCCGACGAGCGACCGGAAGTAGCCGAGAACGTCCCAGAGCTCGTCGGTTTTGGCCACTTCCGGAACCGTCTGGTCGAGCGTCCGGTAGAGCTGCGAGAGATACCGGAGAAGCACCCCCTCGCTCCGCTCGAGGCCGTAGCTCTTCACGTAGTCGGAAAACCCGGCGAACGTCTCGAACATCTCGCGCCCGATCGACTTCGGGCTCACGTCCGAGCCCGCAGTCCACGGGTGCGCCGCGCGGAATGCGTTGAAGGCGCCGTAGAGGAAATCCGCGAGAGGCTTGGGGTGCGTCACCTCCTCGAGCCGCTCCATGCGCTCCTCGTACGGGACGCCCTCCTCCTTGAGCTGCGCGACGAGCCTGCCCTTCGCCCGATCCGCCTGCTTGCGGAGGATCACGTCCGGGTCCTCCAGGATCGACTCGACGACCGTCAGGGTGTCCACGGGGTACGCCGGCGACGCCGGATCGAGCTCCTCGAGAGCGGAGAGAGCGAAAAGCGAGAGCGCCTGGTGGAGCGAGAAGTCCCACTGGAGGTCTTCGGCCACGACGATGCGATACGGCCGGCCGCCGGCGAGCCCGATGATCCCAGCCCGGTAGAGCGAGCGTACGAGGACGGCGGCTTGTGTCACGAACCGGCGCTTGGAGCCCTCGTTCTCGTGGCAGCGCGCGATGAGGTCGCGCAAGGAGGAGAAGTTGCGGCCGGCAGGCTCCTTTTCGTCCCGTTGCAGCAGCGAGAGGACCATGCCATGCGTGAGCTTGAACCGCGAGGCGAGAGTCTCCGGCGGCTTCGAGATCAGCTTCTGAAAGGTCTCGACCGTCCACGAGACCTCGCCTTTCGGCGGGCCCTTGAACGTGCGGGCCTTCCTCCCCGAGACCTCGGACTTCTTCTCCGCCTGCCGCTTCTCGACGATGTGCTCGGGCGCCTGCGCGACGACGCTGCCCTTCTCGTCGAATCCGCGGCGGCCCGCGCGCCCGGAGATCTGCTTGAACTCGCGGACGGTGAGGAGCCCCGTCTTCGTCCCGTCGAATTTCGCGAGCTTGGTGAAGAGAACCGTCCGGATCGGGATGTTCACGCCGACGCCCAGCGTGTCCGTCCCGCAGATGACGTGGAGGAGCCCCTTCTGAGCGAGCTGCTCGACGAGGAGCCGGTACTTCGGAAGGAGTCCCGCGTGGTGCACCCCGATCCCGAAGGAGAGGAACCTTCGAAACTCCTTGCCGTACGGCGTCGAGAGGCGAGTCCCCGCGACGGCCTTGCGGACCTCCTCACGCTCTTCTTTGGTCCCGATCTTCACGCTCGTGAGCGACTGCGCGAGCTCCGCGCACTCTCTCTGCGTGAAGTTCACGACGTAGATCGGGCTCTTCTTCGAGGCGAGCAGCTCTTCGATCGTCTCGTGGAGCGGGGTCTCGCGGTATTCGTAGTCGAGCGGGACGGGCCGCTCGTCCGACGTCACCTCCGCGACGTCGCGCCCCGTGTCGCGTCCGAGGTGCTCGGCGATCGCGCGCGTGTCGCCGAGCGTGGCCGACATGAGGAGGAACTGCGTACCGGGCAGGGTGACGAGCGGCACCTGCCAGGCGACGCCGCGCTCCTTGTCCGAATAGTAGTGAAACTCGTCCATCACGACGTAAGGGGCCCCGAGCGCCGGCCCGAGGCGGAGCGCCATGTTCGAGAGGACCTCGGCCGTGCAGCACACGACCCTGGCCTTCGGGTTGATGCTCGCGTCGCCGGTCCGCATCCCGACGTTTTCCGGCCCGAGCGCTCCGCACAGGGAGAAGAACTTCTCGCTCGCGAGGGCCTTGATCGGGCTCGTGTAGAACGACACCTCCCCCTCGCAGACCGCCTTGAAGTGAAGGCCCAGGGCGACGAGCGACTTGCCCGAGCCCGTGGGCGTTCCGAGGATGACGTGCTTGCCCGCCATGAGTTCGAGGAGCGCCTCCTCCTGGGCCGGGTAAAGCGTGAGGCCCGTGGACGCGACCCAGTCGAGGAAGAGGCTCAGGATCTCGTCGGGGTCCCTCGTCCCGCGGGGCGGGATCCGGTCCGCGAGCGGAGCGACGTCCCCCATCCAGGCCATTCTTCCACGGCGCGCGGGCCGCGGCCCGAACCTCAGCGCCTCAGCCTCAGGCAGGATTCGTGCGACCGGAGTGCGTGGACCCTGTCGACGTACGCGCGCCAGACCTCCGGCGCAACCGGCTCGTCGGAGGGCCTCAGATTGAAACGTCCCCACTCCGCGAGGTCCCCGCCTCCGCGGTCGAGGAAAGCCCGGCACTCCTCGAGCGAACTCGAGCGCACGGAGTACAGCGCGAAGCCGAGGAGAGCGATCGCAGCGGTCCCGCCGGTCAACGCGATCTGGGTTCCACGGTTCTTTGGGTCGTTCAGGCTGCCCGACGTCCCAAAGGCGAGCGCGCCGGCGCCTCCGATCGCCCAGATCCACCTATAGGTGGTCAGCTCCTTGTCTTCCTCGCGCTTCGCCTTCTCCTTCAACGCGGGCAACTCGATGTTGAGAAAAAGGTCGAGCTCCCTCCCGACGTCACCGAGCGTGTGCCCCGCCTCGCGCATGCGAATTTCCCGGCCGGCCGCGAGCAGCGCCTCCTCCTCGGCTAGTCCCGCCGAGGTGCAGGCTTCGAGCACGAGGACGCACGCGAGAGGGGCGGCTGCGCTCCGCAGAGGCAGCATTTGGCACCTCCAGGCTTTCTGCGGGTTGCGTTGCAGGAACCGCGCCGCACGGCCGTGTCAGGGCGCCGTCTTCACCGGAAACTCCACCGAGACGGGCCGCCAGGTCAGCGGGTCGTTGAAGAAGCCGTGCGCCTGGCTCACGACCTCGAGCCGGCGCGGAGTGAACTTCAGGAGGGCGAAGTCCGCGCCGCGCCATTCGTTCTTGTAGAAGGGCACCCAGGCGCTCTTCCAGTGCTTAGCTTTCACGGTGGGATCGGTCACGAGGTGCGCGGTTCCGACGAGCGTGACGTACGCGGGCCCCGAGGTGTCGAAAAAGGACAACGTGACGCGCGGGTCCTTCGCGATCTCGGCGACCTTTCGGGTCACGGGGCTCGTTCCCACCCACACGGTGAACTCCTCGTCGGGCCCGAGCGCGTCCACGATGCGCGCCTGCGGCTGCCCGTCTTCCCCGATCGTGATGAAGCTGGCGTAGCGGGCCTTCAGCGCAACCTCGTGCGCCGCGCGGAGGACGGCGACGCGGTCCG
>JBAUSZ010000309.1:0-5250 GCA_049581965.1 Thermoanaerobaculia bacterium | reverse complement strand
CCCGTGGTGAGCGCGGCCTCGCGCCCGGTGCCGCCCGCCGCCGAGCCCGCGCCGAAGCGGAAGAGAACCGCCGAGGACAAGGCCCTCATCGAGGCGGCCGAGACGCTCCTGAACCAGCAGGAGTCCTCCACGAAGCCGCGCGAGATCGTGAACCCCTTCGAGGCGCGCACGCTCGGAGCCGGCGACAAGCAGTACACCGGCGAGCCGATCACGCTCAACCTCAAGGACGCGGACATCAAGGACACCCTCCAGAGGTTCAGCGAGCTCACGCAGCTCAACATCGTCCTCGACCCCGACGTGCGCGGCACGGTCACGGTGAGCCTGCAGGAGATCCCCTGGGACCAGGCCCTCGAGCTGATCCTCAAGATCAACCAGCTGGGCTACGTGCTCGAAGGCAACGTGATGCGCATCGCCTCGTCGGGCAAGCTCCTCCAGGAGGAGCAGGCGCGGCTCGCCTTCACGGCGGCTCAGGACAAGAACCGCCCGCTGCGCACGGTCCTCCAGAAGATCTCCTACGGCAGCGTCACCGAAATGGCCGCCACGGCGCGCAAGGTCATGTCGTCGCGCGGCGACATCTTCATCGACGCGCGTTCGAACACGCTCGTCATCAAGGAACTGCCGGACTACCTCCCGACGGTGCTCGACCTCATCAAGAACCTCGACATCGCGAGCCCGCAGGTCATGATCGAGGCGCGAATCATCGAGGCGAGCCGGACGTTCTCGAACGAGATCGGCATCATTTGGAGCTTCAATGCGGTCG
Organism: Thermoanaerobaculia bacterium; assembly: GCA_049581965.1. Classification (GTDB taxonomy): domain Bacteria; phylum Acidobacteriota; class Thermoanaerobaculia; order UBA5066; family UBA5066; genus Fen-183. Next base: position 4,490 of record JBAUSZ010000309.1, on the reverse strand, counting down.
CGGACGCGGCCCACGGCAACACGACGGGCCTCGTGTTCCCGAACTCGGCTTCCGTCGCCGGCAACGTCTCGGTCCCGAGCGGCGCGCCCCAGGTCCTGAAACTCTCGCTCGCAAACGTCCTGAATACCTTCCAGCTGGACGCCTCGATCCACGCGGCCGAGTCGCGCGGCCTCGTGAAGGTCGTCTCGACGCCGAAGGTCCAGACGCAGACGGGCGAGGCCGCGAGCATCCAGTCCGGATTCCAGATCCCGGTCCAGACGACGGTCAACAACACGACGTCGGTCCTCTACATCAACGCGACGCTCCGCCTCGACGTGACCCCGCAGATCACGAACGAGGGCACGGTCATCATGGACGTGACTCTCCAGAAGCGGGAGCCTGCGGTCGGCATCAACATCGCCGGCGGCCAGAACATCCCGCTCACGACGCGCGACGCGAAGACGCGTCTCATGGTGCGCGACGGCGGCACGGCGGTCATCGGCGGCATCTTCAAGATCACGAGCAACGACGGTCAGTCGATGATCCCCGGACTCTGGAAGATCCCGATCATCGGAAACCTCTTCCGGAGCCGCACGCAGACCGAGAACACCGACGAGCTCATGATCTTCATCACCCCGCGGATCATCCGGTGAGGAGCGAACTGATGAAGAAGCCCATTTTCATTCTCGCGGTCACTCTCGCCGCCGCCACGGTCGCCGCGATCCCCGGCTGCTCGACGAACACGCGCGGCGACGACGCGGCGCCTGTGTTTCTCGTGGGAGCCTTCTCGGGGGACTTCGTTCCGAACAACTCTTGTGTGAATACCGGGGGCCCGCTGACGGTCAAGACAACGACCGTCACGAGTCGGCTCAAGGTCCCCGGCGCCGCCTCTACCCAGTTTCTCGACGTGCACCTGGACCACTACACGGTCGTCTGGGGGCGCATCGACGGCGGGAAGGCAACCTCGCCGACGGAGAGCTTCGACGATGTCGGCGGTCTCGTGGCGCCAGGGGGAAGTAGCGTCTGCACGGATTGTGCCTATATGTCCTCCACGAACCTCCAGAGACCGCCGCTCGATCAGCTCTTCCCGTTCAACGGCGGTATCGACAAGGAGACCGGCCGTCAAGAGATCCGCCAGGTGGCAAACGTGACCTGGTATGGCCATACGCTTTCGGGCCAAGCGGTCACGTCCGACGTCGCGAGTTTCGAGGTGGCCTTCCAATACTGCGCGTCCGCAGGACGCATCGTGCAAAAGCGGGCCCGGTGACGAGGTGAAACCAATGCGACGAATCCCGTTCGCGAGCGCCGCGCTGGCCGCGGGCCTCGTGGTCCTGCTCACCGGCTGTGCCGGCGAGACGCCTACCTCCCCGTCGGGCTCCGGCGGCGGCGGGAACAGCGGCGGTGCGTGCACGGTCACGATCACGCTGGCGGCGACCTCCCAGACGCCGCTCGCCGGCACCGAGATCCTCGTCCGCGCCTCCGTGACGAAGGCCGGCGTGGCAGTCCCCGACGGGACCTCGGTCCAGCTCACGACCGACCTCGGCCTCTTCGCAGAGAACCTGCTCCAGACCATCTCGAAGACGACCGTCGGCGGCGCGGCCGACGTGACGCTCTTTTCCGCGAACGCCGGCACCTCTCACGTGAAGGCCACGTTCGAGTGCGCTTCGGCGACCATTCCGATTGGATGGACAGGCTCTCCCACGGGACCGTTCGTCTCGTCCTACTCCCCGCAGAGCGGCTCTTGCGTGGGCGCCGACACCGTGACGATCCTCGGCGGCCGTTTCGGGGCCGCGATCGGCAACGTCTTCTTCGGGGGAGCGCCCGCCTCGATCGTGAGCTGGGCGGACAACACGATCGTCGTCAAGACGCCCCTGAGGACGCTGAAGGACCCGACGAAGCCCGAGGTCGTGAACCTCATCGTGTCGATTCCCGGCGGGGCCGCGACACAGCCCGTTCCCTTCACGTACTTCTGCGTGGGCAACCGGACGAGCATCGCCTCGATCAGCCCGACGGCCGGCTCGCCGGGCGGGGGCGACGTCGTCACGATCAACGGGAGCAACTTCGGGACGAACATCGCGACGACGCAGGTCACGTTCTGCGGGCTGCCGGCCCAGATCACGGGCCAGACGGACACAATCATCACCGTCACGACGCCCGCGCACGTTCTCGCGAACCCGTTGCAATCCGAGAATTGCCCGGTCATCGTCACGCGCGACCTCGGCCTCGCCTCCGTGCAGTCCGCGACGTCGCCGGTCCCGTTCGTCTACCGTGGAAGCGGCGCGAACGGCAACTGCAACCTCGACCCGAACTTCTATGTGTCCAACCTGTCGCCGAACACGGGCGGGCCCGAGGGCGGCACGATCGTGACGATCACGGGCAACGGCTTCCCGACGAACCCCACGCTCCTCAGGGTCGAGTTCGGGGGGAATCCCGGCACGGTCGTCGGGACTCCGACGAGCACCGCATTCCAGGTCTCGTCGCCACGCCGCGTCCTCACGTTCCCCGACGTCCCGGAGACCGTCGACATCGTCGTCACGGACCTCGGGAGCGCCTCGCAGCGCTGCGCTCGCGTGGCCGCCGCGTTCATCTACACGGCACAGGCGCTGGATCCCTCCTTCTATTCGGTCTCCCCGCGCACCGGCCCGAACGACCAGTCGACGCGCGTGACCGCCTTCGGGACGAACTTCCAGTTCCCGATGCAGGTCTTCATGACGGGCGGCACCTGCGGCGCGCAGCGCGTCGAGGCCGCCGTCCTCTCGGTCAGTTCGACGCAGATCGTCTTCAACACGCCGGTCGCGGCCGGCGGCAACTCGTGCCTCGCTGGCCAGCTCGTGGACATCGTGATCCTGAATCCGGCGACGGGCAAGACGGCCTCGTGCGCGGCGTGCTTCAAGTACTACTCGTGCCCGGTGGCCGGGAGCGCGTCTCCCTCCGTCGGCAGCGCGACGCAGACCACGACCGTCGTGATCACGGGCAACAACTTCGCCGAGCCCGTCATCGCAAACTTCCGAAGCGCGTCCGCCGTGGCGCCTCTCCAGGTCACGAGCGTGTCCAACACGTCCATCATCGTCACGCTGCCGTCACTCCAGACGCTTCTCGGCGGCGCGCTGACCTGCGTGGACACGGCCGGCAACATCGAGCTCACCTTCCCGGGCCTCGCGTGCGGGTCTCAATCGGGAACGGCGCCCACGCTCCTGGTGCCGTTCACGTACCGCAACGATCGTCCGACGGCGACGAGCGCCTCGCCGACGGCCCTCAACCAGGACGGCACGCTGCCGTCGGGTGGCCAGGCGACGATCACGGTCGCGGGCACGAACTTCCAGGCCCCGATGACGGTCACGCTCCTCAAGGACGGCTCGCCGGTGCCGAACACGCCGGTCAACAACGCGAGCGTGTCGAATCCCACGTCGCTCTCCTTCGCGGCGCAGGCCGTCACGAACGGCTCGCTCAACCAGCAGAACTGCGTCATCGGCGCGACGGTGACGGGCATCAAGTACGTGCCGACCTCGTTCGGCATCCGGGTCACGAACGCCATCACCGGTTGCTCGGTCGACCTCCCGAACGTTCTCGTCTACACGCCGCTGGACGTGACCTGCCGCGCGGCGCTCGTGATCACGACGGCCACGCTGCCGACCGGCAACGTGACCGTGCCCTACACGACCACGTTCGCGGCCGCGGGTGGAGCGGGCGGGCCGTTCACGTGGAGCGTGTCCAGCGGCGCGCTCCCGGCCGGCCTCTCGCTGGACCCGAACACCGGTGTCCTGGCCGGCATCCCGTCGGCCGCGGGCACGTCGACGTTCACCATCCTGGTCACGGACTCGGCGGCCGGCACGGCCACGCGCGCCTTCTCTCTCGTGATCAACTGAACCGGGGAACTCGCAGGACCCCACTTCGGGCCGCCTTCGGGCGGCCCGAACTGTCTCGGAACCGGATGCCGTAGACTCGGAGTCGGATCGACGCACATGGCTCTCTTCGGCGGCCCGCCCCAGCCCGTAACCCGCATCGAGGAGCTCAAGAACCTCCTCCAGCGGGACCCGGCGTCGCGCCAGTTCCTGGCGCTGGCCGAGGAGTACCGCCGCCACGGGAAGTACCGCGACGCCGTCATCACGCTCGAGCGGGGACTGGCCCTCCACGCAAACTCCGTCGCGGGGCACGTCGCCCTCGGGAAGGCCTACCAGCAGCTCGACCGCCTCGAGGACGCGATCCGGGCCTTTTCGAACGCCCTGAGGCTCGACCGCGAGAACCTCGTCGCGATCCGCCAGCTCGCCGAGGTCTACCTCGCCAAGGGGGACAAGATCGAGGCGATCAAGAAGCTCAAGCTGTACCGCGGCCTCAAGCCCGGCGAACGCGACGTGAACGAGATCATTGCGCGGCTCGAGCGGGAGATGGCGGCGGCGGTCGGCCCGGGCTTCAGGAGCGGCGTCCGGTCCGCAGTCGAGATCCCGCCCGCCGTTCCGCCGCTCCCCGTGCCGCCGCTTTCGGGCGCGACCCGCCGCGCCGCGCTCCTTCGG
>JBAUSZ010000308.1:0-2840 GCA_049581965.1 Thermoanaerobaculia bacterium | reverse complement strand
CTCACGCACCCGTCGCGGGTGCCCGCCCGCACCCGGAGACGCCTCGCGCTGCTCACCGAGAAAGGACGTGCATGACGCCGCCGCGCATCGTCGTCACGGGATCCGTCGCCTACGACTACCTCATGACCTTCCCGGGAAGATTCCTCGACGTCGTCGTCCCGGACCGCATGGACCGCCTGTCCGTCTCGTTCCTCGTGGACTCGATGCGCCGCGTGCGGGGCGGCGTCGCCCCGAACATCGCCTACGGCCTCGCGCTGTTCGGCCTCAGGCCCGTCATCATGGCGACCGCCGGCGTGGACGCACTGGACTACGCCCGCTGGCTCGCCGACGAGGGCGTCGACACGTCCGAGCTCCACATCAGCGACGATCTGTTCACGGCGTCCTTCTTCGTCTCGACGGACGAGGTCCAGAATCAGATCGCGACTTTCTACGCGGGCGCGATGGCGCGGGCCGTCAACCTCTCGTTTCGCGCGTTCGCGCCCGGCACCGTCTCACTCGCGGTGATCGCGCCCAACGCCCCCGAGGCGATGCTCAAGTACGCGGACGAGTGCCGGACGCTCCGCATCCCGTTCGTCTACGACCCGAGCCAGCAGGTCGCACGCCTCACGAGCGAGGAGATCCTCGCCGGCCTCGGCGGTGCAACCATGCTCATCGCCAACGAGTACGAGTTCGGCATCATCGAGAAGAAGACCGGCCTGTCCGAGGCCGAGATGCTCGCGAGGGTCCCGGTTCTCGTCGTGACGCGTGGCGCGGAGGGGTCCACGATTTCGCTGCGCGGGGGGTCGCCCGACACCCCCTCGGGCGACGTGACGATCGCCATTCCGCCGGCGACGCTCAAGACGACGGCCGTCGATCCGACCGGCGTCGGCGACGCCTTCCGCGCGGGTCTCGTCGCGGCACGGCAGCGGGGCCTGCCGTGGGAGGTCGCGGGGCGCGTCGGGAGCGTCGCGGCGGTCTACGCCCTCGAGACGGTCGGCGCGCAGCCAAAACGGTACGTGATCGATGACTTCCTGGAGCGCTACCGCGAGAACTACGGCTCCGAGGGCGTCCACGGGAACGTCGGGCGCCTCCGCGCGAGCGGTTGAGGTTCTGGGATTTCGCCGAGCGGGTTACACTCTCCGGTCCCATGAGCGTCATCGAAGGCCACCTGACCTCCACGGGGCGCCGTTTCGGCGTCGTCGCCGCCCGCACGAACGACCTCGTCGTCGCCCGCCTTCTCGACGGGGCGCTGGACGCCCTTCGGCGCACGGGCGCGGCCGATGCAGATGTCGTCGTCGTCCGCACGCCGGGGGCGTGGGAGCTTCCACTCGCCCTTCGCGACCTCGGCCGCTCCGGCGGCTTCGACGCACTCATCGCCCTCGGCGCCGTGATCCGCGGGGGAACGCCGCACTTCGAGTACGTCGCGGCCGAGACGGCCAAGGGCGTGTTCCAGGTCTCGCTCGACCTCGATCTCCCGGTTTCGCTCGGCGTCCTGACGTGTGACACGCTCGAACAGGCCCTCGAGCGATCGGGCGCCAAGGCCGGCAACAAGGGTTTCGAGGCGGCGATGGCCGCCGTCGAGTCCGCCGATCTCCGTGCGCGCCTGAAGTTCCCGGCCCGCAAGCGCCGCGCGCGCTGACGGCGGCGGAGGGACGCGTGAGCGGCCGGCGTCGCAAGTCCCGCGAGCTGGCGCTCCAGCTCCTCTACCAGAACGACCTCGCCGGCACCGAGCCCGCGGAGATGTTCCGGCGTACCGAGGAGTACGTCGAGGCCAGGCCCGACGTGCGCGCGTACGCGGCTCGTCTCGTGGAGGGTACGCTCGCGCGTCGCGACGAGCTGGATGCGAAGCTCTCCGAACGCTCGGAGCACTGGCGCCTCGGCCGAATGGCGGCCGTCGACCGCAACCTCCTCCGTCTCGCGCTCTACGAGCTTCTCTACGAGGACGACACGCCCGACGCCGTCGTGATCGACGAGGCCGTCGAGATCGCGAAGAAGTTCTCGACACCGTCCTCGGGCCCGTTCGTGAACGGTGTCCTGGACGGGATCCGGCGGGCGACCTTCGGCCCGCGCGCCGGCGCGCGCCGGGAGACGCCGTGAAACGCCTCGCCCTCGTCCTCGTCGTGTCGGCGTGCGCAACCGGGCAAGGCGTCCCGGGGGAATGGGCGCAGTACCGGGTCGCGGGACCGGCACCGTGGCACTTCGCGCGACCCGTCGAGGCGGTCGGCTACCGCGTCGTCCTGTCGAGCCCGGACGGGCGGGTCCTCGACGCGCGGGTCGAGGTGGATGGAGGCCCGTTCGGCGCGGACGCTCCTTTCCCGCCCCCGCTCGCATCACTCTCGGCGGAGGCGCGCGCGGCCCTCGCCGAGCCTCGAGAGGACGACGCCGCCCTGGAGGCCGAATCCGCGCGCCTCCTGAAAGGCGCGAGGACGACCCTCGAGGCCGTCGAGCGCACGATCGCCTTCACGTCGCACCACGTCGCGTACGAACTCCCGGACGGCAGCGAAACGGCCGTCTCGGCCCTGCGCTCGGGGCGCGGCTCGTGCGTCGGGCGCTCCCTTCTTGCCGCGGAGCTCCTCCTGCGCGCGGGCGTTCCGGTCCGCCAGGTCACCGGCCTTCTCGTGGCCGCCGAGCCGAAAGAACTGACCCCGGAGTCGGGCCTCGTCTACAACGCGGCGCTCGGCGGCGTGCGGCACCGTTGGATCGAGGTCTTCGTGCCCCCGCTCGGGTGGGTGCCGTCCGACCCCGGCGGCCTCGCGAACACGGTGACGGCTCGCCACCTCGCCCTTTCGCGCCAGCCCGGGTCGGGCTTCCACGCCGGTGTTCTCGCGCGCTCCGCCGAGATCCGCCGGCCCGTCCTGGAC
>JBAUSZ010000307.1:0-12312 GCA_049581965.1 Thermoanaerobaculia bacterium | reverse complement strand
GTGCCCCCGAGACCTGCCACGAGCTCCTCGCCGAAGCGGACGAGGTCGTCTGTCCGCGCCAGCCGACGCCGTTCCGCGCCGTCGGCCTCTTCTACGATCGATTCGATCAGACCGGCGACGAGGAAGTCGCCGCCCTGCTCGCCGAGGCGCACGCCGGGGCCCCCGCCGCCCGCACGTGAAGGGGGCCCCCTTCCGCGCGGGCGACCTGCCCCAAGCCTTCGGTCAGACGAGGAACCCGAGGTCGTAGGTCGGGAACCGGTAGAGGTTCGGGAAGATCGTGTTGAGGTCCGCGGGGAGGACGCCGAACCACTGGCCGAGCGTCGCGGCGTATTGCTCGAGGGAAACCGTCGGGACCCAGCGGCCGCGGGAGTCCGTGTCGTAGGCACCGCCGAGCGCGAGCGAAGGAAACACCGTCCCGTTTCCTCCGTTCGCCGACGGGAGAGCGACGCCATAGAAGTCTCCGCCGCGGACGGCCCCGCCGAGGACGAGGTGGTGGCTTCCCCACGCGTGGTCGGACCCCACCGAAGTGCCGGAGCCCGAGGGCGCCAGCGTGCGGCCGAAATCCGACTGCGTGAACAATGTGACGGCGTTCTGAAGACCCTGGCTCTGCATCTCACCGAAGAACGACGTCATCGCGGCCGAGAGCTGCCCGTAGAGGGTCGTGTGGGCGGCGAGTTGATCCTGGTGCGTGTCGAAGCCGCCCATCGAGCAAAAGAACACCTGCCGGCTCACGTTGAGCGACGTCTGGTTCAACTTGATGATCTTCGCGACCTGCTTGAGCTGGTTGCCGATGCCCGTGTTCGGGAACGTGCCCACGACCGGGTCGACCTGGAGGGCCGCCCCGATGTCGATGGCCTGTTGCATGACGTCGCTCGCCCCTTTCACGAGCGGAATCGTCGTGTCGAACGTCCGGAGCGTGTTCATGGACGTTCGGCGTGCCGTGTCGGCCGCGGAGGTCGAAAAGCCGTTCAGGACGAAAATCCGGTTCAGACCCGTGGGCGCCGGCGCGATCGAAAGTGGTTTCGACAGAACACCCTTGCTGAACTGGTTGTTCCCCGCAATAGACGCCGAGGCGGGAAACAACGAACCCGTGTTCAAGGACACGAGCGCGTCCGCATAGAGGCCGCCCCATCCGATGTTCGTCTTGATGTCGGCGCGTGGGGACATCCAGACCGATTGCTGGTCGCTGTGCGAGAAGAGCTGGTAAGGGCGGTAGGCGGCGTTGGCGAGGTACTGCGCCTTCACCGTGGGCTGGTTCAGCGGACCCGCGTTGCAGACGACCGCGAGCTGCCCGGAAGTGAAGAGCGCCTGGAGCCCCGTCATCGCCGGGTGGAGGCCGAACTGGAGGCCGAGGCTTTGTGGCGTGATCGGAAGGAGACTCGCCTGCGGGAGCGCGAGGCTGCCGCCGCGGGTGGAAGCGTATGCGTTGTAGCCCGGAAGCTGCGACGACGTCGGGAACATCGGGACGACCATGTTGTTCGAGTCGTTACCACCGAACATGAAGATGCAGACGAGCGCCTTGTAAGGGTTCGCGGGCGCCGCCTGGGCCGAATGCGCCATGAGGCCGAAACTCTCGAGCCCCTTTTCAAAGGCCGCGAGGCCGACGGCACCGCACGCGGAGAGCCTGAGGAAGTCCCTGCGAGTCGTCATGTTCACCTCTCGACCTGGTACTGCGAGGACGTAGCGACGAGATAGGTCGCGACCTGGGCGCGGACCTTCGGCGTCGCGCCTGCCGCGTTCACGGCCGTCACGATGGAGGCCTTCGCGCTCGCCGACAGGAGACCCCGGCAGAGGCGCTGATTGAGTTCCTCGACCATGGCGTTGGGGTCGCCGGCGAGCGTCTGGATGCCCGTGAGGTCGAGCGACGTCCCGAGCGGGTTGTTGGTCCCGACGGCGATCGTCGAGTAGACGAGCGTGTTCACGAGATTCGCGCGCCGAAAGGCCGTGATCGCGGAGAGGCTGCCGAACTCGGGCCCAAGGAGGGATGTCCCCGGTACCAGATAGTCGGCCGGGTAGTAGCCGAAGACCGTGTCCGGCTGGAAGAGGATCTGTCCGAGGTTCGAGACCTGTGGCGCGAGGACGCCGTCCGAGAGCTGGCTTCCGTCCGCCGAGAGCGCCCCCAGGCCCCGCAGAATACTGACCGTCATGACGACCGGGTCGCGCAGCGAGCCGAAATTCGGATCGGAAGCGGCCGCGATCGCGTCCGCGTCCGTGAGAATCGCGCGGACGACGGCCGCGAGATCCCCCCGCACACCGAGGCCGTTGTCGTTGAAGACCGCGGCGACACGCCCGACGTACGCGGGGCTCGGATTCGACGTCACGAGGTCCCGGATGAGCATTCCGGCGACGTATGGACCCACGTTTTGGTGGTTGAAGATGTTGTCGATCGCATCGTTGAGGTCTTTGTCCGGCGTCTGGTTGGGGGAAAGCACTTTCCCGTTCAGGAGCGTCTTGGAGCCCTTGTCGTGGTTCGCGGGCACCGGGAGCATCGGCGGCGTGTAGTTGTCGATCCCCGGCGCGGGCTGAGCCTGCAGCGCCCAGCCCGTGAAGACGCGCGCGAACTCCGTGATCGTCGTCTGGTCGTACGTCGGGATCGGATTGTTGTTGATGTCGAGCTGCTGCGTCCCGTCCGCGTTCAGCTTGAAGACCCCGAGCGAAAAGAGCTGCAAGATCTCGCGGGCATAGTTCTCGTTCGGGTTCAGGAGCGTGGACGTTCTCATGTTGAGGTATTCGCCCATCGCGCCGTTCAACGTGATCTGGTAGAGGATGTTCCGGTAGTTCCCGAAGGCGTTGTTCACGAGAATGTTCAGGTAGGGGACCATGCGGCTCGGCTGCACGAGCTCCGTGCCCGAGACGACGATGAACTTGTGGAGCGCGAAGGCGACCCTTTGGCGCAGCTGGTCGGGCCCGTAGAGCGCGTTCAGGAAGAACTGCTTCTGGAGCGGGTACATCGTGTAGTTGTCCCGCTGGCAGGTTCCCGTGCACGTGCTCGGAATGTCGTTCGGCCACAGGGCCGTCGGAACGTACGTCGACGCCGGCAGCGCCGTCTGCTCCGTGATCCAGGCGTTGATTCCGATGTCGCGGATGTGCGCGACGACGCCGGGCGTCGCCCCGAACGAGCCGATGTTTGCGAACGTCTGGAAGGTCGAAAGCGGCGTCGCGCCCGGCGGATCGACGAAGTACCCCGAGACGTCCATGATGAGATGGACGATTCCCGAGGGATGCGAGGAGAAGACGCTCAGCGCCCCGTTGCTTCCGAGCCGGGCGCTCACGTTGTTCGCGCGCGTCTGGCCCGTTCCCCAGTTGATCGAGGACGCGCTCGGCCGCGTGACTCCACTCGGGTAGATGGTGATGAGCCCCGACGACGATCCGCCGGTCACGGTCACGTTCAGGACGACGGCGCGTGCCGTCACCGGGACGCCGCAGGTTCCGACGACCTGAAAGTCGCGCGTCCCTCCCGCGGCGAGCGCCGGACCTCCCACGGCGCCGTTGGCGCCGCGCGTGTCCACGATGCGGCACGGCGGAAGGGTGTAGAAGGAGCTGGCGACCGGAGCCTGTGCGCGGGCTCCTCCGGCCACGAGCGATGTCATCGCGACGAGCAGTGCCTTTGCCCGGCAATTCTTCATCCTGTACTCCCGCGGATTCCCCGCACGTCGCTCATCTGTGCTCATCTCGGGCCGACAGCCCGGCCGAATGTGACCTGGATCTCTACCGGGAAGTGTCGGGACCTATCGCTGGCGGCGCGTCGCGCGAAACGCCTTTCCTTGCAACGAGTTGGGTGAGAAAGCGTCTCGTTCTATGCGGAAGGTCGCCCCGCCCGCGACGCGAGGAAGCTCGCGAGCGTGCGGTCCTGGGTCCGGACGTGGCCGGCCAGCCAGGAGCGGAGCCCTTCCACGGCGTTGTACGTCAGGGGCTGGTCACTCCGCGCGTACAGGGCCTTGAGTCTCTGGAGCTCCGCGAGGAGCTCGGCGTGCTCGCTGACGTGCGCCTCAAAGCCCGGGAAGCCCTCCATCCGCATCATGAGCTCCTCCGCGAGGAAGTGGACGCGCGTGTAGTCGAGGAGCTTCTCGAGGATCTCGTTCGCGACCTCGCGGCTCTTCCCTTCCCCGACGGCCTTCCCGAGCGCCTCGATGAGGTCGATCTGGAGAGCGTGCTCGGCGTCGAAGGACGGGACACCGAGGTGAAGGTCCGGGTCGATCGGCACCCCGATACGATAGCGCAACTCGCGGGTTTCCCGGCGCCGCGCCGCCCGTCGACATAAAATGACGCCCGTGGATCCCCCGGGTCCCGTCGCCTTGAGGGTCGCCGTCGTCGACGACGAGGAATCGGTGCGCGAGCTCGTCCGGACGGCTCTCGAGAAGGCGGGCGCCCGGGTCGACACGTTCGAGAGCTCCCGGCTCTTCATGGACCGGGCCGTGTTTTCGGATTACGGCCTGATCCTCTCCGACCTCGTTCTCCCGGGACTCTCGGGGATCGACCTCCTCTTCGAGGTGAAGGCCCGGGCGCCCTCGGTCCCGTTCGTCATCATGTCCGGGCAGGCCGCGGTGCCCGACGCGATCGAGGCGATGAAGGCCGGCGCCGCCGACTTCCTCGTCAAGCCCTTCCGGCTCCAGAGCCTCCTCGACCTCGTCACGCGGCTCACGAGGGACGTGAAGCCCCGCTCGGTCTCCGGCGTGTGGAAGCGCGAGAAGGAGCAGAACTTCGCCGTCGGACACTCTCCCGCCTGGAAGAGCCTCCTCGAGAAAGCGAAGCGCGTCGCCGAATTGTCCTCGACGGTCCTGATTCGCGGCGAGACGGGCACGGGAAAGGACGTCGTCGCGAAGTACATCGCGTCGTTCGGGCCGCGCGCCGGCAAGCCCTTCGTGATGCTGAACTGCGCCGCGATCCCCGACGACCTCATCGAGAGCGAGCTCTTCGGCCACGTGCGCGGCGCGTTCAGCGGCGCGACGAGCGCTCGGCGCGGCCTCTTCGAGGAGGCCGAGGGCGGGACTCTGTTCCTCGACGAGATCGGCTCGATGCCGCTCGCGGCCCAGGCGAAGGTCCTCCGCGCGCTCGAGGAGTTCCAGATCCGGCGCGTCGGCGACAACCGCAGCGTCGCCGTGGACGTCCGCATCCTGGCGGCCACGAACCTCGACATCGAGACCGCCGTCAAGCGCGGAGCGTTCCGCGACGACCTCTACTACCGCCTCGCCGTCGTGACGCTCGTCGTCCCCGCGCTGCGTGACCGAGGCGACGACAAGCTCCTTCTCGCGGACCATTTCCTTCGCATGTTCTCGGGCCAGTCGCAGTTTCCGCGCCGCCTCTCCGCGGAGGCCCGCGACCTCATCCTTCACGACCCGTTCCCGGGCAACATCCGCGAGCTCAAGCACTCGATCGAGCAGGCCTGCGCCCTGACTCCCCGCGAGGAGCTCTTCCCGGACGACTTCCCGCTCCTCCTCGCGCGGGCCGACGCCGGCTTCGCCGCGGAGGGGGTACCGGGAGGCGGACCGCAGGAGGCGACGCCCGAGAAGGTCCAGGAGATGCTGCTCAGGACGGGAGGCAACCGCGTCGAGGCGGCCAAACGCCTCGGGATCAGCCGCTCGACTCTCTACCGGGTCCTGCGCAAGGCGTCGGCCTGACAGCTGAGGAAACCGTTCCGCGAGGAAACGCGGACCGCGAGTATCAGAGGCCCATGTCTTCCCGGTACCAGCGCACGGTCGCCGCCAGTCCGTCCGCGAACCGCGTCCTGGCCCGCCAGCCGAAGAGGCGCTCGGCCCGCGAGACGTCGAGGCGTCTCCGCGGCTGGCCGTTCGGCTTCTCGGCGTCCCACCGGATCGCGCCCGAAAAGCCCGTCTCTTCCGCGACGAGCTCGGCGAGGGCGCGGATGGAGATCTCCTCGCCCGAGCCGAGGTTGACGGGCTCGGCGCCGTCGTACGCTTCCGCCGCGGCGGCGATTCCTTCCGCGGCATCGTCCACATAGAGAAACTCGCGCGTGGGCGAGCCGTCGCCCCAGAGCACGACCTCGGGCGCGGCCGAGGCCTTCGCCTCGAGGAACTTTCGGATCATCGCGGGAATGACGTGGCTCGTCTCCAGGTCGAAGTTGTCGCGCGGTCCGTAGAGGTTCACGGGCAGGAGATAGATCCCGTCGAAGCCGTACTCCTGCCGGTAGGCCTGGAGCTGGACGAGGAGCATCTTCTTCGCGAGGCCGTACGGGGCGTTCGTCTCCTCGGGATAGCCGTTCCAGAGGTCCTCCTCGCGAAAGGGCACCGGCGTGAACTTCGGATAGGCGCAGATCGTCCCGAGGCAGACCAGCTTCGCGACGCCGGCGCGGCGCGCCTCCTCGATGAGCTGGATCCCCATGACGGCGTTCTCGAAAAAGAAGCGCCCGGGGTGCGCCCGGTTGGCGCCGATGCCCCCCACGACGGCGGCCGCATGGACGACGAGGTTCGGCTTCTCGCGGGCGAGGTACCCCCGGATCGCGTCGCGCTCGCGCAGGTCGAGCGCCGCGGCGGGGGGCGAGAGCACGGCGGCGGCACCGCGCCGGGCGAGCTCCTCGACGAGCGAGCGGCCCAGAAAGCCACCTCCCCCGGTGACGAGGACGCGGCGGCCCGGCCAGAAGCTCATGTGCCGGGGAGTGTAAATCCCGTGACCGGTGTCATTCTCCGGGTGCCCGATTCCGTCGAAAATACGTGGGAATGGGCCGGCGGCGCCACTCCTGGAGGACACGCGCCGCGGCCCGCTCCTTGCGACGCGTTCACGAGAGGGATTCGATGAGGACACCAACATCCGTGCGATTCGTCACACCGCTCGCCTTCGCTCTCGCATTCGTCTCGGCCGCCGCGTCGGCCGACGTCGTGATCCCGTCGACGGTCTACCGCCGCGGCGTCGGCAATGCCGAGTTCCGGAGCGACGTCCGGGTCTTCAACCCGACGAACTCGCCCATCAACTACACGCCGGTCCTCTACGACCAGGTCTCGGGCCAGACGTTCACGGCCGCTCTCCAGACGATCCCCCCGCGGGCCCAGCAGTCCTTCGACAACATCGTCGGCACCCTCTTCGGCCGCGCCCTCGACGACGGCTCCTTCGGCCCGATCCGCTTCCAGACGTCCGGCGCCATCATCGTGTCGTCCTCCGTCAACAACTACAACGCCTGCGGCAGCGGCGCCGTCTCGGGCCAGTGGCTGCCCGGACTCGACCAGGGCCAGGCCCTGAAGGCGGGAACACTCGTCCAGCTCGCGTCGAGCGTGGACCTCGCGGCGGGCTACCGGACGAACGTCGTCTTCACGAACCCGGGCGCGTCCGACGCCACCGTGAACGCGAGGGTGCGCAGGGGCGACGGAACGTCGGTCTCGACGGCCACGATCGGGCCGCTCGGGCCGAACGGGTTCAAGCAGGTCGGCAACTGGGGCGACTTCCCGGGCGTGTCCGGAACGAACGACACGAACCTCTGGCTCGAGTTCACGAGCGACCAGCCGGTCCTCGCCTTCGCCTCCGTCATCAACAACGCCTCGGGCGACCCGTTCGCGATCGTCATGACGGCCGAACCGAACGTCTCGGCGCCGGTGCCTGTCGCGTCCTACACGGTGAGTCCGGCGAGCCCCGCGCCGGGCCAGGCCGCCACGTTCGCCGACACGTCGACCGGAACCGTCGCGAACCGCTTCTGGGCGTTCGGCGACGGCGCGTTCGCGGCGAACACCGGTGCCTCGACGACTCACACGTACGCCGCCGCGGGAACCTACAAGTCCGCGCTCTTCGTAGGCAACGCAGCGGGCGGGAGCAGCGCAACGAAGGACGTCGCCGTGGCCGCGGCCCAGGCGATCGCGGTCACGATCTCGGCGACGACGACGGGCAACACGAAGTGGACGTTCGTCTGCCAGGCGGGTCCTTGCAGCGGCGCGGGAAACAACAACGTGAACCTCAAGGTGGGCCAACCCTACGTGATCACGTGGACGACTCCCCAGTCCGAAGCGAAGACCCACGGTGTCGTTCCGATCGGGTTCATGGGCGCTCCCCATTGCGACGACGGTCAGGATCTCATCACGTCGTCGCACCCCTGCGCGGTCACGTTTACGCCGACCGCCGGCATGCTCGGCTTCCCGGGGCCCACCTACACCTACGGATGCACGCAGACGCAGTGCGCGCCGTCGCAGGCCGTGCACGACGGCATGCAGGGGACGATCACGATCGTGCCGTGACGTGATTCGGGCGGCGTCGCCCTAGACTCTTCTAAGGAACCTTCAGGGTTCTCTCTCTTCCCACCGACATTCCTTCGCCTTCTTGTCGTTCCTGAGCCCCAGGTACGACGGCTGGCGCAGCTTCTCCTCGCCCGTCCACTCGGCGTAGGCGACCTGCGCCACGAGCTTCGGCGCGACCCACGTCGCGTCCTTCACCTCGCGCGGCACGGGTGTGAATGGGCAGGCGTCCTGCTGGAGCGGGTGGAGCTTTTCGAGGAGCCCGAGGAGCGTCTCCTCGGAGAAGCCGGTCCCCACGGAGCCGCAATAGCGGAGGATCCTGCCGTCGTAAAGCCCGACGAGAAGCGCTCCGAAATGCAGGCGAGTGCCCTTCGGGAGCGTGAAGCCGCCGATCACGAACTCGGCCTCGCGCCGCGCCTTCACCTTCAGCCAGCGCAGGGACCTCCGCCCGGGCTCGTAGCGGGCCGCGAGGTCCTTGCCGACGACGCCCTCCCATCCCTTCTTCTTCGCGGCGGCGAAGGCCGCGATGCCGTCCGCTCCAAGGCGCTCGGCCAGCGCGAGGGGCGGGCGCGGCTTCTTGCCGAGGAGCGCCTCGAGCGCGGTCTGCCGCTCGGAGAGCGGGCGCGCGACGAGCGGCACGCCGTCTGCCTCGAGGCAGTCGAAAAGGACGAGGAGCGGCCGTTTTGCGCCGGGCTCGTTGCGCTCCTGCAGGAGCCGGAAGCTCGAGACGCCGCGGGGATCGAGGACGACCATCTCCCCGTCGACGGCCAGGTCGCCGCCCGGCAGCGCCGCGACCGCCCGCGCGATCTCCGGCTGCTCCTTCGCGAGATCGAGGCCGCCGCGCGTCGCGAGGACCACCCTTCCCCCCCGGCGCGCCGCGACGACGCGCCAGCCGTCGTACTTCGGCTCGAAGACCCAACCGGGCCGCGTGAACGGTTTCTCGACGCGGGTCGCGAGCATCGGGGGAGGCGCCTCTGTTTGGGCGGCGCTCGCGGGCTCTTTCACTCGAGGAAAATCTTAGTCCTGCTCAGCCGAAGAGCCGGTCGATCGGCGCATAGACGCCCGCGCCCGCGTTCGGGACGTACTCGAAGCCGCGGCCGAGCGGGTCGTCGTGCCGCGTCGTCGTCCAGTCGACCCCGAGCGCCGAGTAGACCGTGCACGCGAGGTCCTCGGCCCGGAGTTCGGTCCTGCCCGTGACACCCGAATCGGCGATCTTCGAGCCCGTCGCGTCCGTCGCGCCGATGACCTGCCCGCCCTTGATCCCGCCGCCCGCGAAGACGGCGCTGCAGATCGCGAAGTGATCCCGGCCCGCCTGGCCGTTGAGGTTGCCCACCGTCCGGCCGAACTCTCCCGCCACGACGACGAGCGTCTCGTCGAAGAGCGTCTTGCCCGGCGTCTTTCCGGGCGCCGCCTTGAGGTCGCCGATCAGGCTCGCGAGCGCCGGGTCGAGCTGGCCCATCTGACTGTAGAGGCTCGTGCCCGTTTTGCCGTAGATGTTGCTGTGATTGTCCCAGCCGCCGAGGGACACCATGACGAAGCGCGCGCCGCGCGCGCCCGCGAGGACCTGCTTGGCGACGAGGCAGCCGTTGCCGAACGACGAGGCGCCGTAGCGTTGCGCGTCCGACGTCGAGTACTTGAAGAGACTGTTGACCTCCGGCGTGTCCACGAGGATCTTGGCCTGGTCGTAGAAGTTCACGGCGTCGGCCGCGTCCTTGCCGAGCGGCTGGCCGCTGCGGAGCGCGGCGTCGAGCTGCTCGAGGTCGCTCCAGCGCGTCGAAAGGCGCGTCGCGCCGTCGGGATGCGTGAGGCTCGGAAGCCCCGCCGCCGTCGGCTGGACGACGAAGGGCGCGTACGTGGACGGAAGGTACCCCGCGCCCGTGAGGCCGGCCTGCGTGTTCAACGAGAGAAAGGCCGGGAGGACGTCCTGCGCGCCTTTCTGGCCTTCCAGCTCGAGCGCGGCGACCGAGCCCATGTTCGGGGCCTCGGATCCCGTTGCGCCCGTCGGGTTGCGCGAGATCTGGAGCCACGTCTGCCCGAGCCCGTGCACGAGCGCGTGGGACATCACGGAGCGCACGATCGCGATGTCGCCGAGATGGTTCGCCAGGTTCGGCATGAGGCCGGCCGGAAAGCGCAGGTCCCCGCCGAAACCCGCCGGCGCGAAGTCGGACGGCGTCCACGCGCCCTCCTTGAGGTCCCACGTGTCGACCTGGCTCGGCGCCCCGGGGAGGAAGACGAAGATGACGTTTCGCGCCGTGGACCTCGTCGTCACCTGCGCTGACGTCGCGGCCCACGCCGCGGCCGGAGACCTCAGGAACCACGAGGCGACGAGGCCCGAGGCGCCGAGCTGCAGGAACCCGCGGCGCGAGAGGTCGGGACCGTTGACCGGGGTCGCGCCGGAAACCGGGAGGCTCGGAAGGAGCGGTGTCATGACGGCCCTCAGTCGTTGAAGAGGAAGTCGATCTTGTTGAGGAGCGCGAACTGAAGGTCCTCGGCCACCTGCGCCTTCGTCTCCCCGTTCGGCGGGCTCGAAAAGAGCGCGACACCCGCGGCGAGCTCCGCGGCGGACGGGTTGCGCGAGAGCGTCGAGACGTAGAGCGACGTCACGATCTGCGCGGGCGTCGCGTTGGCGGCGACGAGCTTCTGAACGGTGGATCCGGGGACAGTCGACTTGATCCGGCTCGTGACCGTGGCATCGTTCAGCATGAGGAGCGCCTGCGACACCGAGAACTCGTTCGAGCGCGCATCCCCGTCGCGGTCGCCGCGCAGGAAGGCGTTCAGGAAGTTGCCGACCGTCGACCCGCCGCCCGGCTCCTGCGCGTCCGGAAGCTGCACGGCCCACGCGACATTCGGCAGGCCGCCGCTCACGGGAATGCTCGCCGGAACGCCCGTCGCCCGCGTGATCGCGTCGAACGTCTCCTCGGCCGTGAGCCGCCGCGCGAAGTGCCGCGCGAAGTACGGCGTCATCGTCTCGCTCCACGTCCCCGGGTAGAAGGACGAGAGCTGATAGGCGCTCGACCTCGCCATGACGCCGAGGATGTAGCGCAGGTCGTAGCCGTGCGCGGCGTAGTCCTGGGCGAGCTTCGTGAGCAGGGCCGGGTGCGTCGGCTGGATCGTCCACGACCCGACCGGAGGATTCGCCGGGTCCTGCCGCATCGGGTCGAAGGCGTCGGCGGGCTCGACGATGCCGAGCTTGAACAGTTCCTTCCAGAGGTAATTGACAGCCGCGCGCGCGAACTGAGGGTCACTCGTCACGAGCCGCCCGAGCGCCTGCCGGTAGCCTTCGACGTTGCCGGGCGCGCCGCCGTCGGGGTTCGCCGGGGTCCGCAAATACGCAGGATTGATGGACGTCAATCCCGCCGGAATCGTCGTGTAGTACGCGGCCGTGCGGTCGGTCTTGTTCCCGGTCGTCGTGTTCAGGAGGTAGTTGCCGCTCGGGCGCTCGCCGACCGTGTAGGCGTAATCCGCGCTCGTCGTGCCGGACCGGGGCGACGTCGCACGCGAATAGAACGCCGCCATCCCCCAGAAATCCTGCCTCCTGACGGTCGAGCCCCAGAGGTTGATCGAATCGAGGTGGCCCTGCCCGTTATGACAGGACGTGCAGAAGACGGCGTTCATCCCGAGGAAGATCTGTGCCGAGGAGGCCGCGAGGTTGTCGTACGTGTCCTGGATCGGGCCGTTCGTCTGGATCTGTCGCACGACGTAGTTCGCCGAACCGACCGCGGTGTTGATTCCCGTCGCGCCGATGATCTCGCGCGCCATCACGTCCCACGGCTTGTGCGAGCGCACGGCGTCACGGAAATAGGCATGAAATGCGTTGCGGCCCTGCGGGTAGAGGCGGCCGCTCGAGGCGAACGCCGTGTTCGAGAAGAGCTCGTCGTAGAAGAAGGTCCATCGGTCGACGAAGGCGTCCGAGGCGAGAAGAACGTCGATCATCCTCGAGCGCTTGTCGCCCGCCGGATCCGCGAGAAACGCGGAGACCGTCGCGGCGTCGGGGATGCGCCCCGTGAGGTCGAGCGTCACCCGGCGCAGGAATTCGGCGTCCGAGGAAAGCGGCGCGGGCACGACGCGGTCGGCGTCCATTTTCCCGAAGATCTCCTCGTCCACGTCGTTGACCCGCGGGATGCGCGGGACCGGGTGAACC
>JBAUSZ010000306.1:0-2952 GCA_049581965.1 Thermoanaerobaculia bacterium | reverse complement strand
GGTCCGCGCCGCCGTCCACGGGAGAGCCATCCACGGCGTCACCCGTCACGCCGAGGAGAGCGGCTCGCGGGACGCCGAGCCCGCGCACGACGCGCGCCACGAGGAGGTCCGTGAGCTCGGCGAGCGGGCGCGGGGAGGGTAGCTCGCGCAGGAGCCCGAGGAGACCGTCGCGATCGCGCACGCCCTCGCGGTACTGCAGGCGCCGGAAGGCCCCCGAGAGCGAGCGCCGGACGGGCACGAAGGTCAAGGCCATGAGGAGGCCCGCGGAGGTCTGGAGCGCGCTGCGCGCGTGCGGGATCGCGACCGCGAGCGGGTGCGCGAGAAGGAGTTCGGCGAGCGAGAAGAACGTCGCGCCCACGAGCAGAGCGCCCGTCACGGACGCGGCCTCGCGCCCGAGAATCTCGGCGTCCCAGAGCCGGTAGCGCGTCAGGGCCGCGAGGAACGCGGCGGGCACCAGAGCCAGCGGGAGAAGCGCGAGAGTCGAGAGGATCGGGATCGTCCCGCCGAGGAGGCGCGGGACGAGGTTCAGGAAGACGAGGGGAAGCAGGCCGACGGCGGTCCCGAGGAGGAGAAAGCGGACCTGCTTCTCCGTGAGGAGGTCGGTCGCGCGGCGCGACACGAGGAGGAGACGGGCCGCAGCGAGCGCGGCTCCGGCCGCCATCCAGAGGATCTGCGCCCGGTCGAGGGCGGCGACGGCGTCGGGCGCGTTTTCGAGCGGGCCGAAGTAGACCCGGGCCGAGGCCGCGAGGAGAACGGCCGCGGGCAGGAACGGGAGCCACGCAGGGACGCGGCGCGCGCGGCGCGGGAACGTGAGGACGAGGGCGAGCAGGAGGGCCGGAAAGAGCGCCCGGGCCGCGTCCTCGGCGAGGACGGCGGCGCGGAACAGGCCGTCGAGGGGCGGTACGGGCGTCAGCGTCAGGACGAGGCCGACGGAGATCGCGAATCCCGCGTAGAGAAGGACCTCGCGTGACGGCTTCAGCGGGCGGAGGGCCGCGAGCGCGGACGCAAGGAAAGCCGCGCCCACGGCGAACAGGAACAGGTAGCGGAAGTCCCATGGCGCGGGCACCGGCACGGTCGAGACGTGGCGCGTCGCGCCGGCGCGCACGAGAACGACGTCCGCGGGACTGTCCGCGAAGAGCTTCGCGGGCTCGAGGCTGCGCGCGCTCGCGCCGTCCACGAGGAGCAGGAGGTCTCCCGGCACGAGGCCCGAGCGCTCCGCCGAGGGGCCGACGCGGCGAACGCGCAGGCCTTCGCCCTCGAGCGTGACGAGGACGTCGGCACGGCCAAACGTCCGCGCCTTTCGGACGAGACAGAGAGAGGACGGGATCAGACCCGCAAAGAGGAGCGAGAGAAGCACCGCCCGCGCGATCGTGCGCCCGAGTATTTGGGGCCTCTCCATGGCGTACCTAGCAGCAAGCCGAATGCCAGAGATCCGATAGTTTGAATCCTTTTTAACTGCTTAATAATCATCCATTTAACTCTTAGATCCCGGAGCTCACGCCAGGAAAAGGGCGGAAATTTGGATCTGATCTCGGAGGATTGGACGCCTAGAACGAGAGAGCAAGGCCTCCCGCGAGGCGGCGGTTGGACTTTTCCTCGTCCTCTCCCTGGCGGCGCTTGCCGAACTCAACCGAAAAGAGGGCCCGCCAGTCGCTGCCGGCCGCACGCAGGATCGGAAGGGGCAGCCCCTGCGCGAGCGAGACGTCCATGGCATCGATGTCGTTGCGGAGCGTGGTGGCCCCGCGGACGAGGGACTGCCCGACCGAGCGATAGCCGATGCCGATCGACGTGTCCGTCGCGCGCACGCGGAGCGCGGCCTGAGCGACGCCCCAGTTCGCCTCGTCGGAGCCGATGAGGCCGTCACGCGTACCCGAAAGCGTCCCCGCCCGCAGAGCGACGCGTCCGTCGAAGCCCCGGCCGAGCCGGACCGAGACCGTGAGCGAGGCGTCCGTCGCGACGTCGTTCGGAAAGAAGTAGAGCGAGTCGAGGCGGTCGAGGAAGTCCGCGTCGAAAAGCAGCCGGTACGTGCCGTTGAGCTCGCGGCGGGACACCTCGAGTGCGAGGCCCTCACCTTCGCGGTTCTGCCAGCGCGCGCCCGCCCGGTAAAGCGAGCGCGAGCGCCGCGTGAGATCGGCCTCGTCCGTGCCGGCCTCGCCAGGACTGATCGCGACCGAGTCGGAAAGACGCTCGAAGCGGCGGGAGGCGAAGCCGAAGAACCGCCAGCCGTCGCGCGTCTGGATCGCGACGGTGAATTCCGGCGTCACGCCGCGGCCGTATAGCGAATTGTCGCCCGTTGCACCACCCTCGACGACGAGGATCTCGCCGAGGCGCAGCCCCGCGACGGCGCCCGCACGCGTTTCGCGCGCGAATGGAGTCACGGCACCCGCGTACTCGCCCGAGGTCGACCGGTAGCCGACGGTCACACGCGCGAAGGTCGCCGCGCCGATGTCGGTCTGGTAGCGGGCGGCCAGGTCCACGGCGTCGGATTCGCGCGCGAAGAGATCCGCGGCGGGTCCCGTCGCGAGGAGGCGGGACTGCGAGATCATGCGTGCGGAGACGGCCACCTGCGCATGCTCGGAGACGGGGCCGCTCCAGTCGAGGGAGTGGGCCGCGAAGCGCGTCGGGTCCGCGTCGGTCGAGAAACTCTGCCGGCGCGTCGAGAAATGCACGGACTGTGAGCCGCCGGCGATCACGTCCAGCGCCACCCGCGAGGCGTCGCCGGTCTTCTCGCCGGAGAGATCGGCGAGCCGCGCGTACTGTCCCGACGCGTCCCACCTCACGCTTGCCCCAAGGGCCCCGGACACGTCGAGCGACGTCCTCGAGAGCGACGAGGAGCCGAGAGCCCCGAAGCCGGTCGTCGTCGCCACCGCGGCGTGCACGGGCACGGCGGCTCGTGGGGCGTGGGCGGCGGCCGTCAGCGCCGACGAGGCGGAGGCCTCGGGGGCCGCGTCG
>JBAUSZ010000305.1:0-5666 GCA_049581965.1 Thermoanaerobaculia bacterium | reverse complement strand
CCCGTTCACGAGCGAGACCGAGCCGCCCGGCAGGGCGCCGAGGCGGATCTTCGGCCCGCCGAGGTCGAGGAGAACGCCGACTGGCCTCCCGAGCCGCACCGCGACCCGGCGCACGAGGGCCGTCCGGCGGGCAATGTCGCCCCTTCTCGCGTGGGCCCCGTTCAGGCGGACGACGTCCACTCCCGCGGCGAGGAGCGCCGCCAGCGCGCCCGGCTTCTCCGCGTTGTCCGCGATCGTCGCGACGATCTTGGTCGCTCCGTCCCCGTTCGTTTCGGGCATCCGTTCTCCCTGCCGCACCGTATGATGCTCCGATGGCTCCCTCTTCCATCCTCGAACCCCCGGTCGCCGCCGACCCCCGCATCGACAAGCTGGCCGCCCACGTCCGGGAAATGATCCGGATCCTGGGCCTCGACCCCGAGAAAGACCCGAACCTGGTCGACACGGATCACCGGGTCGCGAAGATGTACCTCGAGATCTTTTCGGGCCTCGACAGCGGGAACCAGCCGAAGCTCACGACCTTTCCGAACGACGAGCACTACTCCGCGATGGTCATGGAGAAGGACATCCCGTTCTACTCCATGTGCGCCCACCACTTCGTGCCCTTCTACGGGCACGGCCACATCGCCTACATTCCGAACGAGAGGATCGTCGGCCTTTCGAAGCTTCCGCGCCTCCTCGAGTTCTACGCCCGAAGGCCGCAGCTCCAGGAGCGCCTGACCGAACAGATCGCGACCACGCTCGAGGAGGAGCTCAGGCCGCAGGGCGTCATGGTCGTCGTCGAGGCCCGCCACCTCTGCGTCGAGATGCGCGGCGTCAAGAAACCCGGCGCCCTGACGGTCACGTCCGCGATCCGCGGCATCTTCCTGCAGAAGGCCGTGCGCGAGGAGTTCCTCGACCTTCTGAACCGCCGCGGCTGAGAAACCTTCCGGGGAGCGTCACGCCGCTCCTCCCGCGATCTGGATCGCCAGCTGCCGTGCCGCGCCGAGCCCCCGGAGCGTGCGCGCGCCATGCCAGCAGAAATCCTCGCCGGGGACGCGGACCACCCGGCAGGACGCGAGAAGCCGTTCTCGCCAGAGCGCGGCGTCCTCCTCCCGGAACGGGTACGGCTCGTCCGGAAGGATCAGGACGTCGGGACGGGAGGCGACGATCTCGTCCTCGGATCTGACCGGATAGTCGGCGGTAGGGGCGTCCGAGGACTCTTCGGGCGAAAGAGAGCCACCCACCCGGCGAAGCAGGTCAGCCACGTACGTCCGCGGTCCGATCGTCATCCAGGGGTCTTTCCAGATCAGGTAGACGAAGCGAAAACGCAGTCCCATGAACCGCGCCTCCTCCTCGACGCGCTCCAGGGCCTCCTTGACCTTCGAGGAGAGCTCCTCCGACTTCCCCTGCCGGCCCGTGATCGCGCCGAAATGCCGAAGGAGCGCCGGGATCTCCCGCACCGTGCGCGGGCACGAGACGTCCACCGCGAAGTCGCGGGAAAGCGCCTCGATGTCCTCCCCACGGTTCTCCTCGGCGTTGCACAGGACGAGGTCGGGCGCGGTCGTGCGGATCAGGGGGAGGTCGGGATTCTTCGTCCCGCCCACCCGGAGCACGCCGCGCAGGGCCTCCCGCGGATGGACGCAGTAGCGCGTGATCCCGACGAGCTCGCGCGCCAGGCCGAGCTCGGCAAGGCTCTCCGTGATCGACGGGCACAGCGACACGAGCCGCACGCGGGGCGATTCTTCCACGCCCGGGCCGGCACGGGTAACATCGGGGACCGGCCGCGGCTCGGTCCGCGGGAGGAGAGATTGTCCATGTCCAGCGTTCTGACCGAGGCCGCCGCGGGAGCGGGGGCCTCCTCCGGAGTCCTCGTCAACGACTTCTCCCTGCAGGTTGCCACTGCGAACGGGTCCGGGTCGCAGACGGCAAACAGCGTTCTCATGCGCTCGATCTTCCAGATGGGCGTCCCCGTTTCCGGCAAGAACCTCTTCCCGTCGAACATCCAGGGCCTCCCGACGTGGTTCACGATCCGGGCGAGCAAGGACGGCTACATCGGACGCAAGCGCGCGATCGACGTGCTCGTGTGCATGAATCCCGAAACCGCGGCCGAGGACGTGCGGGACGTCCGCGCCGGCGCCCACGTCGTCTACGAGAAGAAGCTCGGCCTCGAGAGCGCCGGTTCGAAGCGGGACGACGTCACGTACTACGCCGTGCCGTTCTCCGAGCTCGTCGTCAAGATCACGTCCGCGCCCGAGCACGCCAAGCTCCGGAAGCTCATCGTGAACATGATCTACGTCGGCGTCGTCGCCGATCTCATGGGAATCGATCCGGCCGAGGCCGAGAAGGCGATCGGCAAGCAGCTCAAGGGAAAGCGAAAGGCCGTCGATCTCAACGTCTCGGCCGTCAGGCTCGGCCTCGACTACGCGGCCGCGAACTTCCCGAACAAGATTCCCCACCGCGTCGAGCGCATGAACGCGACCGAGGGAAAGATCATCGTCGAGGGCAACGCCGCCGCGGCCCTCGGCTGCGTCTTCGCGGGAGCCACGGTCTGCGCGTGGTACCCGATCACGCCCTCCTCCTCGCTCTGCGAGTCGTTCGTCGACTTCTGCGACGAGCTGCGCGTCGACGCCGCGACCGGGAAGAAGAACGTCGCGATCATCCAGGCCGAGGACGAGATCGCCTCGATCGGCATGGTCCTCGGCGCCGGATGGGCGGGCGCCCGCGCGTTCACGTCCACCTCCGGCCCCGGGATCTCGCTGATGTCCGAGTTCATCGGCCTCGGCTACTACGCGGAAATCCCTTCCGTCGTCTTCGACGTGCAGCGCGTGGGGCCGTCCACGGGTCTCCCGACCCGCACGATGCAGGGCGACATCCTGCTCTGCTACTTCAACTCCCACGGCGACACGAAGCACCCCGTCCTCTTCCCCGCCTCGCCGGAAGAGTGCTTCACGCTCGCCATGGAGGCCTTCGACCTCGCCGAGAAGCTCCAGACGCCCGTATTCGTCCTCACGGACCTCGACCTCGGGATGAACAACTGGATGTCGGAGCCCTTTTCCTACCCGACCACCCCGCTCGCGCGGGGCAAGGTCCTCGATGCGGCCGCGATCGAGAAGGTCAAGGACTCCTGGGGCCGCTACGAGGACGTGGACGGCGATGCGATCCCGTACCGGACGCTTCCGGGGACGCCCCACCCGAACGCGGCTTTCTTCACGCGCGGCTCGGGCCACAACGAGAAGGCCGTCTACACGGAAAAGGCTCAGGATTACGTGAACAACGTCGACCGCCTCGCTCGCAAGCTCGACACGGCACGGGCGATGGTGCCGAAGAGTGCGATCGAGGACCGGCCGGGTGCCGTGGCGGGCGTCCTCGCCTACGGGACCTCTCATTACGGAACCGCCGAAGCCCGGGACCTTCTCGCGGGCACGTTCGGGGTTCCGCTCGACTACTGCCGCCTCCGCGCGCTCCCGATCGGCCCCGACGCCGCCGCGTGGATCCGGCGCCACGAGCGCGTCTACGTCGTCGAGCAGAACCGCGACGCGCAACTCGTGACGATCCTGCGCGACGAATTCCCGGACCTCGCGACGCGTTTCGTCTCCGTCCGCCAGTACAACGGCCTCCCCCTCGACGCGACGACCGTCGTCGAGGGAGTCCTCTCGGACCGCGAGACGTCCGGAAAGAAGGGTTGAGAAATGAGCGCAGTTCCCAAGACGAACCGCATCGGCCTCCCGAAGGCCGACTACGAGGGCGGAAAGTCCACCCTCTGCCTCGGGTGTGGCCACGACGTCATCACGAAGCAGATCATCAACGCTTTCTACGCGATGGGCGTCGCGCCGCACCAGGTCGCGAAGTTCTCGGGCATCGGCTGCTCCTCGAAGACGCCCGCCTACTTCCTGAACCGCGCATGGGGCTTCAACGGCGTTCACGGGCGCATGCCGTCGCTCGCGACGGGCGCCCTCTCCGCGAACCCCGAGTTGACCGGGATCGGCGTCTCGGGCGACGGGGACACCGCTTCGATCGGGATCGGCCAGTTCGTGCACCTCGTGCGCCGGAACCTCCCGCTCCTCTACATCGTCGAGGACAACGGCGTCTACGGCCTCACGAAAGGCCAGTTCTCCGCGACGGCCGACGTCGGCGCGACGCGGAAGGGCGGCGCCGTGAACGAGTTCGTCCCGATCGACCTCTGCTCCCTCGCGATCGAGCTGGGCGGCACGTTCGTCGCGCGCTCGTTCTCGGGTGACATGAAGCAGCTCCAGACGATCCTCGAGGCCGCGATCGCCCACAGGGGCACGTCGGTCATCGACGTGATCTCACCCTGCGTGACGTTCAACGACCACGAGGGCTCGACGAAGAGCTACAAGTACGCCAAGGAGCACGAGACTCCCGTCAACGACGTCGGCTTCGTGCCGTTTTTCGAGGACACGCTCGCCGAGATCCCCGCCGGCGAGACGAGGGACGTGACCTTCCCGGACGGGAGCGTTCTGCGCTTCCGGGGCATCGGACGCAATTTCGACCCGACCGACAAGGAGACGGCTCTTCGCACGATCCACGAGAGCCACGCCAAACAGGAGATCCTGACCGGCATCCTCTACCTGAACCCCGGCAAGCCGGCCTTCTCCGAGGTTCTCGGCGCGACCGGCAAGTCGCTCGTGAACCTGCCCCTCGACGCCTTGCGCCCGAGCCGCGAGGCCCTCGAGAGTGTCATGGAGTCGATGCGGTAGCGCTCCGAAAGGGGTCATTCGATGAACGCGGCAACGGCCAGTATCCGCTTTTTCGGCGTCTATCTCGTCATCCTCGGCGCCGCCCTGATCGTCGCCCCGAACGCCGTCCTCGTTCCCTTCGGGCTCCCCCCGACGACCGAAGTCTGGCTCCGCGTCGTGGGAGTCCTCGCCACGGTCCTCGGCTTCTACTACCGCCACGCCGCGCGCGGCGAGCTCGTTTCGTTCTACAGGGCCACGATCGTCGCGCGCGTCCTCGTCTTCGTTTCCTTCGGCGCGTTCGTCCTGCTCGGCTTCGCCAAGCCGGCGCTCGCGCTCTTCGGAGCGGTGGACCTCGCAGGGGCCGTCTGGACGGCTACCGCTTTGCGCAGAGGCTGAACCCGGCGGACGACGCAATGCCGATCCGGATCGTCCGCCTCGGGAGCCCGCGGATTCCGGGCGAAGGCCTGCGGATCGGGACGGTCCGCCGGCCGCCGCGCGGCGTGCCGAAGGCCGACTTCGCGAAACGCGACTTTTACGACGTCTGGCTCCCGAACCTCGCACCGAGCGAGGCGCTCGTCAAGCTCGCGCTCGGCGCGCGGGACGAGAAGGGTTGGCGGACGTTCGTGAGGCGGTATCGGTCCGAGATGAGCCGGCCCGAGGCGAGATACGTCCTCGACCTCCTCGCCGCGCTCTCGAAGCAGACGAGCTTCTCGGTCGGCTGTTACTGCGCCGACGAGAGCCGCTGCCACCGGTCCGTCCTGTGCGAGCTCCTCGCCTCCCTCGGGGCGCTCCTCGCACCCTGAAGACCGGCCCTCGACGACTTCAGTCTTTCGCCGGCTTCTCCTCCCGCCGCAGCTCCGGCCGCTTCGGCGCTTCGCGCTCGCGGGGCGGGGCGACCTCGCGTCTCTGCTCGCTCCGCGCGGGAGACGCCTCGCGCGCGAGCGGGTCTGGTACGGGCTCGGCGACGCGGCGCGGCGCCCGGCTGAAGGG
>JBAUSZ010000304.1:0-20169 GCA_049581965.1 Thermoanaerobaculia bacterium | reverse complement strand
CCTCCGCGTCCGTCCCGGACTACATCGCTCTCGGCCGCGCCGCCCTCTCGCGCGGCGACACCGCGAACGCGCAGGCTGCCGCCAACCGCCTCCTCGAGATCGACCCGCAATCGAGCGACGCGTACCGGCTCCTCGGCGACGTCTTCGCAACGAGGGGCGACAAGGCGCTCGCGGAAGTCCATCTCGTGCAGGCCCTCAAGTACAACGAGAAAAACGAGGGCGCTCTCCTCGACCTGTACGACTTCTACATGGCCGACAAGAACTGGGACGCCGCGCTCGACGCGCTCCGCAAGGCTTCCGAAGTGAACCCCGCGAACCGCGAGAAGCTCGTCGCGCTCGGGCGAAAGGCCCGCGCGGACGGAGATCTCGCGCATGCGCGGCAGGTCTTCACGACCGCCGCCGCCTCGGCCCCGAAGGACACGTCCATCCTGACCGAGTACGCGGCCGTGCTCCTTCAGGCGCGGGACTGGGACGGGGCGCTCGATCCCCTCACCCGTGCCGCGGCCGCGGAGCCGGATCGCGAGATCGTCCGCGCGAACCTCGCCGCCGTCCTCCGCAGAAAGGGCCTCTGGAAGGAGGCCGAGAAGGAGTATCGCGAGGCGATCCGCTCCGATCCGGACTACGCCCCGGCGCTCACGGGCCTCGGCGGGCTTCTCCTCGAGCGCGGCCAGGCCGCAGACGCCGTCGAGCCGCTCCGGAAGGCGGTCCTGAGGGCGCCGCAGAGCGTCGACGCCGCGTGGGCGCTCGCCCGCGCCCAGCGCACGGCGGGCGCGCTCAAGGACGCGGCCGACACGCTCGAGAAAACGACGGCGCTCGACGCGCCCGAGCTGTGGAACGAGGCCGGCGCGGCCGCGATGGAGCGCGGCCGGTACGACGAGGCCGTCCGGTTCTTCGACAAGGCGATTGCGAAGGACGGCACGGTCGCGCTCTACAAAGCAAACCGCGACAAGGCCGCCGCCGCCGCCACGTTCGTCAAGAGCGCGGCGCCGTCGCCCTAACGCAGACCCTCGACGTAGTAGAGCCTCGAGAGGCTGCGCATGATCGTGTAGCAGTAGCACGACCCGTCGGGCGAGAGCTGAGCGCTTTGAATGTCGTCCACCCCCGTCGGATCCGAGAGCGCAATCTCCTTCCACAACGTCCGCTTCGCCGAGGCGAGGTCGAATCGTTCGATACGCAACGGCAAACCCGAATGCACCAGGAACAGGCTCTTCCCGGACGTGTCGAAGTTCAGGATGTAGTCGTTGGGCCCGAGGCCTGGAAGCTCGCGCGGCTCACCGCCCTCGACCGGAATGAGAAACTTCCTGCCGCCCGCACCCCACGCCACGAGGGCCGTTCCGTCCGGGGAGAGGGCGTCGAAACCGAATCCGTCCTTCGTGACGGGCCGCGGAGGTCCGGCCGCGACGTCCCGCACGTACAGGCGCGAGAGCTTCCCGCCCGACCGCGCCTGAACCAGGAGCCGCTTGCCGTCGGGGAACCATGCGGCGGTCCGGTATTCGAGGCCTTCGTCCTCGATCGTCCGCGTCTCGCCCGGCCCGACCGGGAGGAGGACGAGCCGATCCGGCCAGACCTGGACGACCCACTTGCGATCCGGCGACAGGCCCCGCGCGTTCTCGCCGTCGCCGAGGCGAACGGGGGGCGCGGAACCGTCGGTCTTGCGCAGATAGATACCGCCGCTCGCGCCCTCGCCGGCGCCGCCCTCGTGGAAAAGCAGGTCCCGTCCGTCGCTCGACAGGTCTGCACCGACCGAGAAGTCCAGCCAGCTGAGGTCCACCTCGCCAGTCGCACCCGGCGGCAGACACCTCATCGTCGTCGGCCAGTCGTCGCTGCGCACCAGGACGCTGCCGTCGGGGGCGATGTCCTCGACGATGAGGAGCGTCGGGGCGCGGGCGACGACGCGCCTCTTTCCCGAGAGGGCCACGGCCTGGATCTCGATGACGCCGAAACGCGAGTTCTTCCCGCGCCCCGAGAACCAGATCTCGCCCGTCCCGGGATGCCAGGCGAGCGACGTCACGATGTCCAGACCGTTACAGAGCATCGTGATCTTCCCGCTCAGGTCGGCGACGCCGATCGCGTGCTGGCCATTGCCGCCCCGGATAAAGGCGATCCTCCGTCCGTCCGGCGAAACCCTCACGCCACGGACTGGATCGGCCGGCGAGCCCGGCACGAGGACCTTTCCGGCGGGAAATTCCACCTGGCCCTCACGGACGACCGCCAGGCCCGCGCCGTCCGGCGACCAGTCCGCCACGGCCGGCGCGAACGGCAGGGAGAACGTGCCCCCCTCGACGAGCTCGCGCGGCGCACCCCCGGCCAAGGACACCTCGGCGACCACTCCGGCCGCCTCGCGGGGAAGGAGGATCGCGAGCATGCCCCTGGCGGAGACCGCCGCCAGGTTTGCGGTCGGGAGCGGCAGCGCCGTCGACTCCCTGCTGTCGAGGCGCGTCGTGAAGAGTTGAGCGGCCCCGCCCTGCCAGGCGGCCGCGTAGATGACGGTCTTCCCGTCGGGCGCAAAGCGGGCGCCCCCGATCGTGCCGCGCCGGAAGGTCAGGGGTCGCCAGATCGGAGGCCCCGCCGGAGGCCTTCTTGCTGTGAGGAATGCGACGACCGCGCCGACGACGAGGGCTGCCGAGACCGCTGGGATCGCCCAGCGCGGCGTTCGAGGTGGCAAAGCCGCCCGCGCCCCACCCGACGCCAGGAGATCCGACGCGCCGTCTCGGAGCCGCGCGAGGTCCCGCGCGAGGTCCTTCGTCGAGGCGTAACGCTCGTCGGGATCCTTCGCGTGGCAACGCTCCACGATCCAGCGCAGGGCAACCGGTGTTGTCGGCGCGACCGTCGCGAGCGGCTCCGGCTCCTCGCGGATGATCGCCGCCATCGTCTCCGGGGCGCTGGCGCGGGCGAACACGCGCTTCCCCGTGATCATCTCGTAGAGGATCGAGCCAAACGAGAACTGATCCGAGCGAAAGTCCAGCGGCTCGCCGCGGGCCTGCTCGGGCGACATGTAGGCGACGGTCCCAAGCACGACCCCCGCCTCCGTGAGCGCCGAGACCGTGGGCGCCTGAGTGTGCTCGCCGCTCCCTTCGGCCGGGCCGCCCAGCTTGGCGAGACCGAAGTCGAGTATCTTGACGGTCCCGTCCTTCGTCACCATCACGTTCTCGGGCTTCAGGTCCCGGTGGACGATTCCGCTCTCGTGCGCCTTCGCGAGCGCGTCGGCAATCTGGGCCGCCCACGCCAGGAGCTTCTTCATCGGCGGCGCGCCGCCGGCAAGGCGTGCGCGAAGCGTCTCGCCCTCCAGAAGCTCCATCACGAGGATGTGACGCGAAGGCGAGGAGAGAGAAGAACCGGGGATTTCTTCGAATGAGTAGAGGGTGGCGATGCCAGGGTGATTCAGGCTTGCGAGCAGCTTCGCCTCGCGCTCGAAGCGCTCCTTCTTCTCTTTACCTTCTAAGAACTCTTCCGGCAGGACCTTGACCGCGACATCTCTCGTGAGCCTCGTGTCCCGGGCTCGGTAGACCTCCCCCATCCCTCCCGCGCCGAGAGGCGCCAGGATCTCGTACAGGCCGAGGCGGGTTCCGGCGGCGAGCGGCACGATGCTGAGATCGATTCTACGTGCTGGGTGGCGACTCCCCGCGCAGCGCCGTCAGGAAGTCCGCAAGAATGCGGGCCGTCGCGCCCCAGATCGCGTGGCCCTTGTAGTGGTAGACGAGGGTCGTGACCTCGCGGCCCTTCCACTTCACGGGCCGCTCCTCGACGACCATCGGGTCGAGGAGATACGACACGGGCACCTCGATGATCGCCTCGACCTCTCCCGCGTGCGGGACGAACTCGGTCGGGTACGGGATCGCGCCGACGAACGGCGAGATCTCGAAGTCGGTCACCGTGACGAGCTTTGGGAGCGCTCCGAGAATCTTTACGCCGGAGCGCGGCACGCCGATTTCCTCCTCGGTCTCGCGAATCGCCGTCTCCCAGAGGTTCGCGTCCGCCTCGTCCTTGCCGCCGCCGGGAAACGAGATCTGGCCCTTGTGGTGCTCGACGTGGTCCGTGCGCTTCGTGAAGAGCGTCCAGAGCGCCTTCTCGCGGACGAAGAGGGGGATGAGCACGGCTGCCGGCCGGATCGGTTCCGCCTGGGGCCCGCGCTCGAGCTCGAGTCGCCGCTCGGGCCAGTCCCTCAGAAGCCGGGCCCGCACGTCGTCGAGCCAGGTACGCGGCCCGGAGCCGCCGTGTGCTCCGCTCACGCCGGCTCGGCCGCGTTGAAGCTCGGGCGGTCCGTGGCGGCCTTCTCGCCCTTCTTGACGAACGTCTGGAGGTAGGCCTCGATGAAGCCGTCGAGGTCGCCGTCGAGAACGCGGTCCACGTCGCCGACCTCGAAGTTCGTCCGGTGGTCCTTGATGAGGCGGTAGGGCGCGAGGACGTACGACCGGATCTGCGAGCCGAATCCGATCTCCATCTTCGTGCCGGCGCGCGCGTCGTCCTTGGCCTGACGTTCCTCGAGCGCACGCTGGTAGAGGCGGGAGCGAAGCACCTTCATGGCCGAATCCCGGTTCTTGTGTTGCGATCGCTCGTTTTGGCATTGGACGACGAGTCCGGTCGGGAGGTGGGTGATCCGGATGGCCGACTCCGTCTTGTTGACGTGCTGACCGCCCTTGCCGCCAGCGCGAAACGTGTCGACGCGGAGGTCCTTGTCGTTCAGCTCGATCTGCACGGCGTCGTCGATCTCGGGCGAGACGTAAACCGCCGCGAAGGACGTATGCCGGCGCGCGGCCGCGTCGAACGGCGAGATCCTCACGAGGCGGTGGACGCCGCGCTCGGCCTTGAGATGGCCGTAGGCGTACTCACCCTCGAAGCGCAGCGTCGCGGTCTTGATCCCCGCATCCTCCGCGTAGGTGACCTCGAGGACGTCCGTCTTCCATCCGTGCCGCTCGCCGTAGCGGAGATACATCCGCATGAGCATGTCCGCCCAGTCCTGCGCTTCGGTGCCGCCCGCCCCGGCGTGGATCTCGAGGATCGCGGGCAGCGGGTCCTCGTCGTGCGTCAGCTTGAAGGTCAGCTCCTTCCCGCGCGCCCACGGTCCGATCGTCGCGAGAGCCGCGTCGGCATCCTTTTCGACGGCCTCGCCCGAGCGCAGGAACTCCACGAGGATTTCGAGCTCTTCCTGACGTTCCCTGAGGTCCTTGTCGTCGGCGAGAATCCGCTCGGTTCGCTTCAGCTTCCGGAGCGTGTCCTGTGCCTCGAGGGCGTTCGCCCAGAAGGCGGGGTCGCCCGTCTTCCGCTCGAGCTCGGCCTTCTCGCGCTCGGCCTTGCCGACGTCAAAGGTAGCCCCGGAGGGAGCTCACGGACGACGCGAGTTCGAGCAGCCGCTCAATGCGTTCTTCGTTCACGTGTTTCCTCTCGGCGGAGCGGGGGGCGCAGCCGCCACGGAACCCCGGGGCGAGGGGAACCGCGCGCGCAGGATACCGGCGAGGAGGCCGAGGGCGCAAACCCAGGTCACGGCGTCGCCCACGGCGAGCGCCGGCGGCGTGGACCGGGGACGGAACACGGGTGCGGAGAACGCGCCCTTGCGGCCGGCCGGAAGCGACACGAGGATGCGTCCGTCGGGACCGACGACGCCGCTGATCCCGGTCACCGCGGCGCGCACGAGCGGTCGCCCCGTCTCGACGGCGCGGACGACCGCGCCCTGCCAGTGCTGCCGCTGTGCTCCCGCGCGGCCGTACCAGGCATCGTTCGTGAGCGTGAAGAGAACGTCCGCCCCCGCGCGCGTCTCCGCGCGTGCGATCCATGGGTACACGACCTCGTAGCAGACCGCGCCGCCGAGCTTCCAGTCGCCGAGCGACAGGAGGACCGTCCCGGCGCCCGGCGTGAAGCCGCCGGGCACGGCGCGGCTGATCGGCTTGATCATGCGCAGCACCGGCGCGAGGGGAACGTACTCGCCGAACGGTACGAGGCGCTGCTTGAGGTACGGCGGAAGGACGGGGCCCTCCTTCGTCACGAGGAGCGCCGCGTTGTAGTACGGCGCGCTCTCGTCCCACGGGGCGTCCGACCATGCCGTGCTCAGGAGGATGGCGACATCCAGCTCGCGGCAGAGCGAACGAACGCGCTCGCGGTAGGTCGCGTCGAAGGACCACGCGTAGGGAGAGGCGCTTTCCGGCCACAGGACGAGGACCGGCCGGTCGACCCGGCAGAGGGAGCGTGTCTGGCTCTCGAGGTCGCGCTGGATGCGCTCGGACGTGCCCCTGTCCCAGCGGATGTCCTGCTCGACGTTCGGCTGGACGACGCCGACCTTGAGGACCTCGCCCGACGGAACCGTCCGCGGGGGCCGCGCCGCGGCCGCCGCGAGGGCGCAGGCCGACGTCCCGAGAAGCCAGCCGAGCCGCACGTTTCGCGACGGGCGCGTGAGCGCGACGAAGAGAGCCGCGTTCAGCGACGCGAGGAGGAACGACGTCAGGAGGACGCCGCCGAGCGCGGCCGTGCCGAGGAGGGCCGGCACGTCGGCGAGCGGGTTCGCGAGGAGGTTCCACGGGAAGCCGCCAAAGATCCAGACGTGCGTGCGGAAGGCTTCCTGGGCGACCCACGCGGCGGCGAACGTCGCGACGACGCCTGCGCCCGAGCGCGGGCGC
This sequence comes from Thermoanaerobaculia bacterium, assembly GCA_049581965.1. Classification (GTDB taxonomy): domain Bacteria; phylum Acidobacteriota; class Thermoanaerobaculia; order UBA5066; family UBA5066; genus Fen-183. The sequence continues at coordinate 13,561 of JBAUSZ010000304.1, read as the reverse complement.
ACGGCGGCGTAGACCGACGCCATGAGGCCGAACGGGATCGCGCAAAGGCCGGCGCTGATCGCGAGCGCGAGGCCCGCGAGGGGCCAGCCGACGCCGCCGAAACGGTGGACTGTGTACGCGATCCACGGAATCGTCACGAGCCAGAACGCGCTCCCAAAGACGAAGCCCGGGAGAAACGCCCGTCGCCACGCCAGGCCGTCGAGCGAAGCGAGCAAGGGGATCAACGCGACCGGGAGGAGCGGCAGGACCGAGAAGTTTGGGAAGCAGAGAGCCAGAAGCACGCCGGAGGCGAGAGAAAAGAGAAGACGGGAAATTTTCTCGGAAGGCAATAGGAGAAACATGCGGCGTTCGTGCGTCTCTTGGTAGGGCTTCCTTCAGTCTAGCGGTTCGAATCGGTTGGGCGGAGAATAGGGCCACTCGATGGCATCCAGGGCGGTACTCACCTTTGGTGCACTCGCCCTTGCGGCGGCTCCAGCGTCCGCGCAGAGAGAGGTCGCGCGCCCGGCGTTGACACCTGCCGCGGGAGGCCAGGCCGTGCTCACCGACGTCTCGAGTTCCTACGCCCAGATGGAGAAGAACCTCGAGCTGATGTACGCAAAGCTGATCCAGGAGGCGAAGGGCAGGAAAAGCGCCCTGGAGGACCAGATCAAGAACATCGACCAGCAGATCGGGAAGCTCAAGCAGGCCGCCCGGAAAATCGAGCTCCTCGCACAGAAGATCGAGGAGCTGCTTCCGAAAATTGTTGGCGCCGTCGGCAAGGACCCGGGCACCGGGAAAAGGCGGACGCCTTCGACGACCGAACGCGACCAGTTCGCCGCGATGCTTGCTGCGGAACTGGCAAAGGCAGGCATCGACATGCCTGCGGACCAGCTTCAGAAGACGGCCGCGGCGATCGGCAAAGGCGGGCAGGGCGCCATGGCTATGGCCGTCTACCTCACGACTCGAATCGCGGAAGCGAGCGCGGACAAGTCCGTCTCGGGCGCCGCCGCCAAGACTGCGACGGGCCGTTCCCCCGGAGCGCCATCCGCCGTTCTCCAGTCGCCGGCCGGCAGGCAGGACTTCCCGAGCGTTTCCCAAGGAGACGTGGCGTCCGCGGCCCAGATGCCGGCCTCCGCCGCGGCCTCGTACTTTGCCAACCGGTTCAGCGGCCAGGCTGCCGATGGCCTCGCTGCGACGGACAAGGCGATCGGCTCCGAGCAGCAAAAAAAGAAAGCCCTTCTGGACCAGATCGCGGCGCTCGAGAAGGAGATCGCGAAGCTGGAGCAGGACAGGCAGAAGGCTCTCGCGGACCTGCAGAAGCAGAGGGCGCAGGCGGCCAAGACCCTCCCGATGGCGACGCCGACCCCAAAAAGGCTCTAGAAGAATCTGCCTTCGAAGGAATCGGGCCCGACTCCTGCCTCCGCGCGCCGTCCGTCGCCAAGTGCGAAGGTTCGAAGCAGATTCATCCCCTCTTCAGGGCGAACTCTTCGGCCCGGTAGCTCGAGCGAACGAAGGGTCCCGCGAAGACGGCCGTGAAGCCCAGCGCCATCCCGCGCTCCTCGAGCGACGCAAAACGCTCCGGGGCCGCGTACTCGGCGACGGGCAGGTTCCACGCCGAGGGGCGGAGGTACTGCCCCACCGTCACGACGTCGACGCCGGCGGCACGCAGCGCGTGGAAAACGTCGACTACCTCGTCGTCCCGCTCGCCGAGGCCGAGCATGAGGCCGGACTTCGTCGTCATCGCCGGGTGCCGCGCCTTCACGCGCGCCAGAAGGGCTACGGAACGCCCGAAGTCCGACTTCGGCCGGACGGTGGCGTAGAGGCGAGGCACCGTCTCGACGTTGTGGTTGTACACGTCGGGCCCCGCGTCCGCGACGCGGTCGATCTGCTTCGCGATTCCCTGGAAGTCCGGCGTGAGCACCTCGACCGTTCGCGCGCCGTCGTCCGTCTTCAGCGCGCGGACGACCGCCGCCCAGTGCGCCGAACCGCCGTCCGGCAGGTCGTCGCGGTCCACGGACGTCACGACGACGTGCGCGAGGCCCATGTCACGGGCGGCGGCCGCGAGATTCGCGGGTTCGACGGCGTCGAGCGGCGCGGGCCTCCCGGAAGTGATGTGGCAAAAACCGCAGGCGCGCGTGCAGACGTCGCCCGCGATGAGGAAGGTCGCCGTTCTCCTGTCGAAACACTCGGTCCGGTTCGGGCACCGCGCCTCCTCGCAGACGGTCGAGAGCCCCCCGAGGCGCATCCGCGCCTTGACCGGGTGAAGGTCCCGAAGCCGCAGCTTCTTCTCGCGGATCCATGGCGGCAACGCGGACTCGCCGCGTACGGGCATCGGACGAGTCACGGCACGATGAGGGGCAGCTTCTTGATCTGCTTGTCGGTCGCCTTGATCTTCCGCGCGACGGCCTCGGCCTTCGCGCGGTCCTTGAAGGGTCCGACCCGGACGCGGAACCAGTCCGGCTTCCCGGGCACGGCGGCCACGTCGGCCGCGAACCCCTCGCTCTTGAGCCTTTTCGCGAGCTCGTCCGCGGCCGCCGCGTTCTTCGTTGCGAGGATCTGCACGTAGAAGGGCCCTTTCGGCGCCACCTTCGCGGCTGGGCGGGCGGGCGCGGGCTTCGTCGTCGCGACCGGTCTGACCGTCGGCTTCGGAGGCGCTGCCGTGGGTGCGGCCGTCGGGGCGGGCACCGGAGCCGGTTCGGGAGCCTTGCTCGCGTTTCTCGCCTCCCGGTCCTCCGCCGCCGCCTTTTTCTCTTCCAGTTTGATGCCGAGCGTCTCCTCGGCCGGCTTCCTCACCTCGGCCAGGCCCTCGGCCGGCGCGAGCGTCGGCACCGGGATGTCGGACGCGGAGGCGATGACGGTCGCGGCGCCGGGCCCCTTGTGCGCGCTGGAGCCCGTCTTCATCCCGAAGAAGAACGAGAGGCCGAGAGATGCCAGAAGCAGCAGGAAGAAAGACGCGGCCTGCCGCCCCGTGATCGAGATCTGATAGTGGACGGGCGCGCGGCCGTGCTCCTGCGGGGGATCGCCGAGGCCGAGTCCGGGCATCAGGCCTTCCCGTCTTTCTTGAGGAAGGCGCTCACGAGATCCATCGGCAGTGGGAAGATGATCGTCGAGTTCTTCTCCGAGGCGATCTCGGTCAAGGTCTGCAGGTATCGCAGCTGCAGCGTCGCGGGCTCACGCCCGATGATCTCGGCGGCTTCGGAGAGCTGTTTGCTGGCCTCGAACTCTCCGGAGGCATGGATGATCTTCGCGCGCTTCTCGCGTTCGGCCTCCGCCTGCTTCGCCATCGCACGCTGCATCTCGATCGGCAGGTCGACGCCCTTCAGCTCGACCATCGTGACCTTGATTCCCCAGGGATCGGTGTGCCTGTCCAGGATCTCCTGCAGGTTCTCGTTCAGCTTGTCGCGCGAGGACAGCAGCTCGTCGAGCGTGGCCTGCCCGAGGATCGACCTGAGGGTCGTCTGCGCGAGCTGCGACGTCGCGTAGAGGTAATTCTCGACCTTCACGACCGCCTTCTGCGGGTCCATGACGTGGAAGTAGACGACCGCGTTGACCTTAACGGAGACGTTGTCCCGCGTGATGACGTCCTGGGGCGGCACGTCGAGGACCACCGTGCGCAGGGAGACTCGGATCATCGTCTCGAAGGGCCAGAAGATGAGGGTCAGCCCCGGCCCCTTCGGCTGGGGCGCGAGGCGGCCGAGCCAGAACGTCACGGCCCGCTCGTACTCGTTGAGGATGTTGATCCACTTCGACAGGAAGACGAGCGCCACGAACAGGACGGGAACGATCAGAGCGAGGTTGTTCATGAGAGCTCCTGGCCCGCCTTGCGGGCCGGCCTCACGACGAGCGCGAGACCTTTGATGCCGACGATCTCGACGAGCTCGCCGGCGGATACCGGGACGTCGGAATGCGCCTCCCAGAGATCGCCGTCGGCGAACACCTTGCCGACCGGCGAGATGGGCGTGCGCGCGGGGACGATCTGGCCGACGAGGACGCCGAGGCCCGTCCGGTCGGGCAAGCGCTTCATCGCCAGGGCCTTGAAGGAGAGGACCGCGAGAATCGCGGCGGTCGCAACCGCGCTCGCGGTCAGGACGGCGAACTCGCCGCGCGGGGCACCGGCCTCCTCGGGGAAGAGCAGGATCGCGCCGAGGATGATGGCTGCGGCACCGCCGACGGCGAGAACACCGTGCGCGGCGAGCTTCACCTCGAGAAAAAAGAAGAGCGCGCCCACGAGGAGGAGCGCGACGCCCGCCGCGTTCACGGGCAAAACCGACATCGCGAAGAGCGCGAGGAGAAGCGCGATCGCCCCGAGGACGCCCGGGAGGATCCCGCCCGGGTGAGACAGCTCGGAGTAGAGGCCAATGAGGCCGACGAGAAAGAGAATCCCCGCGATCGCGGGACTCGCGAGAACCCCGAGGATGCGCTCGCGGCGCGTCATCGAGATCGAAGAGGTCGCGAGACCTGCCGTCTTCAGGACGGCATCCGGCTTGCCGACCCGCTTCACGGTCCTGCCGTCGAGCCGGGCGAGGAGTTCCTTCTCGTCGCGCGCGATCACCTCGATCAGCTTCTTCTTGAGGGCCTCGGTCTCCGAGTACGAGGCGGCATCGGTCACGGCCTTGACGGCGTCGTCCACGGGCCGGCCGCGCGGCTCCGTCACGGAGCGCAGGAGCGCCGAGACGTCCTGCCCCGCCTTCTTCGCGAGCGTCTTCGGGAGGTCTTCCCCCGCGCCGCCCACGGGCGCGGCCGCCCCCGCGTTCGTACCCGGCGCCATCGCGGCGACGTCGCAGGACATGAGAACGATGAAGCCGGCCGAAGCGGCCTGCGCGCCCGGGGGCGCGACCCAGCCGACGACCGGCACCGGCGACGCGAGGATCGACTGCGTGATCGACCGCGTCGAGTCGATGCGTCCTCCCGGTGTGTCGATCCTGAGGACGACGAACGGCGCGCCGCTTCTTTCGGCGTCCTTCAGGACGCGCGCGACGAAGGCGGCGCTCACGGCGTGGATCTCGGTGCTCAGGTCCGCCACCGGAACGGTTCCCACGGCGGAAAGCGCCGGGGAGATCGACGCGGCGAGCGCGCCGGACAGGAGGAGGATCGCGGCGCTGCGCACGACGGCATTATAGGTTCCGTGTGCTAGAAAGCGCCCGTGCGCTGGAAGAGTGTCGACGTTCTGACGACCGCATTCGCCGGGCTGCTCCTCGCGGCCGGGCTCGTGCAGTTCCAGGAGCTGGAGAACCGGGGAGTTCTTCTGAGAATGCTTCTGGTGGCCGCCGTCCCCGCGGGAGCCGCATGGCTCCGCCGCCGCTTCCCAAACCCTTCCAAGACTCTTCAAATCCTTCTGGACTTCTACGTCATCGGATGTGTGCTGGCCATTTTCGACGGGCTCGGTCCGCTCATTCGGGCCGTGAATCCCGTCGACCGCGACCTCGAGCTCGTCGCGTTCGACCGGTGGCTCTTCGGTACGGACCCGACGGTGGCGCTCGAGAGGCTCGCGACGCCCGTCCTCTCCGACGTCCTGACGGTCTTCTACGCGCTCTACTACTTTCACCCGATCGTCCTCGGGGCGCTCGTCTTTCTGGACGACCGCACGCGCCCGGTGAAGGCGCGCGACTTCAACCGCTACGCCTTCGTCATGGTCCTCGTCTTCTACGTGAGCTACGCGGGCTACTTCCTCGTCCCGGCCGTCGGCCCGCGCTTCACCGTGACGCACGCGGGCCCGCTTCCTCGGGGCGCGGTGTCGCGCGCCATCGACGACACACTCAACAGGCTCGAGACGAACAAGCGCGACTGCTTTCCCTCCGGCCACACGATGGTCGTCACGGCGGTCGCCCTCGAGGCATGGCGCCGGTCGAGAAAGACGTTCTGGTTCTTCCTGCCGTTCGCCCTCGGGCTCGTGGCGGCCACGGTCTACTGCCGGTACCACTACGTGTCGGACGTCCTCGCGGGTCTCGCCCTCGCGTTCGCGACGGTCCCGCTCGGGAACGCGCTCTACAGGCGCTTTTCGACGATCCGGTAGCGGCGGTAGATGCGGCCGCCGAACACTTCGAGGGGCTTGAGGATGTCGAGGTTGTCCTCGAGCATCCACGAGAACTCGGCCGTCTTGTACTTCAGCCGCACGGCTTCCTTCACGGCCTCGGAGTAGAGAAGCGAGTCGAATCCGCGCCGGCGGTACTCGGGCAGGACGCCGAGGGCCATCGTCCGGCAGCGGTCGATCTTCTTTTTCAGGAGGAGGAACTTCAGCCAGCCGAACGGGAGGAGCGACCCGCCGAGCTTGTTCAACACCAGGTTGTAGTCGGGCAACGCCAGGTAGAACGCGACCGGTTTGCCGTCCAGCTCGACGAACATGATCCATGGCGGATGGATGAGGGGCTTCAGCTTCTTCGCCATGGCGTCGATCTCCTCCGACGTCATCGGGACGAAGCCCCAGTTCTTCTCCCAGGCGCTGTTGTAGATCTCCTTGACGATCGCGAGCTCCTCCGCGAAACGATCCATCCGGATCGTGCGGACGACGACACGTCCCTTCTCGCGCCGCTTCACGCCGTCGGCGATCCGCTCGAGGCGCCCCAGTGATCGGCCGTCCGCCGGCGCCAGGATCGCGACGACGTCCTTGACCTTGGCGTACCCGGCCGCCGCGAAGAGATCGAGGGTGTACGCCGGGTTGTAGGTCATCATCAGGAACGGGATCCCCGGCTCGCTCTCGGAGGGGACCAGCGCGCCCACCTCCTCGTTCATCGACGGATTCACCGGCCCGCGAATGTGCGTGCACGCCGGCAGCATCTCGCGCACGGCCGCCTCGGCGGCCCCGAACAGCGTGACCGCCGCCTCCCGGTCGTTCTCGCATTCGAAGAATCCGAAAAATCCGGCTTTCTCCTGATGCACCCGGTTGTGCTCCTCGTCCACGATCGCCGCGATCCTCCCGACGACCTTTGCGTCCCGGCGCGCGAGGAACAGCTTCCGCCGCGCATGCTTCCAGAACGGGTTCTTTCCCGTGTCGAGGATCCAGCGGACGTCGGACTTCAGGGGCGCAGCCCAGTTCGGGTCGTTCGCGTAGAGGCGGAACGGCAGCGCGACGAATCCTCGAAGATCAGTGCGGGAGGCGACGGGTGTGATTTCGACGCGAGCCACTTTCTGAGGAATCCGGGAGTCCCCCGCGGGCGGGACCCTACGAAACCAGCCCGAGTTCCCGCCCGACCTTGTGGAACGCCTCGACGGCGCGGGCCAGGTGCTCTTTCGTGTGCGTCGCCATGTAGGACGTCCGGATGAGGGCGCGCCCCGGAGGGGACGCCGGGCTCACGACGGCATTCACGAAGACGCCTTCGTCCTCCAGCTTCTTCGCCATCGTGAAGGCCACCTGGTCCGGCCCGACGACGATCGGGATGACCGGGGTCGAGGAGTCGCCGCAGTCGAAGCCGATCGCCCGGAGGGCCGTGAGCATGAAGCGCGTGTTCTCCCAGAGGCGATCGCGGCGCTCGGGCTCGCTCTCGATGATGTCGAGGGCCGCGAGGACGGCCGCGACGGACGCGGGCGGCGGCGCCGCCGTGAACATGAGCGCCCGAGCCCGGTGCTTGACGAACTTGATCACGTCCGGCTCGCCCACGACGAAACCGCCCACGGTCGCGAGCGACTTCGAGAACGTCCCCATGATGAGGTCCACCTTGTCCTCGAGGCCGAAGTGCTCGGCCGTGCCGCGCCCGTGCTTGCCGAGGACACCAACGCCGTGCGCGTCGTCCACCATGAGCGCCATGTCGTAGTCGTCGCAGATCTCCGTGTACTGGGGGAGGGGTGCGATGTCCCCTTCCATCGAGAAGACGCCGTCGACGACGAGCATGCGGCCGCTGCGGTCGCCGTTGAGCGCGAGGAGGCGCCGGAGGTCGGCCGGATCGTTGTGCTTGAACTTCTTGACGTCCGCGCCGACGGCGAGGCGCGCTCCGTCGAAGATGCAGGCGTGGTCCTGCCGGTCGAGGTAGATCGTGTCGCCCTTGCCCGCCAGCGATGAAATGACACCGAGGTTGACGAGGAAGCCCGTCGAAAACGTGACACAGGCGGGCTTCTTCATGAACGCCGCGAGGCGCTCCTCGAGCTCCACGTGAATGTCGAGGGTCCCATTCAGCAGGCGGCTGCCGGCGCACCCGGCCCCGTACTTCCGGACGGCCGCGATCGCCCGCTCCTTGATCTTCGGGTGGGACGTCAGGCCGAGATAGTTGTTCGAGCCCAGCATGACCATCTCGCGGCCACCCATCGTGACGACCGGATCCTGGCCCGACTCGATCGTCCGGAAGAACGTGAAGAGGCCAGCGGCCCGGAGCTCGTCCGGAGCGGTGTAGGTCCGACACTTTTCGAGAATCGATCGATTTGCGGCGGGCCCCGCGAGCGTGCTCGGCCGCCCGGACACCGGCTCATCCTCTGCGGCCAGGGGCCGCGCACTTCGAGGCTGGGTCATCTGGTCTCCCCTACACGAATTTTACCACCGCGGTCCCCGAGCCATCCCCGCTCGAGGTACCAGTCCCACGTGAGCCGGGCGCCCGCATGAAAGCCCGTCCGAAACGGTTGCCGCAGCTCGATTTGCGCCTCGGTCACATCGCAGAGCCAGGCCTCCTGAAGCATCTCTTCCGCCTTTTCGGAGTTGAAGACGGGCGGCCCCTTTCCGAAAGCCGAGAAAGCCCCGACGAGGCGACCGGCGCCGCGGATCACGGCTGCCGAGACCGGGAGCCGGAGGGGACGGCGCGAGGGCAGGTCCGCGAGCGTCTCGGCGATGACACCGTAATCGAGGACCTCCGGGTGAGCCACGAAGAACGTCTCGCCCCGCGCTTCACGGGCGAGGGCCCCGGAAACGGCCGCGGCCAGGTCCAGCGCGTAGACCACCTGGACCCGCGGTCGCCCGCCCGCGAGGACCGGCACGATCCCCCAGGACGCGGCCACGAAAAGGTCGCGAATCGCCGTCTCCCTCGGGCCATAGACGGCGCCCGGGCGCAGGATCGTGAACGCAACTCCCGACCGCTTCAGCGCCTCCTCGCCCGCGAGCTTGGACCGTCCGTACGCGGAGACGGGGTGCGGCTCGTCGCAAGCCTTCACAGGCCGTCCGTCGCGGCTCGGTCCCGCGGCCGCCAGCGACGAGACGAGGACGACATGGGCTCCCGGGGCGTGCGCCCTCGCGGCCTCGGCGACGTTCCGGGTGCCCGACGCGTTGGTCGCCATGTACTCGGCTTCGTTCCGCGCGGCCGTCTTTCCGGCAACGTGGACGACCGCGGCGGCGCGTTCGACGAAGGCCCCGAGCGTCGTGGCGTCGCGGACGTCGCCCCTCACGAGCTCCGCTCCGGTGCCCGTGAGCCAACCAGCCGCGTCCGGACGCCGGACGAGCGCCCGCACGCGGAAACCGGCTGCGAGGAGCGCGTCGGCGACGTGACTGCCGACGAAGCCCGTGCCGCCCGTCAGCGCGACGAGGTCGCCCCTGAGCATCCGGCGACTCTACCGCAGCGCTAGAATCCCGTCGCCCGTGAGACAGATTGCATTCGCCGCCGCCGCGACATTCGTGCTCGGCCTGCCCGCCACCGCTCTCGAGGCGCCGCGAAAGATCGTGGACTACGACATCCGGGTCTCGCTCGATCCGGCGACGAAGCTCGTCGAGGGCTCCGAGACGCTGAAGTGGACGAACCCGGGAGACGGCCCGGTCGGCGAGCTGCGCTTCCATCTCTACTGGAACGCCTTCCGGAACGACCGCTCGACGTTCTTCAGGGAATCCGGCGGCCAGCTGGGCGGCGTCAGCGCCGATACGGGCAAGGGGTGGGGATACACGGACGTGACCTCGATGACGTGGGACGGCGCCGAACTGATGAAGTCCGCCCGCTTCGAGAGCCCGGACGACGGCAACCCCGACGACCGGACCGTCCTCGTCGTTCCGCTCCCACGCGCCGTCGCGCCCGGCGAGACGGCGACGCTCGCGATCGCGTGGAAGGCGAAGGTCCCGAGGGTCTTCGTGCGCGCGGGCTACGTTCGCGACTTCTACATGTTCGGGCAGTGGTTTCCGCAGATCGGCGTCTACGAGCCTAGAGGCCGCCGCCGCCGGACGGAGTCGGGCTGGAACTGCCACCAGTACCACGCGATGTCAGAGTTCTACGCCGACTGGGGCGACTGGCGGGTTGCGATCACGCTCCCGGAAAAATTCGTCGTCGGGTCGGCGGGAGCCCTCGTGGACACGAAGGCGGCCGGCGGCAGCAAGACGCTCACGTTCGAGCAGAAGGCCGTCCACAACTTCGCCTTCACGGCCGACCCGCGGTACGTCGTCATCGAGGACTTCTTCGATCCCGCGAAGGACATCCCGAAGGCCGAGATCGCCCGCGCGTCGAAGACGCTCGGGCGTTCCGAGGCCGACCTCCTCGCCGGCTTCCACAAGGTCGCGATCCGCCTCTACCTCCAGCCCGACCACCGCGCGTTCGACCGCCGGCACATCGAGGCCCAGAAGTGGGCGCTCGCCTGGACGGGCCTCTGGGCCTTTCCGTACCCGTACGCGCAGATCTCCATCGTCGACACGCCCGAGGACGGCCTCGGCGCCACCGGCATGGAATACGAGACGATCTACACGACGTTCTCGTGGCAGCTCCTCTCGCGCTGGCCCCTGGACCGGGTCTACTACCCCGAAGCGGCCACGATCCACGAGTTCACGCACGGCTACTGGATGGGCCTCCTCGCCTCGAACGAGTTCGAGGAGAGCTGGATGGACGAGGGGATCAACACCTTCACCGAGTCCGTGATGGTGGACCGCAAGTACGGCGGGTTGCTGCAGGTCCCACCCGGGATCGGCTTCACGGATGAAGAGTGGAACCGCGCCTACGCCGCGCTCACGCAGGACCACGACCCGATCCTCTCGCCATCCTGGAAGTACGCGACCGAAGGCTCCTACGCCCGCAACTCGTACGCGCAGCCCGGGACGGCGATCGAACAGATCCGCCTCCTCCTCGGGGAGGAGGCGTTCTGGCGTGCCTTTCGCTCCTATGCCGAACGCTGGCGGTTCGACCACCCGACGTCCGAGGACTTCCTCGACGCCATGGCGGGAGCCGGCAACCCGCACGTCACGGGGCTCATCCCGAAGGTGTGGTACGGGCGTGGGTGGGTGGACTTCTCGATCCTCGAGGCGACGACGCGGCCCGACGACGGCTTCACGGGCTTCGACGACGCGGAGAAGCCCGTGAACTTCGATCCCGACCTGAAGAAGAAGCAACGGGAAAGGCTGGACGAGAGGAAGCACAAGGGCCCCTGGCAATCACTCGTCGTCGTCGGGCGCGACGGAGACATCGAGATGCCCGTGCACGTCGTCCTCACGTTCAAGGGCGGGCAGAAGATCGAGCGCACGTGGAACGGTGCGAGCGGCTGGATCAAATACCATGCGACGACCTCCGAGCCGCTTGTGAAGGCCGAGGTGGACCCTGAGCGCCGGATCGTCCTCGACCGAAATCCTTGGAACAACGCCCGCTACACGAAGGAGTACGAGGGGCCATCGGCCGCCGCGAAGGGCCGGACGTACGCCCTGCATCTCGTGGAGATCCTCCTCTCGACCTTGTGGGGCGTCTTGTGAGCGCGCTCCCGGTCGGGGCCGCCGCCGCGCTCCGCCACCGGCGCCTCGCCGCCGTCCTCTGGCTCTCGCTTCTCGCTTCCGCGCTCGTCGCGTGGTTCCCGATCAGGACCCTGTTCGGGATCTTCGACGTGGGCGCGTTTCGCGAGGCGCTCCTGAGGGGCTGGGACGGCTGGGGAATGCTGTCCTTCCTCGCCTTTCCGAACCGCGAGATCCGCGTGGCCTTCGCGGCCGTCTCGGGCGCGACCGTCGTGTTCGTCCTCCTCCAGGTCTTCCTGACGGGCGGTGTCCTGCGCGCCCTGATCGCCGGCCAACCGCGCCCCGTCCTCCGCCTCGTCGTCGCCGAATCCGCGGGACTCTTCAAGCCAAACCTCTGGGCGACCGTGCGCTACGTGCTGACGGCGGTTTTCTGGAGCGGTCTTCTCGTCGCCGCTCCCGTCAGGCTCCTTCACAAGCTCGGCAAGGATGTTCCGCCACACACGTTTCTCCCCGACCTCGCTTTCTGGTGGGCCCTCGCCGCCGGGGCGATCGTCCTCCTGAACGTCGGGCTGAGGTACGACCTCGCGCGCATCGCCCTTGCCCGCGGTGAAGCCGTGAGCGCGCGCGGCGCCTACCGCGTCGCGAAGCGACGGCTCGGCGGGAGCAGGCCGTCCGCGATCCTCCTCGCCCTCGCCTGGATCGCGATCGGCGTCGCCGTTCAGGCGCTCTTCACCGCTCTCGGGATGCGCTGGAATCCCCACACGAACGCCTCCACCTTCTGGCTTTTCGCCTTCCGGCAGCTCGGGTTCTTCATCCTCGCGACGGTGCGCGTCGGCTTCTGGGCCTCCCTCCTCGCCTGGGAGGACAAGCGCCGCCCGGTGCCGTCCTCGTACGGGGCCTAGTCCGTCAGGGGCAGCGCGAGCGGGGGCTCGACGTGGAAGTCGAGCCGTCCGATCCGTGCGAGCGCGGCGTCGAGAGCGCTCTGGGCGACGGGCTCGAGCGTGATGACGAACGGGAGCGCGTTCTTGTCGTCCCACGGCTCCTGGAACACGGCCTCGATGTTCGCGCCGTTGTCGGCGAGGATCCGTGCGAGATCCGCGATGATCCCCGGCCGGTCGCGGACGACGAAACGGAGCGAGTAGGCCGCGACGAACTCAGACGCCGACGCTTCTTCGCAGGGAAGGAGGTCGCCGAACCCGAGGGGTGGCACGCGCGGCTCCCCCGACGACCGCGCGAGCTCGACGACGTCCGCGAGGACCGCCGTCGCGGTCGGATCGCCTCCGGCCCCGCGTCCCGAGAATACGAACGAGCCGCCCGCACCGGCCGTCACCTCGATCGCGTTGAAGGGCCCCGTGACCTTGGCGAGGAGTGACGAATTGGTGACGAGGTGCGTCCGAACCGAGAGGAGGAGGTGCCCCGACTCGAGCTCCCTGGCGACGCCCAGCTGCCGCGGCGTCCGCCCGAGGCGCCGGGCGTAGAGAAAGTCGCACGGCAGGAGACGCGTGATTCCTTCGCGGGCGATCTGCGACACCTGCGCGTCGCGCCCGAACGCGAGACGCGCGAGGAGTGCGAGCTTGTAGGCGGCATCCTCGCCCTCGACGTCGCTTGCCGGATCGGCCTCGGCGTACCCGAGGCGCTGGGCGTCTTTCAGAACTTCCGCGTATGCGCGGCCGGTCGCCTCCATCTCGGTGAGGATGAAATTGCAGGTACCGTTCAGGATCCCGGCGACGGCGAGGATCCGGTCGCCGGCGAAGCTCTCTCGGAGCGCCCGAAGGATCGGGATTCCGCCCGCGACGGCGGCCTCGATCCCGAGACCGGCGCGCTTCTCGCGCGCGAGGGCCTGCAACGTGGCTCCCTCCTTCGCAAGGAGGAGCTTGTTCGCCGTCACGACGCTCTTCCCCGCCGACAGCGCGGAGCGGATGAGCGTGCAGGCGGGCTCGTGCCCGCCGATCAGCTCGACGACGACGTCCACGTCCGGCCCGGCAGCGACGGAGGCGAGGTCAGACGTCCAGCGGACGCCTTCGAGGCCCGGATCGCGGG
>JBAUSZ010000303.1:0-8014 GCA_049581965.1 Thermoanaerobaculia bacterium | reverse complement strand
GGACGAGCGCCCGCCGCCCGCGCCGCGCCGCGGCGAGGCCGACCGCCGCCGAGAGCGTCGTCTTCCCGACGCCGCCGGCGCCGGTGAGAACGATCAGCTTCTCGCCGTCGAGCCAGGGGCGGAGGTCGAGGGGAGGGGAGCCCGGGGGGAAGAAAGAAAGAGAAGAAGATTCTCTGAGAGGGTCCCGAGCGGGGGCCTGGCCGGGGCGCCTCGGGCGGGCAGCCCGCGACCGCGCGGGCGATTGAAGAGTTTCTTCGAGGGTGGTGAGAAATGCAGAAAGGAACGGGGATGCCACCGCGGACACCTGGCCTTTGCGCACGCCAGACTCCCGGCGCACGGGACCATTCGAAGAAATCTTCTCTTCCTCTTCTTCTTTCTCTTTGGACTCTTCCTCCTCGATCTCAGGGATCTCGACCATCGGAACCCCGGTCTCCCTCTTCGGCAGAATCTCCTCTCTTCCTCCTCGTCCCACCCTGTTCACCACGATCAGCGCCGTCGCGACGCCCGCGGTGTCACGCGCGCGAGCGACGAGTTCTTCCGTCTCCTTGGCCGCGAGCTCCGCCGGCTCGGCGACCGCGACGAGCGCCGTCCTGGCGGGATCGGAGAACAGCGCGTCGGTGTCGAGAGCCAGCTTGCGGAGGGGACCGGCGGGTACGGTCTTGAGGATCGTGCGGGGGAGCGCGAGGAGAGAGAGCGCGTGGCCCGTGGCGGGCGCGTCGAGGACGATGAGATCGTAGCGAGGCTCTTTGGCCGTGCCGCGCGTCCGCTTGAGGACCTCGCGGATCTTTCCGAGAAGGAGGAGATCCGGCAGGCCCGGCGTTGCACGCGTGAAGAAGCGGAACGCGGACAGGGCGAGCATCCGTTCGCCGAGGAGCCTCACGGGCGCGACGGCGTGGACGAAGTCGGCGAGGAGGGAGTCGAACTCGGTCGTGATCGCGTGCAGCCCGTCGGCGAGCCGCACCTCCTCGTACCCGCGGTCCTCGCGGCCGAAGAGGGAGGAAGCGTCGCCTCGCCCGTCCGTGGACACGAGGAGGACCGAGCGCCCCGACCTGGCGGCGGAGGCGGCCAGGGCGGTCGCGACGGTCGTCTTGCCGACGCCGCCCTTGCCGGAGACGACGAGGAGCGTCCGGGAAGCGAGGCTCGGAAGGAGAGGCGGCGTGCTCAGAGAAGCCCCTCCCTACGGCCCGAAAAGGGACATAATCGGCACTCTAGCAGGTGGCGCCGGTCGAGCGGCGCCCGCGAAAGGCGAGCGACATGGGCGATTCTCTCTTCGACCAGATCCGGGCCCGGGGCGAGGGCTTTCTCACCGAGGTCTCCAACAATCTCATGGCGAACCCGGCCTTCGTCGAGGTCCTCAAGAAAGGCGTGGCCGCCAAGGAAGAGGTCGACAAGAAGGTCGCCGAGGGCCTCCGCGCGATGAACGTGGTGACCCGCAAGGACCTCCACAAGCTCGAATCGCGCCTTGCCGACCTCGAGCGCGACCTGGAGGCCCTCAAGGCGAAGGCGGCCAAGAAGGCCCCGCGGAAGAAGTGAAGACGGGGATGGCGCGCAAGAACACCGGCGGCGGACGGGTCGTGAGCTTCCCGAAGGCGAGGGGAGCCGCCGTCCGGCGGCCGAAGATCGTCGTGACGGGCGGCGCGGGCTTCTTCGGCGCCCGGCTCGTCCGCGCCCTCCTCGCAAGGGGGCACGGCGACGTCGTCGTCTTCGACCTCGTGCCACCCGCCGACATGCCGGGCGATGTCCGCCACCGCTTCCTCGACCTCAACCTCCCGTTCGCGGACGGAACGCTCTACAAGCTCCTCCTCGAGGAGAAGCCCGACGTCATCGTCCACCTCGCGCAGCTGAGGAGCCCGTCGCACCAGACGACCTACGCCCACGAGCTGAACTCGATCGGCGCGCTTCACGTCTTCGCGGCGGCCGGCGAGGCGAAGGTCCCGCGCGTGATCCTCGGGTCCACCTCGCTCGTCTACGGCGCTCGAGGCGACAACCCGAACTTCCTGACCGAGGAGCACCCCCTCCGGTGCGACCCCCAGGACCGCTTCGTGAGGGACTTCGTCGAGGCCGAGAGCCACGCGCGCGAGCACGTGCGGCGCCATCCCGAGACGGCCGTCCAGATCCTGCGCTTCGTGCCGCTCCTCTCGCCCGAGGTCCGCGACTACCGCGCGAAGCTCTTCGCGTCGCCGGTTTCGTGGACGCTCATGGGCTACGACCCTCTCATCCAGGCGCTTCACCCCGACGACGCCGTCGAGGCGCTCCTCCACGCGCTCGAGCGCCCGGAAGTCCGCGGCGTCTTCAACGTGGCCCCCGAGGGAATCCTTCCCCTCTCGAGCGTGCGCCTCTTCTTCGGTTCGGTCGGCATCCCGGTGCCGCACGCTCTCGCCTACGCGCTCTACGAGGCCAGCTGGCTCGCGGGGATCGGCATCATGCCGGGCGTCCACGCGCACTATCTCCGTTACCTCTGCGTGGTCTCGAACGACAAGGCGCGAACCGTCCTCGGCTGCGCGCCGAGACGGACGACGCTGGATTGCGTCCTCGAGACGGCCCGCGCCCGTTTCGGGAACGGGCGCCTCGTCGATTTCGACGTTCTCGCGGACGCTGCGAAGGCGGCCGACTTCGCCTACGAGCGCCGCGTGCACCCGCGCCGCGCCTCGATCCGCGTCCACAAGGAGGCGGCGTCGTGAGCGCTCGCCGCCACGTTCCCGTGAAGCCCTTCGTGCCCGTCCACGAGGCGCCGCCGCCCTCCGGCGGCTTCGCGCCCTCGCTCCTCCCGAAGAGCGAGAACGATCTGGTGCGCGCCCTCCTCGGCGAGGCTGGACGCTTTCTCGACGCGCACCCCGAGCTGAAGGGGCCGCGCGCGGCGGCCGACCTCTGGAATCTTTTCCGCCACCGCAGCCGGACGCTCGCGCTGGACGACTTCGGCTACGACGAGGCCGCGGCGAGGCCCTGGCAGGAGCTCTACGACTTCCTCTACACCGTCTGGTGGCGCGTGACGCTCTCGGGCGTCGAGAACATCCCGACGCAGGGTTCGGCGCTTCTCGTCATCAACCATTCGGGCGTCCTCCCGTGGGACGGCGCGATGGTCAAGCGCGGGATCATGCGCGATCACCCGGCCCGCCGCGACGCGCGCATGCTCATCCTCGACATGTTCACGACGCTGCCGTTCCTGCAGCCGTGGCTGCGCCACCAGGGTGAGGTCCGCGCCTGCCCCGAGAACGGCGAGCGCCTCCTGAACCGTGGCGAGCTCGTCGGGGTCTTCCCCGAGGGCGTCAAGGGCGTCGGCAAGCTCTTCCGCGACCGCTACCGGCTCGCGCGTTTCGGGCGCGGCGGCTTCGTTCGCCTCGCGCTCCGCACGGGCGCGCCCATCATCCCGGTCACGGTCGTGGGCGCCGAGGAAATTTACCCGAACCTCTTCCGGATGGACATCATCGGGCGGCCACTCGGCCTCCCGTACTTCCCGATCACGCCGTTTTTCCCGGCT
Organism: Thermoanaerobaculia bacterium; assembly: GCA_049581965.1. Classification (GTDB taxonomy): domain Bacteria; phylum Acidobacteriota; class Thermoanaerobaculia; order UBA5066; family UBA5066; genus Fen-183. Next base: position 4,536 of record JBAUSZ010000303.1, on the reverse strand, counting down.
TTCGGCCTCCTCGGCGTGCTCCCGCTTCCGACGAAGTGGTGGATCGACGTCGGCAAGCCGATCCCGTTCAACCACGGCCCGGAGGTCGCGGACCGGCCGATGATCGTGAACGAGTTCGCCGACCACGTGCGGACGACGCTCCAGACGATGATCGACTCACGCCTCTCGAGGCGCGGGAACGTCTTCACCGGGGAGTGACGGCCCTTCGGCGAGCGGCGGCGCGCGCGGTCAGCGCCCGCGCGCCGCGATCATCCGGTCGAGGTCGGCTTCGAGGGTTGCGAGAGAGGCCGCGAGGCGCGTCGGGACGGTCTCGCTCGCGCGGTCCGCGTGGTTTTTCACGCGGACGCGGTCCCGCGCGCAGGCGGGCCTCAGGATGAGCCCGTGCGCGGCGAAGACCTTCTGGAACCTCTTGAAGTCCGCGTCGAGGGTCGCCATCGTCGAGCGGTAGGCGTATTCGGCGATGCGGACGCGTCCCGACGTGCGCATGATGTTTCGCATGTAGCGCGGCAGGTCTTCGGGGCGCGGCTCGAACACGACGACGTCGGCCGCGGGGGCCTCGCGGTGGTAGCGCCCGAGGCCGTACTTGAGCCGCGAGTGGAGCGTGACGCGGAAGACCTGGTCGAGAATCGTCGGAAGCCCTCGGCGTCGCAGGGATCCCGCCCCGCGGCCGTTCGCGTCGTCCGGGTGGAAGCGGACGGGGACGAGCGGATTGATGCAGATCGTGAGGCCGCAGCGCTCGCGGATGGCGAGCGAGATGTGGGCCGTCTTCTTGACGCCGCCGTCGATGTAGTCGACGCCGTGGATCTTCACGGGGCGGTAGAGGCCCGGGATCGCGCAGGAGGCCGCCACGGCCTTCGAGATCGGGACGTCGTCGCGGCCCGTGCAGCCGAACGCAGCCGTGTTGCCCGAGTCGAGGTCGACGGCGACGATCCGGAGCGTCTTGGGGAGCTTGCGGAAGTCGTCCGTGCGCCCTTCCTTCGTCAGCCAGTTGCGCATCCACTCCTCGAGCCCTTCGTTCTGGAAGATGCCGGAGGGGAGGAGCTGGCCGAGGGCCTGGACGAGGTCCGTGAGCGTCGTCTCGTGGCGGTTCTTGTAGTAGTCCCACGCGGCGTCGAGAACGGTGAAGGGCGCCTTCGCGACCCGGGACGCGATCTCCTCGAGGTTGAGGCGAAAGAGGGCCAGGTCGTCGATGTCGGTCCGCGCCTCTGCCGAGCGCGTCGCGTTCCGGAAGAGAAGCGAGGGCGTCATGCCGCTCGCGAGCAGCGCCGAGATGTAGGCCCCCGCCGAGACGCCGACGAACACGTCGAAGTCCGTGAGCGAGGCGTTCTCGAGGCGATCCTCGAGGGCGGCGAGGGCCCCGATCTCGTAGATGGCGCCCGTGACGCCCCCGCCGGCGCAGACGAGCCCCAGCTTCTTCTTGATCGGAGCCGGGAAGGGACGGAACCGCTCGCCCGAGGCGTGATCGGGCGGCATCCCGGGCCTGCCGCGGTGGATGCTCATTTGCTCTAGAAAAAGAAGAAGGGCGCCGGTCGAGTGGCGCCCCCAGTGTATCCGATCCCGGTCTTCAGATCAGCGGGCGCGCCGTGCCTTTGCCGCGGGCCTGCGGGACTTGAGCGTGTCGATCTTCCTGCCGAGGGTGTCGACCTTGGCGGCGAGGCTCCGAAGCTCGTGGCGCGTGGGGACGTTCAGGCGATGGAGGCCCTTCTCGACGGCGGTTCCGACGGTCTCGCCGACCATCTTCGTGACGCCTTCGGCGCGGTGCGCGGCCTCCTTGCCGGCCTTCTGGACGCGGGCCTTCACGTCGCTGCCGAGCTTCTCGCCGAGCCCCTTTCCGGTCTCGACGACGTCCTCGAGGAACTCGCGGGGAGCCTTCGCGAAGCTCTCGCCGGTCTTCTTGAGGTCGCGGGCCGCGACGCGGACCGTCTTCTCGGCCTTGGCGGCGGCGGTTTTCGCGCGGACACCGAGGCGGTCGAACTCCGTGCCGGCGGTCTTGAGCGCTTTCTGCACGGGGACGGGGACGTCGAAGGGGAGTTTGGAGGTGGTCCTGCGGGTGGTTCTCATCGTTTTCTCCTTCTGTGGGGGGACGAAGCGGCGACGCGGCCGGACTTGGCGGACGCGGGCGCCTGTGTGGTTTTTCTCGGGAACGACTTCTGGGCCAGCGACTCGAGTTGCGCGAGGCGGGTCTTGATCTCGGCGACGTCCCGGGCCAGCTCGGGCTGTCCGGAGGCGCCGAGGCGGGCGCCGAGGTCGCGGACGCTGCCCGTCAGGTCCGCCAGGCTCTCGCGGAAGACGAGCCCGACGTCGTCGCGGAGGCGGGCGCCTTCCTCCCAGGTCAGGCGGCCCTTCTCGACCAGGCCTCCGACGATCTTCTCGATGTCCTGGCGGGCATCCTCGATCCTGCGCGTGAGAGGGGCCAGGGTCCGGCCCAGCCTCTCGGGGCGGGAGGCCTCGCGGAGGGTGGCGGCGACGGCCTTGGCACCCACGCGCTCGGCGGCTTCGGCGACGGTCTCGGCCGCCTCGCTCCCGGCCCGGAGGATCCGGGCGAGCGTGTCGGCGGACGCGGCGACGGGGGACTTGCTCGAGGCGAGCGCCCTCGAGAGCACGCGGGCCGTGATGTCGTCGCCCGTGTCCGCGGCGATGACCTCCAGCCGGGCCCCGGCGGACACGGCCTTGGCGAGATCCTCCAGCGTCACGAACCGGCGCTCCTTGGCCTCGTAGAGCTTGCGGTTGCGATAGCGGACGATGCGTCTCACGTCGCTCATGTCCATCAAGATAACGCGTCGCGTAATCCTTGTCAAGGGGAAATTGTGCGCCGCGTTATCCACAGGGCCGGTCTAACATCCCGGCAATGGCCGCCCCCGCCGCCGCCCCTCCTTACGCGCCTCCCACGCTCCCGAAAGGGACGGCGCTTTCCTGCCGGTCGTGGCTGACGGAGGCTCCTTACCGCATGCTGCTCAACAACCTGGACCCCGAGGTGGCCGAGCGCCGCGAAGACCTCGTCGTCTACGGCGGATCGGGCAAGGCCGCCCGAAACCCGGAGTGCCTGGAGGCCATCCTGAGGGAACTGAGGCACCTCGGGGACGACGAGACCCTTCTCGTCCAGTCCGGCAAGCCGGTCGGGGTCTTCCGGACCCACGCGGACGCCCCCCGCGTCCTCATCGCGAACTCGAACCTGGTGCCGAAATGGGGCACCTGGGACGAATTTCGGAGGCTCGAGGCCCTCGGCCTGACGATGTACGGACAGATGACGGCCGGGTCCTGGATCTACATCGGGACCCAGGGGATCCTCCAGGGCACCTACGAGACGTTCGCGGCGGCCGCGCGGCGCGACCTCGGAGCCGGGGACGGCTCGCTCGCGGGCCGGCTCGTCGTGACGGCCGGCCTCGGCGGGATGGGCGGCGCGCAGCCTCTCGCCGTCACGATGGGCGGCGGGACGGCGCTCGTCGCCGAGGTGGATCCCGCGCGCATCGACAAGCGCCTCGCGACGCGTTACCTCGATCTGAGGATCGACGGGCTGGACGCGGCGATCGACCGCGCGCTCGCCGCGAAGGGGGCACGGGAAGCCGTTTCGATCGGCGTCCGCGCCAACGCGGTGGACCTCCTCGAGCGTCTCCTCGCCCGCGAAATCGTTCCGGACGTCCTCACGGATCAGACCTCCGCGCACGACGAGCTGAACGGATACGTCCCGCACGGCCTCCCGTTCGAGGAGGCGCTGCGCCTGAGGGCTGCCGACCCCGAGGCCTATCGTCGCCGCGCGATCGCCTCGATGGGCGCGCACGTGAGGGCGATGCTCGCGCTCAAGCGCCGTGGCGCCGTCACGTTCGACTACGGCAACAACCTGCGCGCCGGGGCCGCCCAGGCCGGCGTCGCCGACGCGTTCGAGATCGTCGGCTTCGTCCCGCTCTACATCCGGCCGCTCTTCTGCGAGGGCAAGGGCCCGTTCCGCTGGGCGGCCCTGTCCGGCGACCCGGCGGACATCGCCGAGACGGACCGCGCCATCCTCGAGCTCTTTCCCCAGAACGCCGCGCTTCGCCGCTGGATCACGCTCGCGGGCCAGCGGGTCGCCTTCCAGGGCCTGCCCGCCCGCATCTGCTGGCTCGGCTACGGCGAGCGCGCGAAGGCGGGCCTCGCGTTCAACGAACTCGTGAGGACGGGACGTGTGAAGGCGCCGATCGTGATCGGACGCGACCACCTCGACTGCGGCTCGGTCGCGTCGCCCAACCGCGAGACCGAGGCGATGAAGGACGGGAGCGACGCGATCGCGGACTGGCCGCTCCTGAATGCGATGCTCAACACGGCCGCTGGCGCGACATGGGTGTCGATCCACCATGGCGGCGGCGTCGGAATCGGGTACTCGCTGCACGCCGGAATGGTCGTCGTCGCCGACGGTACCCACGCCGCGGCGGTCCGCCTCGAGCGCGTCCTCACGACGGACCCCGGGACGGGCGTGATCCGCCACGCGGACGCGGGCTATCCCGAGGCTCTCGCCTGCGCCGAGGCAAACGGCATTCCGATCCCGCTGCGCCGTTGAGCGAC
>JBAUSZ010000302.1:0-15705 GCA_049581965.1 Thermoanaerobaculia bacterium | reverse complement strand
GTTCGAGGCCGAATGCCTTCGAGAGCCGCGCGACGCGTTCGCGCCGGGAGCGGGCGCTCTCGAAGAGCGGGGCGTCTCGATCGAGGAACGCGAGATTGTCCGCGACGCTCGCGGCTCCGACGAGAAGGTCGTGCTGCGGGACGAGCGCGATGCCCGCGTCCCGGGCGTCCCGCGCGCGGACGAAGCGCACCGGGACGGAGCCGCGGAGGATCTCGCCGGCGTCGGGCGCGAGGCGCCCGGCCGCGATCGAGACGAGCGTGGACTTGCCCGCCCCGTTCTCGCCGAGGAGGGCGTGGATCTCGCCGGGAAGGACGACGAGGTTCGCTTCGGACAGCGCCTGCGTCTCGCCGAAACGCTTCGAGATCGCCCTGAGCTCGAGCGCCGGGGAAGATGCCGGAGATTTCCTAGAAGGGTGGGTTTGCATCGGCGCAGAGGAACCGCCGGAGCGCTACCCGAGGGCAGCGCTCCCACATACATTCGAAGAAGCGGCGCGCCGAAGGCGCGCACGTTTTTCCGTCGGCGGCGCGCAGCGCCGCCGCAGGAATGCTCATTCTCAGAAGTTTCCCCGCGGCACGACCAACGCGCCCGAGCGGATCTTCTCCTCGGCCGCCTTCAGCTCGTCGCGGACCGTCCGGGGAACGTTCGCCGTCGGGGAGATCACGAACGAAACGGCGCCGCTCGCGAGGCCGTAGCGGAGGGGCTTGCCGTCGAAGACACCCGCCTTCACGCGCCGCGCCGTCTCGAGGAACGCGCGCGGCATGTCGATGACCGCAGAAGCGGCGACGGCCGGGGAGAGCGCGTTCTGGTCCTTGTTCGTCCCGAACGCGAAGATCCGGCGATCCTCGGCGGCCTTGAAGACGCCGAGGGCCGCCGCGTCCGCGTTCTGGAAGAGGAAGTCCGCTCCACGGTCCGCGAGCGCGAGCGCGGCGGCCTTCGCGCCGGCGACGTCCTCGAAGGAGCCCGTGAAGACGGACGTCGCCGTGCCGGCCGGAGCTGCCGCCCTGAAGCCGCCTTCGAACGCGAGGAAGGTGGACTTGATCGAAGGCAGCTCGACGCCCCCCACCATGCCCACCTTTGCCGTCTTCGACATCCGCCCCGCCATGAGGCCGCAGAGATAGGCGGCCTGCTCGAGCTCGAAGACGATCGGCGCGAGGTTCGGCGCCGTGCGCGAGCCGGACGTCGTCACGAAGACGGTCTTCGGGTACTCCTTCGCGACGCGTTCGGCCGCGTCCTGGAACTCGAATCCGTGTCCGAACACGAGGCTCGTCCCTTTGGCCGCGTAGGCGCGGAACTGCTCCTCGAACTCGGAGGGGGACTTCACCTGCACGTGCGAGATGCCGGCGCCCAGCACCTTCTCGATCGCCTTCAGTCCGTCGTACGCGCCGGCGTTCCAGCCGGCGTCGGAGATCGGGCCCGGCGTCAGGAGAGCGACCGTGAACCCGGGGGCTGCCGCGCGCTTCCCGGATTCCGTCGCCTCGCGGAAACCGCAGGCGACGAGGGCGAGGAGAGCGGCGCAGGCGGCGAACGGGGGCAGGAATCTGCGTCTCACGTGTTCTCCTCCTCGGCTCCTTATGATCATGCCATGCCGATCCGGCTGGATTCTGCCTCGAGGGAGAGCATTCTCGACTTCGTGAGGCCGCTCTCGGTCGGCCTCGACGGGATGACGAATTTCGGGTTCGTCGAGAGAAGAATACGGATTTCGGAAAGATTCTTGGAAGGTGAAGAAGGCGGCGGGGCGCAGGGTGACGCCGGGGTGGATCCTGCGCGCGTCTTTCTTTTGGCTGCCTTCGCGGGGCTCCCATCGGCCCGCCGCATCACGCCGGACAGCCGTGAGGACCTGCTCCTGCGCTCTCTCCATCTTCCACTCGAAGAAATCTCTCTTCTCTCCTCCTCTCTCTCCCGCGTCGAATCGGCCCCCCACACACCGGAGGAGAGGATCGTCCACGACGCGATGCTCCTCGAGTTCGTCGGCGCGTACGGCGTCACGCAGATCCTCGTGGCCGGCGCGCGCGAGCGGATGACGCTTGCGGAGATGGCGGACGAGATCGACGCCCGCATGGACGCCGCCCGATTCGCGACGGAGGCAGGCTTGCGGCTCTCGGGCGAGCGGACGGCCTACGCGAAGGGCTTCGCGGCACGGCTGCGGGCCGAGGCGTCCGAGTTCCGGGAGCCGGCCGCGCCGCGACGCTAGACGACGGAGCGTCCCGCGTCCACCGCGACGACCTGGCCGGTCATGGAGCGGTTCTCGAGGATCTGAAGCGCCATCCCCGTCAGGTCGGCGACGGCGACGGGCCGCCCGAGCGGCGTCCCTTCGACGAGCGTCGCGACGGCCTCCGGCGTCATGTCCTCGGGCGGCAGGACGACTCCCGGCGCGATCGCGTTCACGCGCACGTTTGGGCCGAGCGCGACGGCGAGGTTGCGCACGAGAGCGTCGATCGCCGCCTTCGCGACCGCGTGCGGAACGTGCGAGGGCCAGGCCTGCCTCGCGGCGACGTCGGAAACGAAGAGGATGGACCCGGACGAACGGGCGAGCTCGGGTGCGGCCGCCTGCGCGAGGAAGAACGCGGCGCGCGGGCCGGCGCGAAAGACCGCCTCCCAGTCCGAAAGGGACACGGACGCGAACGGCTTCGGGATCCAGGGCGACGCGGCGTGGACGAGGGCGTCGAGACGAGGAGAAGAAGAAGAGAAAAGAGGCGAAGAGAAGACTTCTTCGAATAGTTTGAGAGGCGCGCCGTCGGCGGCGAGATCGGCCCGGAAAGCCTCCGCGCGTCCCCCCGTTTCCTTTCTGAGGAATCCTACGGCGCGACCTGCCGCTTCTGGATCGCTTCTGTAGGAGAGGGCGACCGCGTAGCCGCCCCTGACCAGCTGTTTGGCGAGTTCGAACCCGAGCCGCTTCGTCCCGCCCGTGACGAGGGCGACCTTCGCGACGGCCGTCGTGTCGGTCATGGCGCCGCGGCCTCTTTCGTAGGCGGGACGAGGGCGGCGGCCTCGTCCATGAGCTGGTTCGTCTCGGCCATCGCGACGACTTCACGTCCGAGAGCGGCGACGTGGAGGAGGATCGCGAGGACCCCCGTCCAGAGATGCAGCCACGCGGGCGTCGCGCCCGTGTGTGCGCCCGCGCCGAGGAGGCCGGCGGCCAGCGCCGAAAGGGGTGCGAAGGTCGCGAGAGCCGAGGTGCGGACCTTGAACTCCCTCACGCGGCCAAGGATGTAGTCGCGCCCCTCCGCGTCAGGCCTCTTCGCGGCGGCCTCCTTGAGGAGCTTGCCGGTGCCGATGAAAAAGAAGAGGATCATGGACTGCGTAAACAGGGAGAAGAGCACCGTCGGGACCGCAACGGCGATGTGCCGGGCCGCGGGCAGGCTTCCCCCGGCGTTCGAAAGGGCCCAACCGGACCAAGCCGACAGGCCGAGGCCGGCGAGCGTAAACACCGAGAGCAGCGTCAGGGCGAGCGCCACGGGCCGTCACTATAATCCGGGGCTCCGGTTCAGGATTCGGAGGACGGCACCATGACTCCACGCACGCTGGTCGACATCTTCAGAAATCTCGAAAGGGTCGCGAAACCCGATCTTCTCCTCGTGAAGAAATCCGGCGCATGGACGCCGATCTCGACCGAGCAGTTCATGACTTCCGTCAAGGCCGTTTCGTGCGCCCTCGAGGGCCTCGGCGTGAAGCCCGGCGGCCGCGTCGCGCTCCTCGCCGAGAACCGGCCGGAGTGGGCAATCGTCGACTTCGCGTGCCAGTGCTACGGCGCGGTCCTCGTCCCGGTCTTCCCGACGATGGTGGCCGAGCAGGTCGCGTATCTCCTGAAGGACTCCGGCGCGACGGTCGCCTTCGCCTCCGGCGAGGAACAGGCAAGAAAGGTACTCGCGGCGCGCGAGGGCTCCGCGGAGATCAAGGCGGCTCTGAGGCACGTGATCGCGTTCGACCCGTCGACACTCGCAGGCGTCGCGTCGTTCGCGGACCTCCTCGAGAAGGGGAAGGCGGCGCACGCGGCCGATCCGGCGGCATTTGAAAAGAGGGCGGACGCGCGCACGCCGGACGATCTCGCGACGTTCATCTACACGTCGGGGACGACGGGCGAGCCCAAGGGCGCGATGCTCACGCAGCAGAACTTCGTCTCGAACGTCGTCGCGGGCTGCTCGATCCTGCCGTTGGAGTCCAGCGCGGTCGCGCTTTCCTTTCTCCCGCTCGCGCACGTCTTCGAGCGGATGCTCGAGTACACCTACTACCACCGCGGCGCGACGATCGCTTACGCCGAGTCGATCGACAAGCTGCGCGACAACATGGGCGAGGTGAACCCGCACGTTTTCGGCGCGGTCCCGCGTGTCTACGAGAAGATCTACGCGCGCGTGCAGGAAAACGTCGCGAAGTCCTCGCCCGGCAAGCAGAAGCTCTTCACGCAGGCGGTCGACGTCGGCAAGAAGGTCGTCGCACTGAAGGCGAGGAGGCAGACGCCCGACTTCGGCCTCGCGCTCCAGCACTTCGTCTTCGAGCGACTCGTCTACCGCAAGGTGCGGGCGGCCCTCGGAACGCGCTTCCGCTACGCGGTTTCGGGCGGGGCGCCGCTCGCGAAAGAGCTGGCCGAGTTCTTCTGGGGGATCGGTGTCGAGATCTACGAAGGCTACGGCCTCACGGAAACGAGTCCCGTCATCGCGGTGAACTGTCCCTCGGCCTGGCGCCTCGGGGCCGTGGGCAAAATCCTGCCGGGCGTCGAGTGCCGGATCGCGCCGGACGGCGAGGTCCTCACGCGCGGTCCACACGTCATGAAGGGCTACTTCGGCAAGCCGAAGGAGACGGCCGACGCGATCGACTCCGAGGGCTGGTTCCACACGGGCGACATCGGCGTCGTCGACGCGGACGGCTTCCTCGCGATCACGGACCGCAAGAAGGAAATCCTCGTCAACTCGAACGGCAAGAACATCGCTCCCGCGCCGATCGAGAGCTTCCTCAAGAGCCAGGACTACATCTCCCTCCCCGTCATCATCGGAGACAAGCGCAAGTTCCTGTCGTGCCTCATCGTCCCGAACTTCGAGAAGCTCGGTGCGTGGGCGGAGGCGAACGGTCTCGGCGGGCGGCCGATGGACGCGCTCGTGAAGGAGCCGCGTGTCCTCGCGCTGTTCCAGACAGCGATCGACCATTGGAACCAGGGGCGCTCGCACGAGCAGCTCGTCCACCGCTTCGCGGTGGTCCCGCGGGACCTCACGATCGAGGACGGCGAGCTCACGCCGACGCTCAAGGTCAAGCGGCGCATCGTCGACCAGCACTACAAGCACCTGATCGACGAGATGTACGCGGGGTCGGGCGCGTAGAGTCCGGGAGCGGACGAAGAAACCAGATGCGCGTCGTCGTCGCCCTCGGAGGAAACGCCTTGCTGCGCCGCGGGGAGCCCATGACCGCGGAGAACCAGCGCGCGAACGTGCGTCGGGCCGCGGAGGCGCTCGCGCCGGTCGCTCGGGAGCACGAGCTCGTGATCTCCCACGGCAACGGCCCGCAGGTCGGCCTCCTCGCCCTCCAGGCCGAGTCCGGGCTCGACGCCGCACACTTCCCGCTGGACGTCCTCGGCGCCCAGACCGAGGGAATGATCGGCTACATGATCGAGCAGGAGCTCGGGAACCTCATGCCGTTCGAGAAACCGTTCGCGACTCTGCTCACGATGGTCGAGGTCGACCCCGCGGACCCGGCATTCCGGAGCCCGAACAAGCCGATCGGCCCCGTCTACTCGGAAGACGAGGCCAAACGCCTCGCGAAAGAGCGGGGCTGGGCCGTCGCGCCGGACGGCGGGAAGTGGCGACGCGTCGTCGCTTCGCCGCAGCCCAAGCGCGTCTTCGAGATCCGGCCCGTGAAATGGCTCCTCGAGAAAGGGACGATCGTGATCTGCGGGGGAGGCGGCGGCATCCCGACCGTCTACGGCGAGGAGGGCAGGCTGCAAGGCGTCGAGTGCGTCATCGACAAGGATCGCGTCGCCTCCCTTCTCGCGCAGCAGCTCGACGCCGACTTCTTCGTGATGGCGACCGACGTGCCCGCCGTCTCGGTCGGCTGGGGAACCCCATCCGCGAAGGCGATCCGCCGGGCATCGCCCGCGGCCATCGGGCGCTTCGACTTCGCCTCGGGCTCCATGGGGCCCAAGGTCGAGGCGGCGCGCGACTTCGCGGGGAGGACGGGTAAGACGGCCGCGATCGGCGCCCTCGGGGACATCCCGCTAATCCTCGCCGGCGAAGCCGGGACGCTCGTCTCGAACGACATTGCGACGATCGAGTGGGCTCCCTCGCAGGAGACGCTCGCCCTCTTCACGGAGTAGAGGCGGGCGCCGCCGCGGGAGGCGCGGCCTTCTCGATCGGCCACTTGACTTCATGGCGCAGCGCGTCATAAGCTGCTGAATGATGGCTCATTCAGCGGGCCGCGGCGGGTTGGGAGTGAACATCGAGGCCGCCGCGTCGGCCCCGGAGAGGCTCTCGGCGGGCGCCGACCCCGAGAAGCGCCGCCGCATCCTGGAGGCCGCCGTCCGGACCTTCGGCCGCCGGGGTTTCCACGAGGCCCGCATCGCGGACATCGCGGCCGACGCGAAGGTCGCCGAGGGGACCGTCTACCTCTATTTCCGCAACAAGGAAGATCTCCTCGGCGTCGTCTTCGACGAGTCGATGGACGGCGTTCTCGAGAAAGGCCGCGCCGTCGCCCGCTCGGCCGCACCCGCCGCCGAGCGTCTGACGGCGCTCGTCGACCTGCACCTCGAGTTCATCGGCTCGGACCGCGACCTCGCGTCCGTCTTCCAGATCGAGCTCAGGCGCAGCGCCCGCCTCGTCGAACGTTTCTCGCGCAGCAAGCTCGTCGAGCACTTCCGCCTCCTCGGCGACGTCCTCCGCGACGGCATCGCCCGCGGCGAGTTCCGCGAGGACCTGGACCCGCGCCTCGCGGTCCGGATCCTGTTTGGCGCGGCCGACGAAATCCTCTCGGAGTGGCTGCTGTCGGGGGAGAAGAAGCCGAGTGCCAACGCCCGCCTCCTCGTCGGGACCCTCCTCAACGGATTCGCGGTCGAAGAGGAGAGGATTTCTTCGAAGGTGAAGAGGGCGGCGGCGCGCAGGGAACCATTCGAAGCACGCGCCGAAGGCGCGGACGCCCTTACGAAGAGCAACAAGGTCGCCGCAAGGCGCAGGAGAAACCCGTCGTGAGCAAAACCGCATTCATCGTCCACGGCGCCCGGACCCCGTTCGCCCGCATGGGCACGGACTTCACGGGAGTCTCGGCGGTCGACCTCGGACGCACCGCCGCCGTCGAGGCGATGGCCCGTTCCGGCATCGAGCCCGCGGCCGTCGACCAGACGATCTTCGGGAACATCGCGACGCCCGTCGACGCCGCCAACATCGCCCGCGTCATCGCGCTCCGCGCCGGCGTCCCGAAGGAGAAGCCGGCACACTCGGTGTCGCGCAACTGCGCGTCGGGGATCGAGTCCGTCGTCGAGGCGGCGCGCCTCGTCGCGATCGGGGAAGCCGACGTCGTCCTCGCGGGTGGCGTCGAGAACATGACGCAGATTCCCTTCTTCTACCGCGACAGCGTCAAAGGCGTGTTCGCGAAGGCGGGGACGGCGAAGACGGCCGGCCAGCGGATCGGGGCGCTCGCCGGGATGCCCTGGAAAGACCTCATGAATCCCGTCATCGGCCTCAAGCAGGGCCTGAACGACCCCGTCTGCGACCTCGGAATGGGCGACACGGCCGAGATCCTCGCCAAGGAGGGGAAGATCACGCGCGAGGAGCAGGACCACTTCGCGCTCCGATCCCACCAGCGAGCAACCGAGGCGCGCGCCAAGCTCGCTCTCGAGATCGTCCCGGTCCCGGTTCCGCCCGACTACGACCGGGTCCTCACGTTCGACAACGGCGTGCGCGAGAACCAGACGATGGAGGCGCTCGCGAAGCTCAAGCCCGTCTTCGACCGCCGGTACGGCACGGTCACGGCGGGCAACTCGTCCCAGATCACCGACGGCGGCGCCGCCGTCGTCGTCGCGTCGGAGGAGTTCGTCGTGAGGCACGGCCTCAGGCCCCTCGGCCGGATCGCGAGCTGGGGCTTCGCGGGTCTCGAGCCCGAGCGGATGGGCCTCGGGCCGTCGCGCGCGACGCCGATCGCGCTCAAGAAGGCCGGGCTCTCGATGAGCCACATCGGACTCGTCGAGATGAACGAGGCGTTCGCCGCGCAGGTGCTCGCGAACCTCAAGGCGTTCGCGACGTCGCCGGAACTCGGCGAGATCCACGAGGACAACCTCAACGTGAACGGCGGGGCCATCGCCCTCGGCCATCCCGTGGGCTCGAGCGGCACGCGCCTCATCCTGACGCTCCTGCTGGAAATGCAGCGGCGGAAGGTCCGGCACGGCCTCGCGACCCTCTGCGTCGGCGGAGGACAGGGGGCTTCGATCATTCTGGAAAGGGAGTCGTAGAGAGAGATTTCTTAGAAAGGGGGAAGACGCTGCGGCGCGGCCCGCGCCAGGGCCGTCGGGTCGCAGCGGAACTCAACCGTGTCCATCACCTTCGAAGAAAAAAGAGCCGAAGCCCCGGCGAAAACGACGCCTCAGGCCCCGGCCTTCCGATTGACCGTCGAGGCCGACGGCCTCGCGGTTCTCGAGTTCGACACGCCGGGCGAGAAGGTGAACAAGTACTCGCGGCCCGTCATGCTCGAGTTCGACCGCCTTCTCGACTCTCTCGCCTCGCGCCGCGACATCAGCGCTCTCGTTCTCATCTCGCGCAAGAAAGGCATCTTCATCGCGGGAGCGGACGTGAACGAGATCGCGAAGGCCGGCCAGGGCGCCGATCCCGAGATGGTCCGGGGCCCGCACCGCACGTTCAATAAGCTCGCGAACCTGCCGTTCCCGACGGTCGCCGCCATCGACGGCGCGTGCCTCGGCGGCGGATGCGAGACGGCCCTCGCGATGGACTGGCGCCTCGCCTCCGACTCGCCGAAGACGCAGATCGGGCTCCCCGAGATCAAACTGGGGATCCTCCCGGCCTGGGGCGGCACGACCCGCCTTCCGCGGATGATCGGCCTCGCGGGCGCGCTCGACGTCATCCTCGCGGGGAAGGTCCTCGACGCGAAGCGCGCCCGGAAGGCCGGGCTCGTGGACGAGGTCGTCCCGGCCGCGATGCTCGAGGAATTCGCGAAGGGCTACGCGCGCCGGAAGTTCGGCACGAAGAAGCGCTCGAACGCGGGCGCCGGCGGAGGGCCCGCGCGGGTCCGAGAGGCCTCGCTCGCCGAGAGGCTCCTCGAAGGCCCCGGCAAGGGCATCATGTTCTCGAAGGCCCGGGCTGCCGTCATGAAGGAGACGAAGGGCCACTACCCGGCGCCGCTCGCGGCCCTCTCCGTCGTCGAGAAGGGATTCGGCGCGCCGTTCGAGAAAGCGCTCGAGTACGAGGTCGAGGGCATCGGAGCTCTCATCGGGACCCCGACGATGCGGAACCTCGTCGGCCTCTTCTTCCGGATGGAGGAGGTCAAGAAGGAGACGGGCGTCGAGAGCTTCGGCCCGGGGATCAAGCCCAGAACGATCTCTCGCGTCGGCGTTCTCGGAGCCGGTGCCATGGGAGGCGGGATCGCCCAGCTCGCGGCGGACAAGGGTCTTCCCGTGCGAATGAAGGACATCAAGCCCGAGGCTCTCGCGCTCGGGTACGCGCAGGCCGCGCGGATCTGGAAGGAGAAGCTCAAGAAGCGCCGCATGACGCGCAGCGAATTCTCGGGGAAGATGGCTCTGATCGGCGGCTCGCTCGATTACGCAGGCTTCGAAACCTGCGAGATCACGATCGAGGCGGTGCTCGAGAAGATGGCCGTCAAGCACGCTGTTCTCGCGGAGTGGGAAAAGGTGGTCCCGCCGGCGGCGATCTTCGCGTCGAACACCTCGACGCTTCCGATCTCGGAGATCGCCGCTCCCGCGGCGCATCCCGAGCGCGTCGTCGGGATGCACTTCTTCAACCCGGTCTACAAGATGCCGCTCGTCGAGGTCATCTACGGAAAGAAGACCGACCCCGAGGTGACCGCGACGATCTTCGACCTCGCCAAGAAGATGGGTAAGACGCCCGTCGTCGTGAAGGACTCGCCGGGCTTCCTCGTGAACCGGATCCTCGGGCCCTACATCGCCGAGGCCGCGCGCCTCGTCCTCGAGGGCGTGGACTTCACGGCGGTCGACAAGGCGATGCGCGCGTTCGGGATGCCCGTCGGCCCGATCGAGCTCCTCGACGACGTCGGGATCGACGTGGCCGCGAAGGCCTCCGAGACGCTTTCGAAAACCTGGCCCGAGCGCATGCCCGCCGACCCGGCGCTCGAGAAGCTGGTGACGCTCGGACGAATCGGGAGGAAAGCGAAGAAGGGATTTTACTTCTATGAAGGTGAGAGAAGGGGCGGCCCGGACCCCGACGCGTACCGCGATCTCGGCCTCTCTTCACCTTCAAAGAATCCGGGTCTCTCTTCATCTGAAATCCAGCAACGTTTGATCCTCCCGATGATCAACGAGGCGGCTTACTGCCTCGCGGAGGGCATCGTCGCGAGCCCGGCCAAGCTCGATCTCGCCATGATCTTCGGCACCGGCTTTCCTCCCTTCCGCGGCGGTCTCTGTGCCTACGCGGATTCCCTGGGCGCGAAGGCGGTCGTCGAGGGCCTCCAGGAGCTCGCGAAGCAAAAGGGCGGCCGGTTCGCGCCGGCTCCCTTGCTCATCGAGATGGCGAGAACCGGAAAGAGATTCTTCGAATGATGAACGACCGGCGCGGCTGCGGCGGCGCGCATTCACCTTCTAAGAAAAACACCCTCTGAGGAGCGGAAATGTCCACTGTCAAAGAAGAGACGAAACACGAGTCCACCACCGAGGTCGAGTCGTTCCTCAAGTCCCTCTTCCAGGGGCACATCGCGGAGGACCTCGTCTTCCCGTACCCGGAGATCCCGGCCGACGTGAAAGAGACGGTTGCGGCGTTCGCGGACGCCTACACCGAGTTCGATGCCGCCCACCTCGACTCGGAGAAGATGGACGCCGAGCATCACTTCCCGCGCGATGCCGTCAAGGCCATGGGCGAGCTTGGGGTTCTCGGAATGACGATTCCCGAGGAGTACGGCGGTAGCGGATTCAACTCGGCCGCGTACTGCCGGATGACGGAGACGGTCGCGCCGCTCGACGCCTCCGCGTCGATCGTCATCGGAGCCCACCTGTCCATCGGCTGCAAGCCGGTCGTCCTCTTCGGGACCGAGGAGCAGAAGAAGAGGTGGCTGCCCGACCTCGCGACGGGAAAGCTCGTTGCCGCGTTCTGCCTCACGGAGCCGGAAGCGGGGTCGGACGCGGGCTCGCTCAAGACGACGGCGACGTACGACCCAAAGACGGATACCTACGTCCTGAACGGGACGAAGCAGTGGATCTCGAACGGCGGCTTCGCGAACTTCTTCTCGGTCTTCGCCCGCGTGCCCTCGGGCGAGAAGGAGAATCACAAGGAGATCTGCTGCTTCGCGGTCGTCACGAACCCCGACGGGACGCTGCCGGGCCTCTCGCGCGGCGCCGAGGAGAAGAAGCTGGGCCTCTGCGCGTCCTCGACCTGCCAGATCATCCTCGAGAACTGCCGCATCCCGGCCGCGAACCTCATCGGCGAGAAGGGCCACGGCTTCAAGATCGCCCTCGAGACGCTCAACACGGGCCGCACGTCGCTCGGCGCCGGCTCGGTCGGCGGCTCGAAGATGATGATCAAGCTCGCCGTCGACCACGCGACGCAGCGCAAGCAGTTCAAGAACCGGATTGCCGACTTCGAGATGATCCGCCACAAGATCACGCGGATGACGGCGACGACGTACGTCCTCGAATCGATGGTCTACCTCACCGCGAGCCTCGTGGACCGGCACGTCGGCGACTACTCGCTCGAAGGCGCGTGCTGCAAGGTGTTCGGGACCGAGGTTCTCTGGCAGAACATCAACGACGGCCTCCAGATCGCCGGCGGCAACGGGTTCATGAACGAGTACCCCTACGGGCGCGCCCTGCGCGACAGCCGCATCAACATGATCTTCGAGGGCACGAACGAGATCCTGCGCCTGCTGATCGCCCTGTCGGGCATGAAGGAGCTCGGTGACTCCCTCAAGGAAGTCCAGAGCGCACTCAAGAGCCCGCTCGCGCAGCGCGGCATCCTCACCGAGTACGCGCACAAGCGCCTCAAGGGCGTCATCACGCACGACAAGCTCACGAAGGTCCACCCGTCGCTCGCGCCGGAGGCCGACCAGGTCGGGCGCTACTCGGGGATCTTCGCGAACGCCTGCGAGACGATCCTGCGCAAGCACGGGAAGAAGGTCGTGGACCGCGAGTACCAGCAGGAGCGCCTCGCGGACGTTTTGATCGACCTGTACGCCCAGATCGCGACGCTCTCGCGAGTGACCGCGTCCATCGCGAAGAAGGGCGAGGAGAAGGCCGCCGGGGAGGTCGAGATCGCCCGCTGGTACTGCAACCTGGCCCGGCACCGCATGGTCGGGAACCTCAAGGCTCTCGACAAGAACCGCGACGCCGACTGCACCTCGATCAGCGACCGAGTGTACGAGGCAGGCGGGTATCCCTACGACCTCTGGGCGTGACGCGCGCCGAGCGAGCGAGGCGCGCCGGGAGACGGTGGTTTTCTTCGAATGGTAATGGGTGACGGCGCGCGCCGTGGGGAGGAGTCTTGCGACGTCGGCCGCGCTGCGCCGATTCGTCCCCCCTCTTCATCATTCATAGAAACTCTTCCTCTCCCGACTCCGTTCCCCGTAGGCCCCGTCAACGTCCACTTGATCCTCCGCGACCCCGTGACCCTCGTCGACTCCGGGCCGCTGACCGCCGTCGCATGGGAGGCGCTTCGGGCCGGGCTCGCGTCTCGCGGACGCGCGGTCGAGGACGTGAAGCGCGTTCTCCTCACCCACGGGCACCACGACCACTACGGGCTCGCGGCGAAGGTGGCGGATGCCTCGGGCGCGCAGGTCTTGGGCGGCGCTCTCGACCGGAAGAACTTCCGGCAGGAGAGAAACCGGAAGCTCCTTCTCGACGACATGGCGCGCTCCGGCTTCGACGTCGCGACGCGCTTCGGCGTCGTCGCGTCCATCGCGGCCGTCGACCGCTTCGCGGAACCCCTCGAGGCCTGGGATGAACTGAAGGGTGGCGAGACGCTGCCCGGAGACGGCTGGTCCGTCCTCGTCCGGTCGACGCCCGGCCACACGCCGGGAAGCCTCACGTTCGAGATTCCCGGCGAAGGCGTCCTCTTCACGGGAGACACCGTCCTCAAGGAAATCACGCCGAATGCGGTCGTCGACGAGGATCCCTCGGAGCCGGGGCGTCCCTTCCGGAGCGTCACGACGTACTTCAGGACCCTCGAGGAGTTCGGCCGTGCGCACACGGGCGCGACTCTCCTGACGGGGCACGGGGCGCCGATTCCGGACTGGCACGCCCACAAGGGCACGCTCGACCGGCGCTACGGCTTGCGCGTGAGCCAGATCGTCCGCCAGCTTGCGAAGGGTCCGTCGAACGTGCGCGACCTCGTGACGGCGATCTTCCCGCGCGTGAAGACGCTCAACGTCTTCCTCGCCTACAGCGAAATCCTGGGTTTCCTCATGTACCTCGAGGACATCGGGCGCGTGGAGAAACTCGTCGAGGAGACGCGGGACCGCTACCGGCTCGCCGCCTGAGGCCCGCCCCGCGCACCGCTCACCGGCATCGGATCTGGAGCGAGGACGCCGTGTCCTCTCCCACGGGCGTGTTCTTGAGGTTGTTGTCCCTCTCCCGAAACTCGGTCCGCCGACCCCGGAAACCGGGCTGCTCGTAGAGGATCGCGACGCAGCCGGGCGTGACGTCGATCGAGCTCGCCATGCGGCTCCCGAAGCGCGTCCGGTCGAGGTCCGGAACGTCTCGGTCGAAGAACTGGCTCGGCCCGCGCCCCTCGCGGTCACGGTAGAGGATCGCTCCCTGGACGCCGGACGGGAATCCCGGACGGTAGTCCGGGGGCGGCGGCTCCGGGCGACCCCACGCCGGCTGGTCGACGTGCCACTTGGGATGGTAGTGGGTTTCCGGGCCATCGTGACGGCAGTTCACCCGCAGGGAAGAGGCCCGGTCTTCGCCGACGGCCGTGTTCGAAAGGTCGTTGTCGGAGTCGCGGAACTCCGTGCGGCGCCCGCGGTACCCGGGGAACTCGTAGAGGACGGCGACGCAGCCGGGGGGGACCTCGATCGAGCTGGCCCGCCGGCTTCCGAACTGCGTGTAGCGCAGGTCCGGGATGTCGTCGTAGAAGGTCATGCTCGGCCCGCGCAGATTCCGGTCGCGAAACAGGGTGACTCCCTGCGCGCGCGCGTCGCTGGCGGCCGCGAGGCCCGTGGCGAGAAGCAGTCCTCCGAGGAGCGTTCTGGACAGTCGAATTCGCATGGATCCTCCGCGGACGGAACTCTACAACGCGGCCGCGATTGCCCGGCGCACGTGGAGGAGGGCCCGCTCGACGGCGTCCGGCAGCGTCTCCCCGCGCGCGAGGAACGCCGTGATGGCCGCCGAGAGGGCGTCACCCGCGCCCGGAACGACGCTCCCGCCGATGCGCGGCGACGCGAAGGCGTGCCACGTGCGCCCGTCGAGGAGGCCATCCACGAAGACGTTCCCCTCGGCGTGGCCGCCCTTGATGAGAACCGCCTTCGGGCCCAGGGCCTGAATCGCGCGGGCGGCGCGCTTGGCGTCCGCCTCGCCGCGAATGGGAAAGCCGGCGAGGAGGGAGGCCTCCGGGAGGTTGGGCGTCACGAGCGCCGCGGCGGGCAGGAGCTCTCTCAGAAACGCCGCCCAGGACGGCGCCGCCAGGAGCCGAGGGCCGGTCCGGGATACGAGAACGGGGTCGACGACGGCCGGGACCCCCCGGCGCGCGAGATCCGCCGCGACGAGGCGGACGACGGGGGTCCTCGCGATGAACCCGACCTTGACGGCGGCCGGATCCGCGCCGCCGGAGAGGGCCTCGAGCTGGGCCCGGACGGCCTGCGCCGGCAGCTCGTGCAGGATCCCCGACGCGGGCCCGGTGCGGGCGGCGACGGCCGTGAGCACGGACACGCCCCTGACGCCCAACGCGGCGAAAACGGCGAGGTCTCCCTGAAGGCCGGCGGCGCCTGTCGGGTCGGCGGCGGCGATCGTCAGCGCGGCGTGAGAGGACACGCGATGGAGCTTACTTTGGTATTCTCCGCCGCCGGAGGAATCGCCCGCATGTCCGAAGAATTCAAGGCTTCCCAGCCCCTGACCGCCGGGTCGACGGCCCCCGACTTCACGCTCTTGGCGCGCTCCGGGAAGATGGTCTCCCTGCGCGATTTCGCAGGTCACAAGGACGTCCTCATCTACTTCTACCCGAAGGACGACACGCCGGGTTGTACGCGCGAGGCCTGCAGCCTGCGCGACGGCTGGGCCGACCTCGCGAAGGCCGGCATCGAGGTGCTCGGCATCTCGCGCGACGACGCCGCCTCGCACAGCGCCTTCGCCGCGAAGTACAACCTGCCTTTCGAGCTCCTGACGGACGCCGATCACTCCGTGCACGAGAGGTACGGCGCGTGGGGCCAGAATCCCAACCCCGCGTGGGGCGTCGGGCCCCTGCGCAAGTCGTTCCTCGTCGGCAAGGACGGAAAGGTCAGGCGTGTGTTCGACAAAGTCGACACCGAGCACCACGCCGAGCAGGTGCTGAGGTCCGTGGGCCTCACGCCCCCGTCGAAGCCCGCGCCGGCCCCGATGGCAACGCC
>JBAUSZ010000301.1:0-12682 GCA_049581965.1 Thermoanaerobaculia bacterium | reverse complement strand
ACGCTCGGCCTTCCCGCGCGTCGTGAGTTCCGGGTGCCTGAGCGCGAAGGCCTTCACCTCGACTCGAAGTGTCTCGACGTCGAGGTCTTTCACGGCCTTCTCGACGAGGCGCAGGAAGGTCTCGGCGAGCATCGCGGCTATCATCGAGGCTCGTGGTCCCGCCGACAAGGGCAGAACCCCGGGGCCGACAGGAGGGAACATCGCATGACGAGGAGACCGGCGATCACCCGGGCGGTCGTGGTGGCCCTCGCCCTCGGGCTGGCGGCCGCGAGCGCCGGCGCCGCGGCGCCCGAAAAGCGCAGGAAAAAGCCGGCACCCAGGGCGGCCGCGAAGACGCGGGACTATGCCCGCACGCTCGCGCTCGTTCACACGTCGCTCGGCGACTTCACGATCCGTTTCTTTTTCGACCGCGCGCCCAACCACGTGAAGAACTTCGTCGACCTCGCCGCGTCGGGCTTCTACAACGGGACGCTCTTTCATCGCGTGATCCGGGACTTCGTCGTGCAGGGAGGCGATCCCCTCACGAAGGACCCGAAGAATTCCTACGTCTGGGGTAACGGCGGAAAGACCGACCCGAAAGGCAATCCCGTCACGCTCAAGCCCGAGTTCAACGACACGAGCCACAAGCGCGGGATCGTCTCGATGGCCCGCTCCTCGGCGCCCGACTCGGCTTCCTCCCAGTTCTTCATCGTCCTGAAGGACTACCCGTCGCTCGACCGGCAGTACACGGCGTTCGGGGAGGTCGTGAAGGGGATGGACGTCGTGGATCGCATCGCCGCGTCGTCCGACCCCGATCCGGCGAACCCGACGCTCGGCAAGCCGCGCAACCCGCAGAGGCTCGTCTCGATCGATCTTCTCGACGAGCCCCCCGCCCCGCCTCCGGCGTCCCCGGCCCCTGCGCCGAGATCGTGACGCCGCCTTCCCCCAACGGCGAGGCCGAGCGCCTCGTGCGGGCCCGCGAACGCTTCGGCCTCGCCGGGGCCCCTTCTCCCGTTCCCCTGGCA
This sequence comes from Thermoanaerobaculia bacterium, assembly GCA_049581965.1. GTDB lineage: Bacteria > Acidobacteriota > Thermoanaerobaculia > UBA5066 > UBA5066 > Fen-183. The sequence goes on along the minus strand of JBAUSZ010000301.1, from coordinate 11,678 downwards.
GGAGACGTCGGCGCCCGGCGCTATTTTCGCCAGGCGATCCCCGGCGGTACGAGCGTCCTCGTCGTGCTCTACCCGCAGCCAAATTCTCCCGCTCAGGTGAACTGGTCCAGGATCCGCGACGCGCTCGCGGCCGCAGGGGTGAGGGTTCCCGCGCAGGCGGACGACGCACCCGACCTCGGCGCGGCCCTGATCGAGGATCTCGGCGACCGCGATCTCGCGATGGACCTCGCGGATGCCGCACGCGAGGACCGTCCCCGCCTCCTCGACGAGGCCGAGGACCTCCTGACGCCGATCCGCACGATCGCACGCGCGGCCGCGACCCTGAACTCCCCGTTCGACGCCGCGTTCTTCGCGGCCGAGCTCGACCACACGCGCCGCTGGGCACTCGAGAAGAACGGGCAGGATCCCCTTTCGCCCGAGCGGGCCGCGGCGTGGATCCGCCTCGCCGGCACGCTCGCCGCGGCGGCCGCCGACCCCGCCGCGACCGGCGATCCGGTCCCGACTCACCGGGATTACCACGCGAACAATCTCATGCGAACCGCCGGGGGCGAGCTCGCGCCGATCGATTTCCAGGACCTGCGCCTCGGGCCCCCCGATTACGACGCCGTGTCGCTCCGATACGAGCGAGCCGGTGAGTCGGTCGAGGCCGACGCCGGCGCCGTCTCGGAGGCCGTCCTGCTCCAAAGGGCCTGGAAGGTCCTCGGGACCTTCGAGAAGATGCTCCTCCTGGGGCGGCCCTTCTACCGACCCCACCGCGAGACGGCGCGCCGCGTCATCCGACGCCACACGTCGCCCGGCGGCCCGTTCGAGGGGCTCCTCGCCTTTCTCTGAGCCTCCTGGGCGTAGAATCCCTCTCCTCAGGAGGCTCCCGTGCCCAATCTCGGTCTCCCCGAACTGCTCGTGATCCTCGTGATCGTCGTTCTCGTCTTCGGCGCCGGGAAAATCCCGCAGCTCGGCAAGGGCCTCGGAGAGGGCATCAAGAACTTCAAGGACGCGATGAAGGACGGCCAGTCGGGAGACTCCGGCAAGGACGACGGGACCAACAAGCCCAAGTAGCGCCGACTCCGCCCGCCCACGAGCCGCACGCCCGCGCCCGCCCGGGGAGCACGATGAACACTCTGAAGATCGTCTTCCTCATGACGTTTCTGACGGTCCTGCTCGTCGCGGTCGGGCAGGCCACGTTCGGGTCGCAGGGCGCCGTCACGGCGCTCGTATTCGCCGCTCTCATGAACGTCTTCACGTACTTCTTTTCGGACCGGATGGTCCTCGCGGCGACCGGCGCGCGCCTCGTGACCGAGCAGGAAGCGCCGGAGCTCACCGCCGCCGTCCGCTCGCTCGCCGAAAAGGCGAATCTTCCGATGCCCCGTGTCGCGGTCATTCCGCAGGACGCCCCGAACGCTTTCGCCACCGGACGGGACCCGCAGCACGCCGTCGTGGCCGCGACGGAGGGCATCCTCCGAATCCTCGATCACGACGAGCTCGAGGCCGTCCTCGGCCACGAGCTCGGCCACGTGACGAACCGGGACATCCTCCTCGGCGCAATCGCGGCGACGCTCGCCGGTGCACTCACAACGCTCGCGCAGATGGCGATGTGGACGGGCGGTGGCCGGAGGGACGAGCGCGAGGGAGGCGGGGGCGGCCTCGCCGGATTCCTCGCCATTCTCTTCGCGCCGATCGCGGCCGCGATCGTCCAGGCCATGATTTCGCGCCAGGCCGAGTTCCGGGCGGACGAGAGCGGGGCCGCCCTCACACGCCACCCGCTCGAGCTCGCCTCCGCGCTCCGGAAGCTCGAGGCCGCCTCGCAGCGGCTTCCGCTGGACGGCTCGCCGGCGACGGCCCACCTCTTCATCGTGAACCCGTTCTCGGGGGGCCTCGCCCGCCTCTTCTCGACCCACCCGCCTACCGAAGAGCGCGTCGCGCGTCTCGAGGCGATGGCGCGGGGCGGGCTGAGGCCGAGCTAGGGGGCGGGCGGCGCAGCCGCCCGGCGGAGGGGTGAAGGAAACCCGCATGACGGGTTTCCCGGCCAAGTCACGTCAGCTGTTGTCGCGGCCCCTCAGCGGCGGCTTGACCCTCAGCAGGGAGATCTTCGCCCGCAGGGTGTTCCGGTGGATGCCGAGCGACTTCGCGGCACGCCCCATGTTGCCCGAGGCCCGCGTCACGGCCGCGGTCACGTACTTCTTCTCGAATTCCCGCTTGGCGGCGTCCAGCGGGATTCCCTTCGATACGAGCTCGTCGATGATGCGCTGCAGCTGGCCGTCGATCGTCACAGACACGTTCCTCCCGCACACTTTTCGCGAGCCCGGGGCCGCTTGGGGACACGAAAACTATCACGGGTTTTTCTTCCCGCAAGAGTTTTCTGAACGCCTGGAACCGGAGGGGGCTACTTGACCTCGACGGAGTCCCCAACCCCGATGAAGTCGACCATCGAGGTCACGACCGCCACGGCAGAGCGGTTCCGCGTCGTGAGGATCGCCGCCTCCCCGAGGATCGTGCGCACGCCCTCGGCGCGCGTCGAGGGGCGGTACACCGTGAGGAAGTCGCCCGGATTCAGGCCGTCGGACTCGCCAAGGTCGAGGAACACGACCGTGTCCGTCCCCACGGGCGTCACGGCGTCCTTGGTGTGAACGATGTGCCCGACGGCTTTTCCGTTCGGCGTGTCGCACGTCGTGATCGGCCTCGTGCGGCGCACGAGCGGGACGGGAATCGGCTCGAAGGGCGTCAGTTCGTCGCCGAGCTCGAGGTCACTGCAGGCATAGACGATCTCCGCGATCGAGCTCCGTTCCTGGGCGCAGATCACGCGGACGCGGCCCGGCGTGAGGTAGATGCGGCCGGCGACGTCACGCACCGACCCCCATCTGTTCACGAGGCGTTCCGGCCTCGCGACCGTGAACTCCATTCCAGCCTGCACGCCGTCGGCCGACCCGATGTCGAGGTACATGATGTCGCCGGTCATGAACAGGGTCTGGCTCTTCTCCTTCTCGGCGGCGACGATCCGGCCCGCGGGATGCTCGTCGGGATCTCCGAGGTAGCCCGAGCAGTAGACATCTGCCTCGACGCCGATGGGGATCGGCCCCGAGATCGTGGCGGGAGGCGGCGGGGCCTTCTCGAGGCGCGACTGGGGAGGAGCGCTGACGGCGCGCTCCTGCGAGAGCAGAGCCGGCTTGCGGGTCGCGTCTTCGGCGTGGACGGCAAGCGAGGCGGCGACGAGGACGCCCGCCGAAATCGCTGCGAGAGGGTGACGCATGACGACCTCCTGCTCGAAACCAGTGTCCCGAAACGGCGGGGACAGCGCCCAAAGCGGACGGAAAGACGCCGTATCTTAGTCCGTTGGAGACGCTTGCGTCAACCTCGGGACTCGATCTCGGGGAACGGGCCCCGGACGCGCCCCCGGGTCAACTGCCCGCGACCTTGGCCGGCAAAGCGGCCTCGGCGGCGGGCCGCGGGACTCTCTTCACGAGGGGGCTGGACGGAAAGTCGCGCGCCAGGCGGTCCCAGAGCTGCCGGGCCTCGTCCTCGTGCCCCATCTTCTTTTCGGCGAGGCCCGTCTCGTAGAGGACCTGGTCGAGCTTCGGGTAGTCCGGATAGGCCGTGAGGATCGTGTCCATGCGGCCCTTGGCGGCGCGCCACGCCCGGCGCTTCACGTAGAAGTGGCCCACGGCGTACTCGTGTTCCGCAAGGAGTGCCCGCATCGCGCTCAGGCGCAGCCTCGACTCCGTCGCATAGGGCGAATCCGGGTAGGCGAGGATGAGCTCACGATAGGCGACGGCGGCGAGGCGCGTGCTCGTCTGTTCGCGGTCGGGGCGCTCGGCCTGCTTGTCGGAGCACTGCGCGAGGCGGAAGAGCGCATAGTCCGAGCGCGGGTGGGACGGGTACCGGTTCCGGAAGTCCTTGTACCTCACGCCCGCCTCGAGGTAGCCGAGGGCCGTTTTCTCGTCGAAGAACGAATCCGCGAGGCGGAGCGCGGCCTGCCTCCCGATCGCGTCGTTCGCGTAGTTCTCCGCGACGAAACGGAGGTACTGCCGGCCCAGCTCGTACTTTTTCCTCTGGATGAGCGACTCGCCCTTCGCGTAGGCGGCGTCTTTCGGCATCGAGAGAAGCTCCCGGGTCATCTTGGCCGGCGAGTCGGTCGACGCGCAGCCCCAGGCGCCTCCGGCCAGGAGAGCGGCGGCGATGAGGGCGGGAACACGGCGCAGGAAGGCGGGAAGGGGCGTCACGGAGGACGGAGAATGCACCGCCGGAGTGCCTGCTTTCAAGCGCCACGCTCCGAGGCGCGCCTCAGGCGCGCGAGGGCAGCCGCGACATCGCCACTCCCGAACACCGACGCCCCCGCCACGAGGTGCCTGGCCCCGGCGGCCGCGAGGGCTCCCGCGTTCGCCTCTCCCACGCCACCGTCGACGGCGATCGTGGCCGAGGAGCCCGCCGCCCGGATCGTCTCGGCGAGGCGCGTCACGCGCCCGAGCGCGCTCGCGAGAAACGACTGGCCCCCCCAGCCCGGGTTCACGGACATGACGAGGACGAAGTCCACGAAGCGGACGGCCTCGTCGAGGACCGCGAGGGAGGTCCCGGGATTGATCGCGACGCCCGGCGAGACGCCCCGGTCCCGCACGTGCTGCGCGAAGCGGTGGAGGTTCGGCTCGGCTTCGACGTGGACCGCAATGCGTCGGGCACCCGCGTCGAGGTACTGGTCCAGGGTATGGAACGGCTCCTCGATCATGAGGTGGACGTCGAAAGGGACCTTCGTCGCCTTCGCGAGCGAACGGAGGACGATCGGTCCGACCGTGAGGTTCGGGACGAAGTGCCCGTCCATGACGTCGAAGTGGATCCAGTTGGCGCCTCCGGCCTCGCAGGCCGCGACGGCCTCTCCGAGGCGTGCGAAGTCGGCAGAGAGGATCGACGGGGCGAGAGTGACCTTCGATTCGGTCAAGGTGCGGCCTCCGGCGACGCGATCACGAAGCTCAGCGCGTCGCGCCGGGTCACGGGCGCGCCCGAGAGCGGAAACTGCCGGAGGATCGTGCCCGTCGCCGCGCCCTCGTAGGCCTGGCTCCTCACGCCGCCGATCCGGAAACCGCGCTCCTCGAACGCCGTCTTCACACGCTCGAAGTCGCGTCCGATGAGGTCGGGCATCACCCAGGCCACGTCCGGCGCGCCGCGGTTCACGAGGACGTCGACCGGCGTATCGGGGCCCGTGATCGTGCCCGGCGACACGCCCTGGGCGACGACGCCCGTCGGACCGGGCAGGCGCGCCGAGGCGACGGCGGCTTCCTTGAGGCCGGCTTTCGAGAGGGCGAGCGTCGCGGCACGGGCCGGCAGGCCGGTCAGGTTGGGCATCCGGACGGCGCGCGGGCCGAGCGAGAGAAAGAGGCGAATCGTCTGGCCCCCCTTGATGGCCGTCTCGGGGGCCGGGTTCTGCGCGCGCACGCGGTGCGCTGCGACGGAATCGTCGAACGCCTCCTGCGCCGGGTCCACCTGCACGGAGAGGCCGAGCTCGGCGGCGCGCGCCGAGGCCTCGTCGGGCGTGAGGCTCACGAAGCTCGGCGTCCGGAGGGACTTCCCCGCGACGAAGCGCGTGAACGAGATCCAGGTCACGGTCGCGAGGACGCCGGCCAACACCAGCGCGTAGAGCACTCTTCCGAAGACCCCTCCCATGGCGGCACTCTAGCAGGAGCTTCCCGTCCTTGACTCGCCCCTGGAGGACGCCGAGACTCGACGCCCCATGGTCCAGGTTCCCGCCCCCGAAGCCGCTTCGCCCGCGCTCCCCTTCTCCCGGGCGGACCTCCACCTGCACACGAACGCGTCGATCTTCAAGTACTTCCGCGCCGGCAACACGCGTGACTCGTACAACGACCCCGACGAAACGTATCGTCTCGCGAAGGCACGCGGGATGGACTTCGTGACGTTCACGGACCACGACACCGTGGACGGGTGCCTGAAGTTCCGGGACCGCCACCCCGACGCCACCGACTTTTTCGTCTCGGCCGAGATCGAGACATTTTTTCCGCGCACGGGTCACCGCATTCACGTGAACGTCTTCGATCTCGCCCTGGCGCAATGGAAGGTGATCAACGTCAAGAGGCGGAACATCTTCGACCTCGTCGAGTACCTCAGGGCCGAGAATCTCCTCTACTCGGCGAACCACCTGTTCCAGTCCTACCGGATGCGCCAGGCTCCCGAGGACTTCTTCACGAAGATGCTCGAGCTGTTCGACGTCTTCGAGGTCAAGAACGGCTCGATGGCCTACCAGCACAACGCTCTCGTGGAGGATCTCCTGACGGCCGCAAAGGAGAAGCGCGGGTCGCTCGCGCTCATCGGCGGCTCGGACGCGCACACCTATCCGCCTGTCGCGAGCGTCTTCACGATGGCGCCCGGCGCGACGTGGAAGGAGTTCCTCGGATTCGTCCGTGAGGGCGAGTGCCTCTCGTGGGGGATCGAGATGGGCTTCACGAACGTGCTCGCCGACGTCTACAAGCTGCTCGGGAAGTACTACACGACCGTCGTGGACTTCAAGAACCCGGAGTTCACGGCGATGGAGAAGGCGCGGCACTTTCTGATCGCGCTCGCCTCCGTGCCCTTCAACGCGGCGGGCGTCCCGGCGGCGGTCTACTCGCTGAACTACGCCAAGCAGGTCGCGCTCAGCCGCTCGCTCAAGGCGCGCTTCGACAAGAAGGGGCTGTCGGGGAGCTGATCAGGGGCAACGCCGCAGGGCCACCGTGAAATAGACCGGGACGGCGCGGCCGTTGAACGTCGACGGGCGAAACCGCCAGCCGCGCACGGCTTCCAGGATTGCCGCCTTCGCGTCCGCGGGCGCCTTCGACAGGACGCGGGCGCCTTCCACGGCGCCTTCCTTCGTCACGATCAATTCCACCATGATCGGCCGTGCGGCGCCCTCGAGGAGACGGCAATCAGGCTCGACGCGGACGATTTCCACCGGCTCCGTGACCTCGCCCCCGGGGCGCATCGGCTCGAACCTCCCGCCCGGACGAATTCCCTGGGGCTTCTCCGGAATGAGGTATTCGGGCGTCGGCTTCGGTGTCGCGGTGGGACGCGGGAACGAAGGCTCTCCCGGGTCTCTTCCCCCGCAACCCCCAAGAAGGCCGATGCAGAGAAGAACGGCCGAGGCGACCGCCCTCTTAACCATTCAAAGAAGTCTTCAACACCGGAACGACAATCGAGACATTCTCACGACGCGGAACGGCGCGGGTATTTCGTCTCGACGTAGTCGTCGACCAGCTTCCGGAACGCGGCCGACAGTTCGTCGTAATTGCCCTTGAGCGTCGCGAACTTCTGGCCGTCGACGTACACGGGGCAACTCGGCGCCTCGCCCGTGCCCGGCAGCGAGATCCCGATGTTCGCGGCCTTCGACTCGCCCGGCCCGTTCACGATGCAGCCCATCACGGCCAGGGTCATCGTCTCGACGCCCTCGTAGCGCGTCTTCCACTCCGGCATCTGCTCGCGGACGTAACCCTGGATGCGTTCGGCGAGCTCCTGGAACGTCGTCGAGGTCGTGCGTCCGCAGCCCGGGCAGGCCGTGACGGACGGCGCGAAGCTCCTGATCCCGAGCGCCTGAAGGAGCTCGCAGGCCGCGTAGACCTCCTCGCGGCGGTCGCCGCCGGGACGCGGCGTGAGCGAGACGCGGATCGTGTCGCCGATTCCCTCGTGAAGAAGGACGCCCATCGCGGCCGAGGACCAGACGAGGCCCTTGACGCCCATGCCGGCCTCGGTGAGGCCCAGGTGGAGCGGCTGGTCGGTCTTCGCGGCGAGGTCGCGGTAGACCGCGATGAGCTCGTTCGGGCGCGAGACCTTGCAGGAAATGATGATCTGGTCCTTTCGGAGCCCCGACTCCAGCGCGAGCTCGGTCGACTGGAGCGCCGAGAGGACCATGCACTCCGCCACGATCTCCTCGGAGGACTTCCCGAGATCCTTGTCCGTGTTCTCCTGCATCTTCTGCATGACGAGCTCCTGGTTGAGGGAGCCGCCGTTCACGCCGATGCGCACGGGCCGCCCGAGGTCCCGCGCAACGCCGCAGATGGTCGCGAACTGCTCGTCGCGGCGCCTGCCGGTCCCGACGTTGCCCGGATTGATGCGGTACTTGTCGAGGGCGTTCGCCATCTCCGGGTATTTCGTCAGGAGGATGTGCCCGTTGTAGTGGAAGTCCCCGATGAGGGGCGCGTCGCAGCCCGCGGCGAGCAGCCTCCGCTTGATGTGGGGGACGGCCTTCGCGGCCTCGTCCACGTTCACGGTGACCCTCAGGAGCTCCGAGCCCGCCTGCGCGAGCTCGAGGCACTGCGTGAGGGTGCCCTCGACGTCCGCCGTGTCCGTGTTCGCCATGGACTGGACGACGACGGGAGCGCCGCCTCCGATCCAGACCTTCCCGACGCGAACGCCGACCGTCCGGTGGCGCGGCCGCGCCGCGCCGTGCGCCGAAGCGGGAGACGAGAAAGCCGGCAGGGACATCAGAAGCTGACGTTCTTGAGGACGTCGAAGTAGAGGACCGTGACCATCACGAGGACGAGGAACACGAAGCCCGCCTGCAGGAGCCGCTCCTTGACCTTGAGCGAGAAATCCCGCCGCGCGGCGGCCTCGAGGAGCGTCACGAAGATCTGCCCTCCGTCGAGGAGCGGGATCGGGAGAAGGTTCAGGAGGCCGAGCTGCAGAGAAAGGACGCCCATGAGCATGACGAGCGGGGCGACGCCCGAGCGGGCCGCCTCTCCCGAGAACTTGGCGATGTCGATCGGGCCCGAGAGCTGCCGCATCGAGCCCGTGCCACGGAAGAGGCGCCCGACGATCTGCCCGGTCACCTGCACCTGCCGAAGGTTCTCGCGCCAGGAGGCCGCGAAGGCCGCACCGAGCCCAAGCCGCCGGATGGTCGTTTCCTGCCTCGGCGCAAAGCCGATCCGCCAGCTCTCCCCCTCCTTCACGGGGACGACGTTCAGCGTGATCGTCTCCCCGCCCCGGCGCACGACCAGCGCAATGGGCCCGGCGCCGTTCCTGTCGAACCCGGCCGCGGCTTCGCGGATGTAACGGACGACCTCGAAGTAGAGGACGACCGGTTTGCCGTTCACCGAGACGATCTGATCCCCGACCTTCAGCCCCGCCTTCGCGCCGGGGTAGTTGGGGACGACACGCGCGACGACCGCGAGGATCGCGGGGTTGAGGCCCGTGTAGCCGATGTCGTACTTCGTGCGTGGCTCCGGCGTCAGTTCGAGCGTCAGGGGCCGGCCGTCGCGGAGGATCCCGACGGCGAGCTTCTCCCGTGGTGCCAGGCCGGTTTCGATCTCGACGTCCTCCCACGTCTTCACGGTCTTCCCGGAAATCGTCTCGAGGCGGTCGCCCTCCCGGATTCCCGCCTTCTCGGCCGGGCTCCCGCGATCCACGACCTTCACGACGGGCGCCTCGGACTTGTACACCGCGACCTCGACGCCGATCGCGAACGCGAGGGCCGTGAGGAGGAACGCGAGGGCGAGGTTCACGCCGGGCCCCGCGAAGAGAATCAAAAGGCGCTGGAGGCGCGTGCCAGGCTGCGCCGGTGCGGCCTGTGAGGTGCCGGAAACGACGTCGCTCTCGTCGGGTCCGAGACCCACGACCTTCACGTACCCGCCCAACGGGATGAGCGAGACGCGGTAGTCCGTCTCCTTGCGCTTGACGCCGAAGAGCCGCTTGCCGAACCCCAGCGAGAAGACCTCGACGGGGAATCGGAAGACCTTCGCGACGGCGAAATGGCCGCCCTCGTGGAACACGATGAGGAACGACAGGACGAAGACGAGGGCCAGGAGATTCGTCGAAATGGTCATGAAGCCTCGGGAGTGTTACGCCGGAACCGCGCGGGCGGGTCCCGGCACTCTCTTCTGGAGGGCCGGGAGGAAGGACTCGGCTTCGCGCCGGGCCCAGGAGTCTGCATCAAGAGCGGCCCCGACGGAAGGCACGGCGACGACCTTGTGCCGGGCGAGAACGCGCGCGACCGTCTCGACGATCCCGAGGTACGGAATGCGTCCCTTGAGGAACGCGTCCACGGCCACCTCGTTCGCGGCATTGAGCACGGCCGGCGCCGAGCCGCCCGTTCGAAGAGCGGCACAGGCCAGCGGGACCGCCGGGTAGCGCGACTCGTCGAGCGGCTCGAACGTGAGCGTCCCGAGGCTCGCGAGGTCGAGGCGCGGGAGAGGCGGGCCGAGCGCGTCGTCCGCGCGGGCGGAACCCACGTCGATCCGGTCCGGGTAACAAAGGGCGTAGAGGATCGGAAAGCGCATGTCGTTCGGCGACATCTGCGCGAGGACCGACCCGTCCACGTACTCGACCATCGAGTGGACGATCGACTGGGGATGGATCACGACGCCGATGCGGTCCACGTCGACGTCGAAGAGCCAACGGGCCTCGACGACCTCGAGACCCTTGTTCATCATCGTCGCCGAGTCGATCGTGATCTTGGGGCCCATCTTCCACGTCGGGTGCCGCAGCGCGTCGTCGATCGTGATCGCGGGGAACGTCTCGAAGGGCCTCGTGAGGAACGGGCCGCCGGAGGCCGTCAGGACGAGACGCCGCACCTCGGAGGGCGCGCCGGCACGCAGCGCCTGGTGGAGCGCACAGTGCTCCGAATCCACGGGGAGGACCGCCGCGCCGGCGGCGCGGGCCGCCGCCATGAGCGGTTCGCCTGCGACGACGAGCGTCTCCTTGTTCGCGAGCGCGAGCGTCTTGCCGAGCTTCACCGCCTCGTACGCGGGCACGAGTCCCGCCGAGCCGACGATCCCGCCGAGGACGATGTCTGCGTCGGGGTAGGTCGCGACGTCCACGAGCCCCTGCTCACCGAAGCCGACGGAGGCGCCCGGGAACTCCTGCCTGAGGCGCGCCGCGTCCTCGCGCGTCCGCACGGAGACGACCTTCGGCCGGTGCGCGGCCAACGCGGGCAGGAGCTTCTCGAGGTTCGAACCGGCCGACATCGAGACGATCTCGAACCGCTCCGGGAAGCGGGCGACGACCGAGAGGGTCGAGTCGCCGATCGAGCCGGTCGCTCCGAGGAGCGCGATGCGCTTCCTCGCCGCGGTCACGGGGCGCCTCCCGGCAGCAAGGTCAGGGCGAGCAGCAGCACCGGTGAAGCGTAGAGCAACGAGTCCAGCCGGTCGAGCAGGCCTCCGTGGCCGGGGAGGAGGCCGCCGGAATCCTTGACGTCGACGCTCCTCTTGAACGTCGACTCGACGAGGTCGCCGAGAACGGCGACGACGGATATCAGGATTCCTAGAAGGGCGAAGAGGGCGATCGCCCAACCGGGCACGTCCTGGGCCGACCCCGGGAGCGGCCGCGACCTTCCGGAGAGGAGGACGCCCGTGAGTGCGCCGACGGCGAGGCCAGCGACGATCTGCCCCCAGAGGCCCTCCCACGTCTTCTTGGGACTCACGGTCGGCGCCAGCTTTCGCTTTCCCCACCGGCGTCCGGCGTAGTACGCGGCGGAGTCCCCTGCCCAGACGACGGCGAAGAGGAAGAGCACGGGCTCCCACCCGATCGAGCGAAGACCGATGATCGATGCGCCCCCGGCGGCGACGTAGAGCGTCGCGAAAACGGCGCCTGCCGACGACGTCAGGAGGACGCCGACGGGCGGCTTGCCGAACATCACGAGCGTCGGAAGGACGACGAGGACCGCCGCCCCAAGAACGACGAGAGCGCGCAAGTCGCCGAGATGCGCTGCAAGGAGG
>JBAUSZ010000300.1:0-7441 GCA_049581965.1 Thermoanaerobaculia bacterium | reverse complement strand
GATCACGGCCGAGCCCGACTCGGTGGCCGCCCGCGGGCGCCTCATGCGCGCCCTCTATTTCAGGGGGGAGTACGCCGCCGACGACGTCATCGAGAAGCGGACGATCTTCGACGAGGGCCGCAAGTCCGCCGAGGAGGCCCTCGGCGTTCTGCGGCGCGAGGTGTCCTCTCTCGCGGCGAAGGACTTCTCCAGGGCGTCGCCCGTGGCGCTCGTACCCCACCTGAAGGGCCGCGCGGATGCGGTCGACGCGTTCCTCTGGGCGGCCGCCGACTGGGGAAAGTGGGCGCTCGCCTTCGGGAAGTCGGCCGCGGTGAGGCAGGGCGCGGCCGCGAAAATCCGCGATTACGCTCAGGCCGTCATCCTCCTCGATCCCGCCTACGATGCCGGTGGGGGCTACCGGATCCTGGGCCGCCTCCACCACGAGACGCCGTCCGTGCCCTTCTTCACCGGCTGGGCCTCCCGAAGCGAGGCGCTCAGAAACCTGCGGCTGGCGGTCGCAGCGGGGCCGAGGAACTTCGTCGGGCGCCAGTTCCTCGCCGAAGCGATCTGGGACTACGAGACGGACAGGCGGGCCGAGGCGCACGCCCTCATGCAGGCGCTCGTCGACGAGGCGCCACAGCCCGACGAGCTCGTCGAGTGCCGGAGGGCTCAGGAGGAGGCCGCGGCGAAGCTGAAGGAGTGGGGGCGATGAGAGAATGAGTCGCATGGAAGACTCCCGGCTGCGCCACGCGATCGACCGCGCCGTCGCGGGCGCGGAGCGCCGAAACATCCTCTCTGCCGTGGACGCGCCCCCGCGCCCCCGCCGGCGGGAAGTCGTCGAGATCCTCCGGTTGCTGCAGGAGGTCGTTTATCCCGGCTTCTTCGGCGAGACCGTGCTCTATCGCGCGAACCTGAGGGACCATCTCGCGGACGTCCTTTTTCGCATCCACCTGCGGCTGGCGGACCAGATCGAGCGCGCTCTGGCCCCGCACGAGTCCGCGGGAGCCGGCGCGCGGGCGGGCGAGATCGCGACGAGCTTTTTCGAGGGCCTGCCGGCGATCGCCGACGCCGTGGCTGACGACGTGCGCGCCGCCTTCGACGGCGACCCGGCCGCGACGGGCTTCGACGAGATCATCCTCGCGTACCCCGGAGTGAAGGCCGTATTCACGTATCGCCTCGCGCACGCGCTTCACGGTCTCGGCGTCCCGTTGATCCCGCGCGTCATGACGGAGTTCGCGCACCTCGAGACGGGCGTCGACATCCATCCCGGGGCGCGAATCGGGCGCTCCTTCTTCATCGACCACGGAACGGGGACCGTGATCGGCGAGACGACGGACATCGGGAGCAACGTGAAGCTCTACCAGGGCGTCACGCTCGGCGCCCTCTCCTTCCCGAAGAACGAGCGCGGCGAACTCATCCGCGGGACGAAGAGGCACCCCACGGTCGAAGACGACGTCGTGATTTACGCGGGCGCGACGATCCTCGGCGGCGAAACGGTCGTCGGTCGGGGCTGCGTGATCGGCGGCAGCGTCTGGCTCACGTCGTCGGTGCCCCCGGGGATGCGGGTCACCCTGCAGGGCGATCAGCTTCGTCTCGAGGCGCGCGCGCTGCCGCCGTCCGCCGTCCTCCGATGACCCGGGACGCCGTCGTACTCGGAGCAGGCCCGGCCGGATGCGCGGCGGCCTCCGCGCTCGCGCGCCGGGGGCGGTCCGTCCTTCTCCTCGATCGAGACCCGCGGCCGCGGTTCAAGATCGGCGAATCGCTTCTTCCGTGGAACCGGCCGATCTTCGAGGAGCTGGGCCTCCTCCCCCGGATCGAGGCCGCGGGATTTCAGAAGAAGTACGGCGCGTGCTTCACGAACGAGAGAACGGGCGGCGTGAGGCAAGTGGACTTCCGCAAGGCCTGGGACGACTCGCGCCCGTCGGCCTGGCAGGTCAAGCGCACGGATTTTGACGGGCTTCTCGCCGCGCATGCGGCCGAGTCGGGCGCCGAAGTGCGCCGCGGCGTCACCGCCCAGGAGGTGACGTTCGAGGACGGGCGCGCCACGGGCGTCCGCGTCCTCGGACCCGCCGGACCGGAGGAGATTCCCGCGAAGGTCGTCGTGGACGCGACCGGCCAGGCCGCGCTCCTCGCGACGCGCCTGGGCATCCGGCGTCAGGACACGAAGCTCCGGAAGGCCGCCCTTTACGCCCACTACACCGGCGTATGGCGGGCCGAGGGCGAACGCGGCGGCGACGTCCTGCTCCCGTTCCTTCCCGATGTCTGGTACTGGGTGATCCCGTTCTCGGACTCGAGCGCGTCGGTCGGCGCCGTGTTTGCACCCTCCGTCCTCGGAACTCTTTCCTCCCGGACGAATCTCGAACGGCTCCAGGAGCTCCTCGCGCGCTCGTCGAAGATGCGCGAATACCTCGTGGGCGCGACGCGGACGAGCGAGGTCGGATCGGTCTCCGACTACTCGTTCACGTCGACGCGCTACGGCGGGGACGGATGGGTCCTCGTGGGCGACGCGGCGACGTTCCTCGACCCCGTCTTCTCGACGGGCGTCTTCCTCGGGATGTCGTCCGGCCTGAGGGCCGCGAAGGCGATCGACGCCGCGCTCTCGGCGAAGGGCCGCGTGGACGCGACGGACTTCGACGCCTATCGCCGGGTGACGGAGCGCATGGTCGCGCGTTTCCGTCCTTTCGTATACGGCTACTACGACCCCGTTTTCACGCGGATGTTCTGCGAAGAGGCGCCGCTCGACGCCCTCCGCGCCGCGGTCACGTCCACGCTCGCGGGCGACGTCGAGAGCCCGCCGCTGGCCGTGCGATTCTTCAACCGGCTGACGCTCATTCTTTTCGCGATCTCGCGCCGGATCGAGAAGGGCGACGGCGGGGCTGCCACGGCCTGACGGCCTCGTGCGACTCGCTCTGCGCCTCGGCGAGAAGGCGCGCCACGGTCTTTCCGGTTCCCGGCACGACGCGACGCGGCGCGACGTCCGCGAGCGGGACGAGGACGAAAAGACGCGTCGCCATTCTCGGGTGCGGCACGGTCAGCGTTCGCGTCGCGATGCGCGAGGAGCCGTAGAGGAGGAGATCGAGGTCGAGCGGGCGAGGCCCGTTCTTCGCGGCGCGGATCCGCCTCCTGCCGGCGGCGGTTTCAGATTTTCTCAGGAGGGTGAGCAGGGCCGGAGCAGACAGCCTCGTCCTCCCCGCGATGACGGCGTTGAGGAAGTCCGGCTGAGGAGGGAGGACGGGGACCGGAGAAGATTCATAGAAGGGTGAGGAGCGGAGCTGCCGCAGGTACGGGGCCATCGCCGCTATCGCCTTTCTGAGAAATCCCTCTCGGTTTCCTAGGTTCGAACCCAGCCCGATGGCCACGAAGACAGGCCGCTGGCGCGCGCGGCGCCCGCGCTCAGTACTCGTCGTCGGACTCGTCCGCGCCTTCGAGCGTCGGGGCCTCGCCGAGCGGGAGCTCCTCGTCGTCGTCGACACGCTTGGCCGCCGGGTCCTCCGGCTCGGGACTCGTGGCGACGTCCTCGTCCTCGCGGTTGCGGTCGAAGACGTCGGGATCCGCGAACTCGTCACGCTTCGCGCGGCGCACCGCGTGCAGGACGACCGGCGATGTCGGCTGGGGAGGCGCATCCTTCTGATCGGCGCCGCACTTCGGACACAGGACGGGGCTCTTCTTGAGGTCGTAGAACTTCGTCCCGCATTTGAAGCACGTGTGTTTCGTTCCCAGGTCCGGCATGCGCCTCCACAAAAGACGCCGGAACATAGCACCCGCGTTTTTTGGGGTCAACGCGCCCGGCCACGTACACTCGACCGGAGCGATGGACGCACTCGTCGGCACCGCCCCCCGCGCCCTCCGGACCGGCCCGAGGGCCGCGCTGCTGCTCGCCTTCGCCGCGCTTCCGATGCGGGCCCAGATGCCTTTCGCGCCCGTGACGGCGCGCTCGATCGCCCTCGGCGGCGCGACCGTGAGCCTCGGCCCGGACGTCGCCGGCGCCGTGGACAACCCGGCCCTCGCTCCCGAGAAGAACTTCGCGTTTGCGCTCTCGGCGGGCCTCGTGACGCGCGAAAGCGGCGACTTTCTCGGCCCGCTGAACCTGATCGCGGGCAACGATCCGGCCAGGCTGGGGTCTGGCTCGCAGCCGCAGAGCTTCGCCGACGTCGTCGCCGCGCTGCGCACGCTCGCGGACCCCGGCAACGGTTTGCTCGGAAACGGCAGCGTTTCGATCGCCGTCGCACACGACGGCTGGGAGCTTTCGTTCACCGATCGCGGCATCAGCGGCGTCTTCGTGCGGGCCGACCTCGTGCACACCGCGCTCGGCGGGAATCCCGCGACCTCGATCGCGTTCAACACGTCCGCCGCCGTCCTGCACGGCCTCGACCTCAAGGACCTCGCGCTCGCGAAGTCCGTCTCCTTCCTCATGGGCCGGGTGACTCTGGGCGCCGCCATCCACGCCCTCCGCGGGACGACGTACGTTCGAGAGGAGTCGGCCTTCACGTCGGACGCGGGCGCGGGTCCGTGGAGTCTCGCGCAGCGCTCGCTCGATGGCCTCGCGCGTACGCACACGGAGTGGTCCGTCGATGCGGGGGCCCTCGTGTCCCTCGGGCCCGTTCACCTCGGAGGCGTCTGGCGCGGGATCAACGAGCCGTCCTTCCCCTGGGCGGAAGGCGCGCCCGCCGCCGAGCGCGGCCACTCCGTCACCTGGGGCTCACAGGCGCGCGTCGGCGCCTCCGTGGAGGTTCCCGTCATCGGTCTCCTCATCGCGGCCGACTACGATCTCAAGGCGAACGACTCGCTCGTCCCAGGGTCGAGGGTCCGGGAGATCGGGGGCGGCGTCGAGTGGGCGGTCGTGGCCGTCGTCGTCCGCGTCGGCGCCTCCCTCAACCTCGAGTCGCCGGACCGGAAACCGGCGCTCACCGGTGGCGCTGGCGTCGCGATCGGCCCGGCCAAGATCGACCTCGGCGGGTGGTACCGGACGGGCAACGGCGCGCTCGGTCTCGTCGCGACCGCCCGCTTCGGTATCTGACGCGATGCTCCGCTTCGAGCGGCTCTCGGGGGCCGGCTGCGGGCCGCGTCGCGGGCGCCTCACGCTGGACCACGGGACCGTCGAGACTCCCGCGTTCCTGCCGGTCGGGACCGCCGGAACCGTGAAGGCCGTGCGCTGGAGCGACCTCGAGACGGCGGGCGCCGAGATCGTTCTCGCGAACACCTACCATCTCATGCTCCGGCCTGGCGGCGACACGATCCGCCGCCTCGGAGGGCTGCACCGGTTCGTCGGTTGGGACCGGCCGATTCTCACGGACTCGGGGGGCTATCAGGTCATGTCGCTCGCGGGCAGCCGGACACTCTCGGAGGAGGGTGTCGTCTTCCGCAGCCACGTGGACGGGTCGAAGCATGCGCTCACGCCCGAGCGTGCGGTGGACCTGCAGCTCGGAGATTTCGGAGTCGACGTCGCCATGGTCCTCGACGAGTGCACGCCATACCCGGCGACGAAGGACGAGGCGCGCGCTTCGATGAACGTCACCTACCGCTGGGCGGCGCGGGCGGCCGCGCGGCGCGAGGCGCTCGGCGCCCGGCGCGGCGCTCTCTTCGGAATCGTGCAGGGCGGGATGTATCCGGACCTCCGGGCCGAGAGCGTCGAGCGCACGGCGGCCCTCCCGTTCGACGGCGTCGCTTGCGGCGGGCTCTCGGTGGGGGAGCCCAAGGACGAGATGCGCGCGATGGTCGCGCACACGGCGCGGCTCCTCCCGGAGGACAAGCCGCGCTATCTCATGGGCGTCGGGCGCCCCGACGATCTCATCGATGCCGTGGCGAGGGGATTCGATCTCTTCGACTGCGTGCTTCCCACGCGGGCCGCGCGCCACGGCCTGCTCTACACGGCCCAGGGCTCGCTCGCGATCAAGCACGCGCGCTTTCGCGAGGACGCTGCGCCTCCCGACGCCGCGTGCATCTGCCCGACCTGCCGGCGCCACTCGCGCGCGTACCTGAGACACCTCTTCGTCGCGGGAGAGCCCACGGCGGCGACGCTCCTGACCGTCCACAACCTCACGGCGATCCTTGACTTGATGCGGGGAATCCGTGAGGCTCTCGCGGCGAACCGGTTCGCGGAGTGGGCGGCGGAAGCGCTCCCACGTTGGTCGCGGGCCGTCGGAAAGGAATCCTGATGAATCCCTCGTTCCTGCAGGCCGCTCCGGCGGGCGTCGCGGCCAACCCGCTCGTGCAGATGGTCCCGTACCTGCTCATGTTCGTGATCTTCTACTTCGTGCTGCTCGCGCCGATGCGCAAGCAGCAGAAGAAGCAGAAGGAGATGCTCGCGGCTCTCAAGAAGGGCGACCGCGTCGTCACCTCGGGCGGCATCCACGGGACGGTCGCGCAGGTCGAGGATCAGATCGTCTGGCTCAAGATCACCGACACGGTCAAGGTCAAGGTCAACCGGAGCGCGATCGCCGGCGCGACGGGCGACGCGGACACCAAGGAGCCGACCTGACCGTCCGGTAATCGTGAGAAAATGGGGTGTGCCCACCGGGCGATCCCTGACGATCCTCCAGTCCTCCGACTGGCATGCGGGTTCCGTCTTGACCGGCGGAGGCCTCTCTTTGCCGCCGGAGATCCGGGCCGCGCGACGCGAGGACGTCGACGGTGCTGCCGGGCGCGCCGTGGAGGCCGCCAAGTCCTGCGGTGCCGAGGCCCTGCTCGTCCCAGGGGACCTCTGGGACGCCGAGAATGTCGCGGCCGCGACGATCCACCGGCTCGCCGAGGCGTTCGCGTCGTTCGCGCCCCGGCCCGTCTTCGTGGCGCCCGGCAACCACGACTTCGCAGGGGCCGGCGGCTTCTACGACCCGTCGGTGCTCTCGGCGCTCGGGATGCGGCCCTGGCCGCCGAACGTCGTCGTCTTCCGTTCGTCGGCGTGGGAGACCGTGTCGTTTCCGGGGCGCGAGGACACGACGGTCACCGGCCGTGCCTTCCTGTCGCCGGCCGTCGTGGTCGAGCGCCCGCTTGCGCCGCCGCCCGCGCGGCCCCTGTCATCCCACGCCCTCCTCCTTTTGCACGGCTCGCTCGAGAGCTATCCCGGCGCGGACTCGCCACGCGGTGCGAAGCGCACGGCGCCGTTCTCGCGCCGCGAGGTCCTCGACGCGGGTTTCTCCTGGGCGGCCCTCGGCCATCACCACCATTTCCACGTCGTCGAGAACGACGCGGGCGTTCCCCGCGGGGCGTACTCGGGAAGTCCGACCGGGCGCGGTCTCGACGAGACGGGCCCGCGCGTTTTCCTCCGGGTGACCCTCGTTCCGGGCGAAGCGCCGCGACTCGAGACGATGCCCGCCGACTCCCGCGTCGTACACGACCTCACGGTGGACGCCAGCGACCTCGAGGCCGGGGCGCTCGCCGAGAGGCTCGAGACGGCGTGGGCGGTGGGCGGCGTCGGCGCCGGCGATTTCGTGCGGCTCACGCTCACGGGTACGCAGCCCTTCGG
>JBAUSZ010000299.1:0-1926 GCA_049581965.1 Thermoanaerobaculia bacterium | reverse complement strand
TCGCGCCCACGCGTTCGCCGGGTCGGCCGCGGCGACGGCCTCGCGCAGGGCGAGGGCGCGCTCGTAGAGTTCCCGGCTCGCCGCGAGATCGCCCTCCACGAGCAACAGCGCGCCGAGGGACCCGAGGCTGAACGAGAGGTCCATGCAGGGTTCGGCCGAGGTCGGGTTCGCCGCGACGCGCGCCTCGTCGAGGGCGATCGCCTCGCGGTAGAGAGGGCGGGCCTCCGGGCTCCGGGCCGTCATCTCGTAAACGGCGCCGAGCGTCTTGTCCGAGAGGGCGAGGTTGCGACGGTCGTCGTCCGTGGCGGCCGGGTCGCTTACGGCCGCTTCGAAGAGGCGTCGCTCCTCCTCGCGGAACGGGACGGCCGCCGCCCAGTCCTTGCGCGCCGCGTGAAAGTACGCAACGGCGTCGCAGCTGCGCGCGAGAGCGCGCCGGGCGCCGCGGGACGACGGGTCGCGCTCGAGGATCGCGCGGCGGATCGCGAGCGCGCGGTCGTGCATCGGGACCGCCTCGCCGTCGGCCGGTTCGAGGAGGCCCGCAAGCGCGTGCAGCTCGCCGGCGAACGCGTCGCGGTCGGCCTCGGCCGCGTCGGGAGCTTCGGCGAGCGGCTCGAGAAGCCGGATCGACGCACGATGGCTCCGGATGGCGCCCTCTTTGTCGCCGAGGTTCGCGTTGAGTCCGCCCTGGATCCGGCCGAGCCGTGCGTACCCGGCGGCGACGTCCCGCGCGAGAGCCGGGTCGCGCCCGGCCTCCGCTGAGAGGGCGTCGAGGTAGCGGAGCGCGGTCGACACGAGCGTCGCGCGGGCCTTCGTGGAGCCGGGCAGGGGCGCGATCTCGTCGTGGAGCTCGAAGAGCACGGCCCGCGCGAGCGACCGCACCTCGTCGAAGTGCTTCTTCGCGACCGCAGCGCTCTCACGCGCGCGGCCGGCCTGCCAGACAGCGACGCCGGTCCCGCCCGCCAGCGAGAGGAAGACGGCGGCGGCGGCCGCCGTGCCGGCCCGGTGGCGCCGGAGAAACTTTCCGGCGCGGTAGGAAACGGAGTCGCCCCGCGCGAGCACCGGGCGCCCGTCGAGGTGGCGCCGCAGGTCGTCGGCGAGCGCATCCACGGTGGGGTAGCGCCTCTCCGGCTCCTTCGAGAGGGCCTTGCGGAGCACGGTGTCGAGGTCGGCGCCGAGGACGGGCTCCGTGGAGGGAGGGTCCTGTTCCACAACCGCCCGCTCCAGCTCGGCGCTCGAGCGCGTCGCCGTGCGGTACGGCAGGGCGCCCGTCAGCAGGCGGTAGAGGACGACGCCGAGCGAGTAGACGTCCGAGGCCGTCGTGATCCGCTCTCCCCGCACCTGCTCCGGGCTCGCGTACTCGGGTGTCAGCAGGCGGTGCTCGGTGGCCGTCCGCTCGTCGGACGGCACGTCGAGGAGCTTCGCGACGCCGAAGTCGAGGAGCTTCGGCGTGCCGTCTTTCCCGACCAGGATGTTGCCGGGCTTGAGGTCCCGGTGGACGACGAGCTGCTGGTGCGCGTATTGGACGGCCTCGCAGACCTCGAGGAAGAGGTGGATGCGCGCCTCGCGGGAGAGGCCGCGGCGGTCTGCCCATTCGAGGAGGTGCTCGCCCTCGACGTACTCCATCGCGAACCACGGCAGGCCGTCCGCCGTCGTTCCACCGTCGTAGAGACGCGCGATGTTCGGGTGCTCGAGCGTCGAGAGGATGCGCCTCTCGGTCTGGAAGCGTTCGAGGAGGAACCCCGACCCGAGCTCCCGGCGGATGACCTTCAACGCGGCGCGCCGCTCGATGTCCGCGCCGCGGTGGACCCCGAGGTAGACCGCACCCATTCCCCCGCGCCCGATCTCCGCGAGGATCTCGTAGGGTCCGATGCGCGTCGGCAGCGGCAGCCCCGGCGTCGGCGTCCCGTTCCCGAGAAGGGCCGCCTC
>JBAUSZ010000298.1:0-10737 GCA_049581965.1 Thermoanaerobaculia bacterium | reverse complement strand
CCGCCCCTCGCGGGCGGGCTGGCCGCCGCTCTGCTCGTCGCCGGGGCCACGGCGCGAGCGTCGGAGGGCTCGTCCGTGAGCGAGGACTCCGCGATCGGCGTCTTCACCGTCGCCGCGATGGCGCTCGGCGTCGTCGCGCTCGGCTTCGTGAGGACGAACGTGGACCTCTTCGGCCTCATGTTCGGGAACATCCTCACGGTCGCCCCGTCGGACCTCGTGCTCCTCGGTGTCGCGACCGCCGCGGTCCTCGGCTCGCTCGCGGCGTTCTTCCGCCCGCTCCTTCTCGCGTCCGTGGACGAGGAGGGAGCTCAGGTCGCCGGCGTGAGGACGGGCGCCATGCGCCTCCTCGTCCTCGTCCTCCTCGGCGTCACCGTCGTCGTCGCCCTGAAGGTCGTCGGAATCCTCCTCGTCGCGGCCCTTCTCGTCCTGCCGGGCGCGTCCATGCGCCCGCTCGCGGCGCGCTGGCCGGCTCTACTCGGGGGCTCGATCGCGGTCGCGCTCGTCGCCGTCCTCGGCGGCCTGCTTCTCTCCGTCGCGGTCGACGTCGCTCCCGGAGCCGCCATCATCCTTCTCGGGGCCGGTCTCTTCGTGGCGGCGCTCTTCGTGGGCCGCACCCGCCGCCGCTGAGCCTCCGGTTTATGCTCCGCCCCATGAGCACGGCGCGGAAGAACAAGCTCGTCCTCGTCCGGCACGGCGAGAGCACATGGAACCTCGAGAACCGCTTCACGGGATGGGTGGACGTCGGACTCTCGCCGAAGGGTGTCGAGGAGGCCCACGCGGCGGGAAAGCTCCTCGAGGCCGAGGGCTTCACCTTCGACCGATGCTACACGTCGCTCCTCCGGCGCGCGATCCTCACGCTCCAGATCGTGCTCGAGGAGATGGACCAGCTCTGGCTCCCCGTCGAGCGCTCGTGGCGCCTGAACGAGCGACATTACGGGGCGCTTCAGGGCCTCAACAAGAAGGAGACGGCGCAGAAATACGGCGACGAGCAGCTCTTTGCGTGGCGGCGCGGCTACGCGATCACGCCGCCGGCGCTCTCCCTCGACGACCCCATGCACCCGCGCTTCGACCCGCGCTACGCGGCCCTGCCGCCGGAGATCCTCCCGGCGACCGAGAGCCTCGCGATCGTCGTGGACCGCTTTCTCCCGTACTGGTACGACGCGATCGTCCCGTGTCTCGCGCGCGGCGAGCAGGTGCTCGTCGCGGCACACGGCAACAGCCTCCGCGCGCTCGTGAAACACCTCGACGGCATCTCCGACGAGGACATCCCCGAGTTGAACATCCCGACGGGCATCCCGCTCGTCTACACGCTGGACGCGGAATTCCGGAAGGTCGAGAGCCGCTACCTCGGCGACCCCGAGGCCGCGAAGAGGGCCGCCGAGGCCGTGGCGAAGCAGGCGAAGGCGTAGGGCCGCAGAGCCGACGGCCCGTCGCCAGAAGCCTCGAGGCGAAAGTCGGCCGAGCGGACCCGGTCAGGTTGCGGCCGAGACCGGGCCGGGGGAGACGAAGATCACCCTGCCTCTGTCTTTTCGAGTGTCTTTCTGATTCGCTCGCGAATTCTCGCTCGCCACCGCGAATGGCTGCCACGGCGGATCCCGAGCGATCGGAGAGCGGCCTCCCAGGTGTGTCCCTCGAGAAGCAGCTCGACCACCCTTCGTTCCCTTTGCCCGAGTCCCTGAGTCAGCTCCGCGGGCGAGGCGGAGACCCGGCGTGGAGCGCGGGTGGGTTCCGCGCCCGACAGGACGTCGCTCAGCGCTGTTTCGCGTCGTCGAGGCCGGCCAACGCTCCGAGCGAACTTCAGCAGCAGCGACCGGAGCCATGCCGTCGTGATGGGCCGGTCGGCTTCCCGATGACGTGCAATCCAGATCGCAACGTCCTGGACGATATCGTCGCGATCCTCCGGAGCGACGCGAAGCGCGCGGCTCTGGCGCCGCAACTGCGCCAGCACGATCTTGCCGGTCTCGGAGGACAGGCGCATCCCGCCGCGATCGTCTCGCCCCGCATCGACTTCGTCGAAGATTTCGCCGGCGCTCATCTCAGCCCCTGTTGTCAATCAATCGAACGACTTCCTTCTGACGGAGGTTCCACTCCCTGTAGTGCGTGTTTTTTGAGAATCTTCCGGGCCTTTTCGCATCCCCTGAGGCGCTGCCGCGCATATCTATCCTGAGGCCCTTGACCGGGCATGGTCTTCAGGTGGCGCGTGTGCATCCTGAAGACGTCTTCAGACCGTCCGAGGAGAGCCTTCACGGAGGTGCACGATGAGACTGCGTTTTTCTCGTCCCGACCGAGTCCGCTTGCTGGACGCCTTCCGCCGGCGTATCTCACGACCCATTCTCGTCGTGCTGTTCATCGCGGCGGCCTCGCGGCTCGCGGCTCAGTGGCTCGACACGGGCTCGGGGGGCGGGAAGAATCAAGGTCCGCGTCTCGCCACTCAGTGGCCTGGCCTGGGCCTGGAGGCGAAAAGAAGAACGCCAGGGGCCGTGAATGGCGCGACGGTCGTGGCGTCCGGGCTCTTGCACCCCGGAGCGATCGCCGTTTCAAAAGGCCAGATGCTTTTCGTGGTTCAGACCGGCCCCGACGGCGGCGGCTCCGTCGCGCGGATCGATCTCGGCGCACGGAGCCTCACGCTCCTCCACGGCGAGCCGAATCCGGTCGGTGCGATCGCGATCGACGCAGCCACCGGGCTTTACTGGACGAGCCCGTCGGCTGGCACGTTGTCCTTCCAGGCCAAACCGGGCGACCCTCCGACGGAGCTTCGATCGGGCCTACGCGGACCTGCCGCGATTGCGGTCGACGGTGCCGGACGGGTCTACTTCGCCGGGCAGCCAGCCTCGCTCCCAGCCGGCTTGTTCATCCTCGATTCCGGCAGCCTTCGGCTCCTCTCCGCGAACGGTCCGATCCCGACCGCCATCGCGGTCGGCGCGAAGGGCGACGTGTACGGGACGATCCAGTCCGATGGTCTCGTCTACCGCCTGGGGTCCGATGGGCGCGCCGAAATCCTGCTGCAGGGCCTCGACAACCCGAACGCAATCGCGATCGACGAGGCCGCGGGCAAGCTCTACTTCACCGAGGTCCCGACGCCGGGTCGCTCGGCCGACCAGGGCGGGCGCAACACCGTCAACGCTCTCGATCTCGGGAGCCGCACGCGGACGGTCCTTCACAAGGGGGACTCCGATCCCGCGGGCGTTGCCGTCGCCGGAGACGGTTCGTTGTACTGGACCAGCGCGAGGCAGGGGCTCGTCTACCGCGTGACGGCGGGGTCGCCCTCCCGCGACGAAAACGGCGGAGGCGCGATGAAGTTCGACGCCCGGCTCGTCGGGTCCGAGGAGACACCGCCGGTGCAGACGGTAGCGACGGGCCAGGCCAACTTCGAGCCGAGAACGTTCGAGCCCGACGACGACGGAGAGCAGCAGCCCGGTAATCCAGGCCCGAGCCTCCGCTTTTCGCTGAGCGCGCCCAAACTCGAGAGCGTGAAGGCGGCGCTGATCCACCTGGGCGCGCCGGGGCAGGCCGGCCCGGTGGTCGCGGTTCTCTTTGATGCGACCGTCACGGGGTCGTCGACGCAAGAGGAGGAGAGGCGGTTCTTCGAGATCCGCGGTTCCCTGAGGCAGGCCGACCTCGTCGGACCTCTCGCAGGGAATTGGGAAGGGTTCACGAGTGCCCTGAAGAGCGGCCAGCTTTATGCCGACGTCGAGACCGCCGCGCACCCCGACGGGGAGATCCGGGGCCAAATCCTGCCGCGCACCGGGGTTGCCAACCGTCCGCCGGACGGCGTCATCACCTCCCCGAAGAAAAACGTCACGATCGTGGCAGGCCAGTCGGTCGTCTTCGCGGGTGCCGTAACCGACCCGGACGGAGACATGGTCACCGTTCTCTGGAACTTCGGCGACGGGACGAACTCCACGGTGCTGAACCCGGGCGCCCACGGCTATCCGAACCCTGGCACGTTCACGGTTTCCTTCACGGCGACCGATTCGCGGGGACTGTCGGATCCCTCCTCTCCACATCGAGTCGTCACCGTGACCGGCGGGCCAGGACCGACGCCGACCCCGACGCGGACCGCCACGCCGAGGCCGTCGATGACGGCGACGCCCATCGTGACTCAGACACCGACCGTGCCGCCCGCCGGGACTTCCACGCCGACCGCCACGCCCACGCCGACGCGGACGCTCACGCCGACTCAGACACCGACCGTGCCGCCCGCCGGGACTTCCACGCCGACACCCACACCCACGCCGACACGTACGCTCACGCCGACGTCACCCCCCGCGGTCACTCTGAGCACCCTGCAAACGACGCTCTTCACTCCGAGCTGCGTCGGCTGTCACGGCGCGGGGGGCTCCGCGGGGCTTGACCTGCGCGCCGGACAGTCCTTTTCGAACCTCGTCAACGTGGCCTCGACGACACAGACTGGGACCAGGGTGATTCCCTTCAACCCCGACCAGAGCGTCCTCGTGATCCAGCTAGCAAGCGGCCACAGGTCGGTTTCAAGCGCAAATCAGAACAACATCCGGAGCTGGATCCTCGCCGGCGCGCCGAACAACTAGGTGCGCGTCCATTCTGGGTGATCCCGGGACGGGGCGGGGGATGTCCTCCGCCCCTTACTCTTTTGGGGCGCCGAGGCCGTCGCGAAGCAGGGAAAGGGCGTGGACGGCGACCAGACTCAGTGTCCCGGCGTCGGGACCTTCGACGAGCCGGCCGGCGCGTTCTGGAGCTGCTTGAAGACGGGCGGCTCGCACGTGATCTTCACGGCGACCGGGCTCGACTCGCGTGGGCGCACGTCGGGCCAAGGCTGTGCCTGGAGCTTCACCCATCCGTCGAAGTTCGCATTGAAATAGCGGTATTGAGTGACGGTCGACAGCTTCCTGTCGGACGACCGGGACGCGACGTTGACCGGATCCACCTTGTAGTCGCTCCAGATGAACTTACCCGGCTTTTCCAGGCCCTTGGCAATCGGCTGCGGCGCGTCCGTCGTGATCTTGCCCTCGAAGGCGACGTAGACGGACGGCGAGCAGACGCCGCGGAACGTGACCGGCGTCGTGGCCGCGAGCGTGACGGCGGTGACGTGACCGGTCGCCGGCGCTGCGGGGGCCGGCTGGCCGGCGGCGGGGAACGAGACGG
The DNA here is from genome assembly GCA_049581965.1 of Thermoanaerobaculia bacterium. Classification (GTDB taxonomy): domain Bacteria; phylum Acidobacteriota; class Thermoanaerobaculia; order UBA5066; family UBA5066; genus Fen-183. The sequence continues at coordinate 5,616 of JBAUSZ010000298.1, read as the reverse complement.
CCAGAACGGCGGCGAAGGCGAAAGTGGGCATGCGACTCGTTCTCATGAAACCCTCCGGACGACAATTTGCGGCCGGTCGCGGTCCAAGGCAAGGGCCAGACGTGGTCCCGGAGCGCGAATCCCTTGGCCCAGAGCGCCAAATGGCCTAGAACGCGACGCCGAGGCGCATCTTCCAGACGAACCGGTTGCCGGCGTCCGTGAGGCCCCAGCCTGCGCCCAGGTTCAGGACCACGTCCTCCGAGAGGTGGACGTCGGCGCCGGGATAGATCTGGTGTACGGTCTCGCCTCCCGAGAACGGGATCGCCCCGTAGTATTCGATGGAGAGGTCCAGCGTTTTCGAGGTCTCGTACGCGAGACGCACGCCGGGCTCGAGGTCCCATTCGCCCCTGCCCGGGCCGCTCAGGGCCGTGCCGACGACGGGGTTGAGGTCGATCTGCCAAGCCCCGAACTTCTTCTCGAGAATGGGCCGGATCTCGAGCGTCGCCCCGTTCTCCTCGTAGACCTTCCTCGGGAAACCGACCTCGACGCTGAGCGAGACGCCGATGGGCCAGTCCCATTCCTTCGGGACGCTCACGCGCGGGCGGATGCGGGCGCCCGCGACCTGGAAGTGGCCGCCCGTGTACGAGCCGAGCAAGAGGTACCCGGCGAGCTCGAAGTTCTCCGTGATACCCCGCGTCAGCTCGAAGGTCGTATGGAACTGGCCCTCGGTGGGCGCCATCGGCCCCTCGTACCCCGTCGTCCCCTTCGAGACGTAGTTCACGTGCGTCTCGAGGTTCCACTTTCCCTTCGGGACCGTCTCGTACTCGTAGACCTGGATCTCGAACGGGTCCTGGGCGCGAAGGGGAGGTGCTCCGAAGAGAACGAATGCCGCGAAGGAGAGCCGAATGAGTCGAGGGGGACGCACCCGGGCAATCTACGACAGGTCGAGGTGCGTTGATAATGTCGCCGAATGAGAATCGCCGCCTGCCTTCTCGCCTCTCTCGTCCTCGTCTCTCCTCTGCCGGCCTCCGAGCTGCCTTCCGGAGGACATCGCGTCGTGACGTCGTATCCCGTCGGCGGCGACGGAGGCTGGGACTACCTCACGGTCGACACCGCCGCCCGGCGAATCTACGTCTCGCGCTCGACGCACGTCATGGTTGTCGACGCGGACTCGGGGAAGGTCATCGGCGACATCCCGGGGACCGAGGGCGTGCACGGGATCGCGCTCGCGCCCGAGCTGAAGAAGGGCTTCACGAGCAACGGCCGGCCAAACACCGTGACCGTCTTCGATCCCGGTTCTCTCGCCGTCACGGCGACGGTCAAGGTCACCGGCGAGAATCCGGACGCGATCCTCTACGAGCCTGTCTCGAAGCGGGTCTTCACGTTCAATGGGCGCGGCAAGAATGCGACGGCGATCGACGCAGCGACGCTCGCGGTGGCCGGGACGCTGCCGCTCGGTGGGAAACCCGAGTTCGCGGTCTCCGACGCGGCCGGGATCGTGTACGTGAACATCGAGGATACGGCCGAGGTCGTCGCGTTCGAGGCGGCGACCCTCGCCGTAAAGGGCCGCTGGAAGATTACGGCGTGCGAGGACCCGACGGGCCTCGCTCTCGACCCGAAGTCGCGGCGGCTCTTTGCCGGCTGCCGGAACAGGGTTCTCGCGGTGCTGAGCGCGAAGGACGGCACGATGTTCGGCACCGTCCCCATCGGCGAGGGTTGCGACGCCGTGGCCTTCGATGCCGGCGTGGACCTCGTCTTCGCGTCGAACGGGGATGGGACGCTCAACGTCGTCAAGGAGACCTCACCGGGGACGTACGCCCTCGTCGAGACCGTGGCGACGAAGAAAGGCGCGAGGACGATGGCTCTTGACCCGAAGACGCACCGGATTTTCCTCTCGGCCGCGCAGTACGGACCGGTACCGACGCCCTCGGCGGACGCCCCCCACCCCCGCCCGTCAATGCTGCCGGGGACGTTCGAACTCCTGGTCGTCTCGCCCCGCTGAGCCCGGCGGAACCCGCGCGCTTTCAGCAGGTTGCGGGACGCGAGAGCTTCTGGTAGGCTCATCGGCTCTGGGTCGAAGGAGCCATCATGTCCGGAATCTGTCAGGTCACGGGAAAGCGGGCGAAATCGGGCAACAAGGTGTCGCACGCGAACAACAAGACGAAGCGCCTGTTCAAGCCGAACCTGCGCACGCAGCGCTTCTGGGTGGAGAGCGAGGGTCGCTGGGTGCGCCTGCGCGTGTCGACCGCCGCGCTCCGCACGATCGACAAGAAGGGCATCGACACCGTCGTCGCGGGGATGCGCCGCGAGGGGAAGAGGGTCTAGGGAATGCGCGAGAAGATCAAGCTCGTCTCGACGGCGAACACGGGTTACTTTTACACGATCACGAAGAACAAGAAGATCCATCAGGACAAGATGGAAGTGAAGAAGTACGACCCCGTCGTCCGCAAGCACGTCCCCTTCAAAGAATCGAAGATTTAAGGGTGAGGGCGGCAACGCCCTCCCTGCGCGGGCCTTCCTAAGGAACCTTCTTCTTTTCTCCCCAGCTGTCGACCTCGATGGGCGCGGGTAGCCCTGCCTCCTCGAGCTGGGGGAGGAGTGTCGCCTTGTCGCCCACGAGGACCAGAACGGCCTTGTCGAGAGCGACGGCCGTTTTCGCCCGCGCGTTCAGGTCCGCGGCCGTCGTCCTCTGCATCGCGGCGAGGTCCTCGCCGAGCGTCTCGAACGGCGCGCCGGACTCGACGTAGCTCGCCGCGGTCCCGACGATCCCTGAGAGCCCCGAGAAGGCCTCGACGACTCGGTTCTTCACGAGGCCGCGGGCCTTGCCGGCTTCCTCGTCCGTCACGTCGCCCGAGGAGAGCCGCGCGAACTCGTTCAGGAACTCCCGGAGCGCGCCGCCGGTGTCCTTCGCGGTGACCTCGGCCGCGGCAGAGAACGTCCCGAGGAGGGGCCCCGGCGAGAAGCCGGCCCCGGCGTGGTAGACGTAACCGTGCTTCTCGCGCAGGTTCTGCTCGAGACGGCTCGTGAAGCTGCCGCCGAGAATCGTTCCGAGGAGGCGCAGCGGGACCCGCGAGGAATCAGCGAAGCGGGGCGACGGCGCGAGGAACCGGACGCTCGTCTGCGGCGCGTCGGGGCGGTCCACGAGGTAGACGCGGAGCCCCGTCCCGGAGGGCGCGTACGCCGCGGGGATCGGCGGAAGTCCCCGAGCCGGCTCGGCGGCCTTCCAGTCGCCGAACGAGCTCTCGAGCGCCGCCTTCACGTCGGCCGCGGGCAGGCTGCTCGCGACGAGGAGAGTCGCCGTTTCGGGTCTCACGAGCGTCGCATGAGCGACCCTCACGCGCTCGAGGGTGATGGCCGAGATGGAAGCGGGCGTTCCGTCGGGCGGCCACGCGTAGGGGTGGGTGTCGCCGAACAGCGCTCGGGACGCGACGCGATCGGCGACAGCCGGGGCCTCGTCCTCCGACTGCGCGAGCGCGTCCAAGGTGAGGCGCTTGACGCGCTCGAAGTCCGGTGTCGAGAACCGTGGCCGGCGGACGGCGTCCGCGAGCAGCGGCAGCCCGGCGGCGAAGTTGCGCGAGAGGATGGTCAGGCTCGCCTGCACGGACCGCTGCGTCGCCCCGGTCGAGAAGCTGCCTCCGAGAGCCGCGACGGCCTCGCCGAACGCGAGGGCGTCGCGCGAGCCCGCACCCTCGTCGAGCATCCCGGCCATGAGCGACGCGAGGCCCGCCCGCTCGCGGGAGGCGTCGAGCGCTCCGTCTGGCCGGAACACCGTGGTGACGCGCGTGAGCGGCAGCTCGGGCGTCCTCCAGAATTCGACGGGAATCCCGCTCGCGAGCGTGAACGTCTCCGGCGCTGTGGGCCGGAACGTTTTCTGCGGGAAGTCCGTGGGCCGCGTGTCGCGGGCGGAGGGCACCTGCTTCGGCTGCTCGGGCAGGACGCGGTAGACGACCCTGGCGTCTTTCGTGAGCACCTGCCTCGCGGTCGCGAGAACCGAGGCGGGCGTCGCGTTCCGGTACCGGTCGAGGTCCCGCACGAAGGAGTTCGGCTCGCCCCAGACGTCCTCGTAGAAGTTCAAAGCGTCGGCGCGCGCCTCGAGGCGCTGGAGCGCCGAGAGCTTCGCGAGCTCGGTCGTCGACTTGCGCTGGGCGAGCTCGCCTGCATTCGGACCGTCCTTCAGGAGGCGCGCGACCTCCTCGTCGACGGCCTTCTCGACGCGCGCGAGGTCGGCGTCCGGCCGCGCTTGAACGTCGATCCGCAGATAGGAGCCGAGCTGCTGGCTCGCGTTGTAGGCGGAGACGGACGACGCGAGCTTGTCGTCGATCACGAGGCGCTTGTACAGCCGGCTGCTCTTGCCCTCGGCGAGGACGGCCGCGAGAAGGTCACATTCGGCGTCGCCCGGCGCCATCGCGGGAGGCGTGTGGTACGCGAAGGCGACGAGCGGCAGCTGGACCTTGTCGTACATGGCGCCGCGCCTCACCCGGTCGAGCCTGGCGGAGGGGACGGGCTTGCGCGGCGGCTCGGCCCCGCGCGGCAGCGTGCCGAAGAGCTTCTCGACGAGCGACTTGATGGCCACCGGGTCGAAGTCGCCCGCGACGACGAGGCTCGCGTTGTTCGGGACGTAGTACGTTGCGAAGAAGTCCTTCACGTCGTTCGCGACGGCGGCCTTCAGGTCCTCCGCGGTACCGATCCCGGGGAAGTGATAGGGGTGCGACGGCGGATAGAGGAGCTGCTGGATCGCGAGGTCGGCCCGTCCGTACGGCTGGTTCTCGTAGCTTTGGCGGAGCTCGTTCAGGACGACGTCGCGCTGGAGGTCGACCTTCTTCTGGTCCATCGCGCGCGGCAGGCCCTCCAGACGCTCGGCGTCGAGCCAGAGAAGCGTCGGCAGGAGCGAGGCGGGGCCCAACGAGTAGTAATCGGTGCGGTCGGAGGTCGTGGAGGCGTTGTTCGAGCCCCCCGAGGCCTCCATGAGACGGTCGAACTCGCCGTTCGGAACGCGCTCGGTGCCCATGAACATGAGGTGCTCGAAGAGGTGCGCGAACCCGCTCCTCCGGGCCGGCTCGTCCTTGCTCCCCACCCGGTACCAGATGTTGATCACGGCGGCGGGCAGCGTGTGGTCGGGGTAGAGGATGACCGTCATCCCGTTCGACAGCTTGTACTTCTCGACGGCGAGGCTCTGGGCGACGGCCGAGGAGGAGAAGGAGATCGCGAGCCACGCGAGCAGAGCGGCAGCGGCGAGGGCTCTTTTCATAGGAAGAGAATACGAAGATTCTCTTCGAATGGTTACGGGGCAAGGGAGGGCCGCCCTTCATGCCCTTCTAGGAAGTCTCTCCTCGGACCTGGCACTGATCACAGAGCCCCTTGACGAGGATCTCCACGGCGTCTTCCTTCAGCGTGCGCGGGACGCGCGCGCCGCGCCGGAGCGAGACCTTGAGCATGTCGAGGCACTCCAGCGATCCGCACGTCGTGCACAGAAAGTGCGGGTGGTCCTTGCCGCCGGGCCGGGCGGTCGCCGCCTCGAACCGCCAGACGTGGTCCCCGAGGTCGCGCCGCCGGGCGAGGCCGGCCTTCACGAGCTCGACGAGGTTGCGGTACACGGTGGCCCGGTCGAGGGCCGAACGGCCGAGCGCCGCCGCGAGG
>JBAUSZ010000297.1:0-8089 GCA_049581965.1 Thermoanaerobaculia bacterium | reverse complement strand
GCCTTCAGGTGCTCGCCGACGGCGTCCCCGTCTTTCGAGACGACGACGACGACGGCCGCGGGATCCCCCGCGACGGCGAGCGCCGTTTCGAGGACACGGTCCAGGAGCGGGCGGCCGGCCGCCTCGTGAAGCACTTTCGGCCGCGACGACCTCATCCTCACGCCGCGGCCGGCGGCGAGGAGGACGACGGCCGTCACGCGCCTCCCGCGACGAGCTCCGTGAACCCCTGCGTGCCGCGCAGAGCCGAGAGGTCGGCCTCGAGGCGTGCCTGGATGCGATTGTGGTCGTCGGCCGCGATCGCCTTCCTGAGCGACTGGAGGGCCTGCTCGAGGTCGCCCTGGAGCGCGAAGCAGCAGGCCGCGAGGTAGTGCACGCGCCCGTCGCCGTCCTTCTTTCCCGCGTTCTTCCGGAGCAGCTCGAGGGCCTTCCCGACGTTGCCGCGGTTCTTCTCGAACACGGCCGCGTGGTAGACCTCCTCCGGATTCTCCATGGAGGCGGCCTTCGCCTTCTTCCCGTTCCGGCAGGCCGTGAGGTACATCCGCGCGCGGTCCAGGAACTCCTTCTCGTCGGGGTGCTTCTCGATGAGGTCCTCGAACCGCCGCGCGGCGTCGTCGAAGTGGCGCTTGTGGAAGAGCTCGATGGCTTTCTCGTACTCCTTGCGCGCGGCCGAGAACTCCTTGACCGCCTCCTTGAGCGAGGCCGGCGACTTGCGCGCCTTCTCCGGCTCCGGTGCGGCGAGCTTGAGCTGCCGGACCTTCTTCTCGAGGTCCTCGAGCGAGAGTCCCAGCTTCCGTGACAGCGTCTGGGAGTCCATGCGGCCGAAATTGGCTTTCAGCCACTTGGCGTCGTCTTCGGTCCACTTGCGGGTGTTGGTCAAGGAGCCCTCCGGAGGAGCGGGCGAGCGCCCGCAAGGACGGCGAATTCTCGTCACCTCTCCCCCTCCCGTCAAGGACGCCCCCGAAACCGCCGGCGACCCCCTGGTCGTAGGGTCAGGGCGTGACTTCCGTCACATGGGACGCGGCGGTCGTGGGAGCGGGCCCCGGCGGCCTGGTGGCGGCTGGCCTGCTCGCCCGTGCCGGAAGGAAGGTGCTCCTCCTCGAGGCGCACGACAAGCCCGGCGGGACGGCCGGCTGGTACGAGGCGGACGGCTTCACGTTCGACGCAGGGGCCACGACCCTCATCGGGTTCGACCCGGGGGATCCGCTCCACGCCCTCGCCGAGGCCCTCCGGATCCCGCTCGGCCCCGGCGGTCTCGAGCTCGAGCCCGTGGAAGGGGTCGAGGTCATCGCCGGAGGGGAAAGATTCTTCTTCGGAAGAGAACAGAACCTGTGGCGTGACGAGGTGCGCCGCGTCTTTCCCGCCGGCGCCGAGGATTTCTTTGAAAGGGTAAGAGGGGATGGGGAACGCCTCTGGCACGTTGCGAAAAGTTGGCCTCGATTGCCGCTGACCTCTCCCTCCGACCTTCTCAGAAATCTTCGTGTACTTCGTTCCCCCTCGTCTCTCCTTTCGCTCCTCTGCACCTTCGACCGGACCGTCGCCGACGTCGAGCGGCTCTCGGGCGCGCCGTCGGCGCATCCCGCGTTTCGCGCGTTCGTCGACCTCTCGCTCCTCATCACGGTGCAGTCGGGCCCGGACGTCGCACCGTGGTGGAACAGCGCGCTCGGGCTCGATCTTTTCCGGCGCGGCGTCTCCCGCGCGCGTGGCGGGATGAAGGCGTTCGCCGGGGCATTCGCGGGCGCGGCCTCGGCCGCCGGCGCCGAGATCCGCCTGCGTACTCCGGTCACGCAGCTCAGGCGCGAGGGCTCCCGGTGGACGCTCCGCACCGCCGGAGGCGAAGACGTCCGCGCTCGGCAGGTCGTCGCCAACCTTCCGGCGGCCGACCTGCCGCTTCTTCTCGCCGGAGAGGAGACGGCACGCGCGTCGCGCGCCGTCCGCGGGAAAGAGGAGGGCTGGGGCGCCGTGGTTCTCAACCTCGGCCTCTCGCGCCCCGTGAATCCTCACCCGCGCCGCCTCCACCGGCTCGTCGCGCCCGACTCGCTCTTCCTCTCCTTCTCGCCGCCGGGCGATCCGGCCGCGCCGCCCGGCGGCCAGACGCTCTCCGTCTCGACGCACACCGACGCCGGCAACTGGGCTTCCCTCCGAGGCGAGGACTACCGCACGAAAAAAGAGGAAGTCCGCGCGCGGATGCGCACCGCGCTCGCGGATCTCTACCCGGACCTCGACGCCGCGGTCGTCCACGAGGACATCGGGACACCGCGCACGTTTCGCCGCTTCACCCGGCGCGGGGGCGGGCGCGTGGGCGGCCTCCCGATCACGCGTCGGAACTCCGGCTTTTTCGCCGTCGATCCGACACTCGGACTGCCGGACTTCCAGCTCGTGGGCGACACGACGTTCCCTGGCCAGGGGACCCTCGCGGCGGCCGTTTCCGGCGCTCTCGCGTCCGAGCGCCTCGGCGCGGTCCGCCTGCTCCGCGGCAGCGGCGTCGGCTTCCGCCGGTGGGGCACCGCCGAAACGCGGTAGCCTGACCCTCGTGTACGAGCTGCCCGTCTACTGCACCCAGTGCGCCCGCAGGCTCGAGTCCAGGGAAATGGCGCCGGGGCGCACCGTGCCCGTGTGCCCGTCCTGCGGGGCCGTGCACTGGATCGACCCGAAGGTCGCGGCGGGCGTCCTGATCGTGCGCGACGAGCGCGTCCTTCTCGTGAAGCGCGCGATCGAGCCCGGCTACGGCAAGTGGACGTTTCCGGGCGGCCACGTGGACCGCGGGGAGACGGTCGAGGAGGCCGCGCTTCGCGAGACGCTGGAGGAGTGCGGCGCCGTAGCCGACCTCGAGGGCCTTCTCGGCCTGTTCTCCTATCCCGGGCGGCCGGTCGTCGTCGCGGTCTACCGGGGCGCCCTCGCGCCCGGAAGCCGCGAGCCGCACGCGGGCGACGAGACGCTCGAGGTGGGCTGGTTCACCCCCGAGGAGGTCGCCGGCCTCGAGCTGGCCTTCCGGTCGGTCGCCGACTCGCTGGCGAAGCTCTTCGGGCGTCCGTACGTCCTCTGACTCGAGGAAACGCCGACCGCGGGAATGGAACGGCGGCCTCGGGGCATCCACGGAGGGTTGATCGCCGTATCCCCCACGGAGAGACTCACGTCATGCGCCGCCCAAACCGTTTTCTCTTGCCGCTCCTCACCCTGCTGCTGCATGCGGTCCTCGCCCCGGCAGAGGAGCCGACGAAGGCCACGGCGGCGGCTCCCGCCGGCCTCGCGAAGGCCGCGTTCGCGGGGGGCTGCTTCTGGTGCATGCAGCGCCCCTTCGACGAACTGCCCGGCGTCGTCTCGACGACGGTGGGTTACACGGGCGGGACGAAGGCGGGCGCGACGTACCACGAGGTCGGCGCGGGCGGAACGGGGCACCGCGAGGCGATCGAAGTCGTCTACGATGCGAGTAAAGTCACCTACGAGAAATTACTCGACGTCTTCTGGCACAACGTCGACCCGACCTTCGCCGGTGGCCAGTTCTGCGACTCGGGCTTCCAGTACACGACGGCGATCTTCTTCCACGACGACGCGCAGCGTCAGGCGGCCGAGGCCTCGAAGAAGGCGCTCGAGGCCTCGGGCATCCTCAAGGCGCCCGTCGTGACGGAAATCGTGAAGGCGGGCGTCTTCTGGAAGGCCGAGGAGTACCACCAGAGCTACTACAGGAAGAACCCGATCCGCTACGGCTTCTACCGCTCCGGCTGCGGCCGCGACGCGCGGTTGAAGCAGGTGTGGGGAGACAAAGCGGGAAGCCACTGACGGGAAGATTCGGATTAAGATTCGGATTTTCTTAGAAAGTAATGGGAGCCCCGGCGTCAGGGAAACCGCTGCGGCGTCACGCTGCGCTCCGCGCTCACTCACCCTTCTAAGAAGTCTTTCTCTCCGCTTTTCTCTCAGGAATCCAGCTTCGCCTTCGAGAAGAAGATCGCACCGATCCTCGCGGGCACCCAGCGCGGGACGAGCCTTCCGGAGGCGATCCAGAGGCGGTCGAGCGGGTGCGTCACGACGACGGCCTTCTTCTTTCTCACGGCCTTAAGGCCGATCCTCGCGACCGCCTCGGCCGTCATCTCGGGGAACGGCGTCCCCTCGGCGCTCTTCATCCCCGCGACGGGGCCGAAGTTCGTCCTCGTGTAGCCCGGGCACAGGCACGTGACCGTCACGCCGTCCTTGCGCGCCTCTTCGTGCAGCGCGTGCGTGAAGGAGAGAATGAAAGCCTTGCTCGCGCCGTAGACCGAGAAGTACGGCGTCGGGTAGAAGGCGGACGTCGAGGCCACGTTTAGGATCGCGCCGGCGCGTCGCGCTCTCATCGCGACGAGGAAGCGGTGCGTGAGCTCGGCGGTGGCGACGACATTCAATTCGAGGAGGGCGTGGACCCTCGCGAGCGGCAGATCCGCCTGCTCTCCGACGAGGCCGAATCCCGCGTTGTTGACGAGGAGGGCAACGGGCCTGCCGCGCCCTTCCGTGGCCAGCCAGACCGCGTCACGTCCTTCCGGCGTCCCGAGGTCCGTGACGAGGGCCTCCGCGTCGCCCCCGGGCAGCGACCGCAGGGAGCCCGCGAGCGCGCCCAGCGCGTCCTTCGAGCGCGCGACGAGGAGGACGGGGCGGCCCGTCGCGGCGAGGAGGCGCGCGAAGGCGGCCCCGATCCCCGAAGAGGCGCCTGTCACGACCGCCAGGCCCTGGTCTTCCTTCATTTGCTTTCCTTCGGACGCGTGACCTCCGCGACACGGTAGCCGAGAAGGCTGCGCAGCACGCTCGCGGGCGCGAAGAGATCCGCCGGCGGCGAGGAGGGCGGCTGGGGGAGCGCCGCGAGGACGAGCGGCGCCGCGCTCGCGTCGTGCACCTTGTACGTCCCGAACCAGTCGTGCGCCTCCAGAGCCGGGACCGTCACGTCGTTACCGTCCACGCGCAGCGTGAAGGCCGCGGGAGGTCCCGCGGTCCAGAGGCCCGGCCGCCCGGACGGCGCCTTGCCCGCGAGGTCGATCGCACGGCGCAGGATCGTGACGGCGGGCTCGCGCAGCAAGGGCCCCGACACCGCGAGCGGCACCGACGCCCGCCCGCCGCCCTTCAGCTCGGCCAATGCGTTCGGCGAGATCCAGAGCGTCGTCGTGCTCCGGATCGTCGCCGTGCCCTCCGGCCAGAGGCCGGGAAGGAGAAACTCCGACGCCGTCGAGAAGTCGGGAAAAAAGAGCGTCCCGCCGACCTCGTGCGTTTCATAGACGGCGGGAACCGTGGGCTCGGGCGTCCCGCCGCGCGGCGCGTTCGACCGGGCGCGCACCCAGTCCTCGCGGCGCCGTGCGGATTCGGGCTTCTCGACGCGCACCTGTCCCGTCCATTTCAGGCGCAGACCGCCCTTCTGGGCCTCGAGAACCTCGACCTGGCGGCGCGCGAGATCGGACATGTCCTCACCGTCGACGCCCGGCAGGTTCGGGACGAGCGTCAGCACGAGGCCAGGCGCGAGAGGGAGGCCGCCTGCGAGCGTCCGGATCGGCGCAGGCGCCGGTGGAACGGCAGGAGCCATCTCCTGGCCGGCCGGGCGGCCGCACGACGCTGCGAGGACTGCGAGAACGAACGGAATGGCGCGGCGCGAGGCGCGCATCGACCTACCGGTTCGACACGTCGTTCAGGCGCTCGTCGAACGGAATCGGGTAGACCTCGATCGCGGTGATCTTGTCCGTCCGCGGGCGCCAGCGGTTGATCGACGAAACGAGACGCGGGTCTCCCGACACGGTGGACGGGACCTCCCGCTCGAAGTCGGCCCGGAAGTCGAGAATCACGCGTGAGAAGCCCACCTTGAGCGAGGGGGCCTTCCAGTCCACGTTGTGCTGGTCCGCGACGAAGGCCTTCGCGGCGGCCTCGAGGCGCTCGTCGAGATCGGACGCGTCCCATGCGTCTTTCGCGAGCGGCGGCCCGCCGCGGCGCGCCTTCACGAGCGCAAAACGGACGCGCGCGTCCGCGAACTTCCGGTAGGCGATCGACGCGATCTGGTTCAGGGAGAGGTCGCGGCTGCCGACGACGTACTTCGTTCCGGAGTCGAAGCGGGCGTCGATGTCCTTCAGGCTCTGGGGGCGGTTGAACCTCAGGACGCCGCGAATCGCGCAGGCGTTGTAGGCGTTGATCCAATAGGCGAGCCGGTCGGGTTCCGTCGTGAACAGATGCGGGTGCGAGTCGGGCGACACGCGCGCGATCTCCGCGAGGTACTCCTCGAGGAGCGGTTCTTCGAGCGACGCCGTCGCGTAGTCGACGAGGCCGTCCTTGACGATCTTCTCGAGGAGTCGGCCGAAGATCCCGTGCGGAAACTTGCCGGCGGAGGGGACGTCCGACTGCGCCTTCACGTTCGGGCGAACGGTCTCGCAGGAGGCGCCCATGAGGGCGAGCGAAAGCGTCGCGCAGGCGACCGCAGGGAGAAGGCCCGTCTTGCTCATGCCGGCCTCAGCCGATGACGTCTTCCGTGCCGTCCACGCCGAGGACGTTCCCGCTCAGCCAGACGGTCCCGGGCTGCGAGAGCGCCACGATGACCCGCGCGACGTCGTCGGGCGTCGTGAGGCGGCCCGCCGGGTGGATCTCGAGGCAACGCTGGATCATCTCCGCGTTCCCCGGAATCTTCCGCAGCGCGGGCGTGTCCGTGACGCCCGCCCGGATCGCGTTGACGGCGATCTTCCGCGTCACGAGCTCGACTGCGAGCTGGCGGCAGTGGCTCTCGAGGGCGGCCTTGGCCGCCGACACGGCGCCGTAGGATTTCCAGATCCGGTGCCCGCCCGCCGACGTCATCGCGAAGACATGCCCCCCCTCCGCGAGGAGGCTCGCCGAGAGGAGGTCCTGCACCCAGTAGACGAGCGAGTGCGCCATGACGTCGAGCGTCATGTCCATCTGGGCCCGTGCGATGCGGTCCGCCGGGTTTCCCGCGAGGAACGGCTTGAGCGTCCCGAACGCGAGCGAGTGGAGGACGACGTCGATCCCGGCCCGGCGGCCGTCGGCGTCGAGGACCTTCGCCATTTCCGCGATCGCCTCTGCGCGCTTCGCGTCGTCTGCGGCGTTCATGTTGAAGAAGACGGACCGCGCGCCGGCGGCCGAGATCTGTTCCGTGATGCGCTCGACGTTCGGCTGGGTCGTCTTGCGGTCGAGGTGGACGCCGAAGACGTTCCGTCCCGCACGGGCGAGGGCGAGGGAGGCGGCCTCGCCGAAGCCCGAAGAGGCCCCGAGGACGAGTGCCCATGAGCGCGCGGACGGCATGAGGCGGAATGCTAGCAGGCCGCGTCCTTTATCCTCGTCCGCGGAGATCCGCCGTGCCCGCCTCCTCCTTCCGCGAGAGGCTCCGCTCGGGGCCCCCGCTGGTCCTCGACGCGGCCCTTGGAACCGACCTTCTCGGCCGGGGAGCGCGGCTCCCCTCTCCCCTCTGGAGCGCGCAGGCTCTCCTCGACGCGCCGGATCTCGTCGGGGCGATTCACCGGGAGAACGCGGAGGCGGGGGCGGAGATCCTCACGATCGCGAGCTTCCGGCTGCACGCAAGAAACTTGAGAGAATCTTCTTCCTCCCTCTCTCAGCGAGAGCTTCTGGCCACGGCGGTGGCTCTGGCACGGCGGGCGGCGCAAGAGAAGATTTCTTCGAATGGAAATCGGGCGAAGGCGCCCCGGGCCGCGCCGTCACGAGGGCGTAGAGCCGAGCGCCCGAGCACGACCGCAACCGGACCTTCTAAGAAAATCTCCAACGACATTTCAATCGCCGGGTCGCTCGCCCCTCTGGAGGATTGCTACCGGCCTGATCTCGTTCCGAAGCAAGAGAACATTCTTCTCTCCGAACACGCCGAGATGGCGGCGGCTCTCGCCGCCGCGGGCGTCGACCTCATCCTCGTCGAGACGATGAACACCGTCCGCGAGGCGGTTGCCGCCGCGCGCGGCGCCGCGGCGACGGGGCTGCCCCTCGTCGTCTCGTGCGTGACGGACGAAACCGGGAGGCTGCTGTCGGGCGAGAGAGTCGAGGACTTCGCGCGTGCTCTCCTCTCCCTGCCGCTCCCTCCCGACGCCCTCGGCGTCAACTGCGTGGCCGCGCGCGCCCTCGGCGGCGACCTCGCGCG
>JBAUSZ010000296.1:0-5703 GCA_049581965.1 Thermoanaerobaculia bacterium | reverse complement strand
GGCCGCCGCGTCGCGTGCGACGGCGAGGATCCCGATCCCCTTGTCGAGGTCCTTCCCCGGCGCGTGCTCGTCGAGCGCGCGCTGGCAGGGCACCTCGAGGTTGTACGAGACGCGGTCGACGAGGCGCACGAGCTTCTCGATCTGCCCCGGCTCGGCGCCCGCGAGGGCCTTGACGTGCAGGTAGCCGCGGTAGCCGTGCGTGACGCGCAGCAGCTCGACGAGCTCGAGCATCCGGTCCATCGCCCAGACGGCGTCCTTCGGGATTCCGCTCGTGATGAAGAGCCCGTCGCACCAGCCACGGCGGAAAGCCGTCATGAAGAGGCGGGCGAGCCGCGCCGGCTCGAGCGCATGCCGCGGCAGGTCGCGCTCGGCGCGCATCGGGCAGTAGTCGCACGAGTAGCGGCAGGCGTTCGTGAGCAGGACCCGGAAGATGCGCCGGTTCCCCAGGCCCGGAACGATGAGATCCCGGAGGTTGATCGGGTCGAGCGCCTGCTTCGCCCTTTTCCCGTCCGCGAGGGCGCGAAGAGACCCCGCCCCGGCACCCACCGAACCGCCCTCCCGGTCGTCCAGCGCTTCCGCCATGAGCACCCTGACCTGATCTTCGATTTCGACCGTCCGCCTGACAGAGACCATGCCTCACCTCATCCGGACGCAATGTAGGCGTAAGTAACGCGCAAGTCAAGGGCCGACCGCGAAGGGATGAGATAAGGCCCGAAAAACGGCAATCAGGCCGGGGAGACCGGCCTGGCGATGACGCCACCGCCGAGGACGAGGTCGGGTCGGGTCGGATCGTAAAAGACGGCGGACTGGCCGGGCGCGGCGGCCCGCACCGGCTCTTCGAACTCGAGGCGGCCGCGCCCGCCGCCCTCGAGAGTCAGCGACGCGGCCTGCTCCGGGTGACGCGAGCGAATCCGCGCAAGCACTGGAATGGGCTGCCTCACGCCTCCAGCCATGCGCAAGCTCACCGCCTCGAGGGTAATTTTCTTAGAAAAAAGAGAGGCGGCGGGGCCCACGACGACGCGGGACTCTTCGGGATACGTCGCGAGAACGTAGAGGGGCGAGGCGGACGCGACGCCGATCCCGCGGCGCTGGCCCACGGTATAGGCCATCGTCCCCTCGTGCGCTCCGACTCTCTTTCCACCTTCTAAGAAAATCTTCCCGGGCCGCGCGCCCGTGAGAGCCGGTAGAGAAATGCCGAGGTTCGCGGCCTCTTTCCGGATGAAATCCGCCGGCTTCGTGCCGTTCGGCACGAAGCAGATTTCCTGCGAGTCGGGCTTGTCCCAGTTCGGCAGGCCCGCCTCGCGCGCGATCGCGCGCACTTCGGTCTTCTCGAGCTCTCCCAGCGGAAAGCGCACGCGCGAAAGCTGCTCGCTCGTGAGGTCGTAGAGGAAATACGACTGGTCGCGGCCGCGGTCCCGTGCCTTCAGGAGGCGCCTCACCCCCGTCGCGGCGTTCGTCTCGACGCGCGCGTAGTGGCCGGTCGCCACCGCGTTGCATCCCAGCGCCTCGGCACGCGCGAGAAGCGTTTTGAACTTCACCTCGGTGTTGCAGGCCGTGCAGGGAATCGGCGTTCGGCCCTCGAGGTAGCTCGTCACGAACGGCCGGACGACGGCCTCCTCGAAGCGCTCCGTCAGGTCGAGGACGTAATGCGGGATGCCGATCGTCTCGGCCGCGCGCCGCGCGAAAGAGAGGTCGTCGAGCGTGCAGCAGCGGCCCGATGCGGCACCGGTCCCGTCCCGGTCGTGATCCCAGAGGTGCATCGAAAGGCCGACGAGATCCGCGCCCTCGCGCTTGAGGAGAAGCGCGGCGACGGAGGAGTCGACCCCTCCCGACATCGCGACGGCGATCCGCATTCTCGGGATTATCCGCGCTTCGTCGCGGGCGCCTTCTTCGCCGCGGGCGGTCCAGAGACCCAGCCGAGGGGCGAGGGGGTGCGGTCCGGCCAGGTCAGGATGCGATTCGTGGCGATCGATGCGCGGCCCTCGGCCGTCACGGCGTACGTCCACGTCACGTTCCCGGCCTTCGAGGTCTCGATGCCGGGGATCGCCGGCGGCCACGCGCCGGAAGGAACTCGCTTCGCCCGGATGTCGAAGACCTTGTTCGTGAGCTCGGCCTCCAGCGCGAGGCGATCGGCGCGCTTCCACGCGCTCGCAAGGCCGGGGACGGACGGCGCCGCGTCGGCCCAGCGGCCCATCCCCTTGCGGAACGCTTCGGAGAGGAACGCGCCGTCCCCGTCCGAAATGGGGCTCTCGACGGCGGCTTGGGTCATCGTGCGCCACCCGTCCACGAGCGCGGCGGCCTCGAGTCTCTGGGCCGGCCGCGCGAAGAGGCGCGCGAGCGGGCCCTGCGGTGTGTCCGCGTAGACGCCCGCCTCCTGGCGCTTGCGCGCGGCTTCCCAGACCGTCCACGCCTCGAGGGCCCACGAGCGGCGCACGGATTCGCGGGGGTTCCAGCCCGCGATCCGTCCGCGCCACGTCCCGGCGTCGACGTCGATCTTGCGCAGGACGCCGAGTTGCAGGTGCGTCGCGATCCACGAGATCGAACGGCTCACGACGTCGGGGCGATGCCGCTCCGGGCCGGCGAGGTTCCACGACGCCTGAACCAACCTCTCGGCGCCCGTGGCGTCGCCGGCGGCGGCGCGTGCGAGGGCCCGCGCCAGGAGCACCGCATGAAGCTGCAAGTGACCGGCCATGTTCGGGACCGGGGCGGCGAAGAGCAGGTCCGGGGCCTGCGCCCACTCGGGCGCCGGGCCCGAGACAAGCGCGCTCTCGACCGCATCGATCTCGGCACCGTGACCCGTCAGGTACGCCGCGACCGCCGGCGGCGGCGCCTCGATGTTCCCCTCGGGCCGCTCGGCCTCGTTCGTCATCCACTTCGTGAGCGGGGCGCGCGTGCGTCCCCACTCGGTCTTCGCCTCCTTGTCGGTGCCCGGCGCGTCCACAGGCACCTCGCCGCCGCGCGGCCTGAGATCGATCCCCAGGGGCAGCGCGGCCTTTTCGAGCTCGTGTGCCGCGGCGTTCGTGTCCTTTCTCGGAAACGACGCGGCGAGCGCCGGCAGCGGACTCCCGACGGCGCTCCACGCGTCGAGCGCCTGCTTCTCGCGCCAGGCCGCCCAGACCGTGCTGCCGGCCAGCCAGACGAGGCCGGCGCCAGCGGCGAGCAAGACGGTGAGGGCGAGGGATTTCCAGAGTCTCATGCGGTCCTCCGAACCTCCGATGATACGGGCCTCGCACCGCCGGACGCCTGCGGCAGAATGCAGGCGTGGCGCGGCCTCCCCTCCTCTCCCCCGACGACGTGAACGCCCGCCTCGCGGCGCACCCGGCCTGGACGTACGCGAACGGCCGCCTGCATCGGGAGTTCCGATTCCCGGCGTTCTCGGAGGCGTTCGGTTTCATGGCGCGGGCCGCGCTCGCCGCCGAGAAGCTCGACCACCACCCCGACTGGACGAACGTCTGGAACCGCGTCGTCGTCTCCCTTCAGACCCACGACGCAGGCGGCGTCACCGACCTCGACTTCCGCCTCGCGGCGGAGATGGACAGGATCGCGGGCGGCTGAAGACCCCGGTTCCGGGGCGCCATGGGCGGGCAGCTCGGCTCAATGTGTCGATTTTCCCGCATGCCGAAGCGAGGCGTTTCTCGAATCGTTCCCCCGCCATCCTCTGCCAAATTACCTTCTAAGAGATCTTTAGCTGCTCTTCGAACGAAACCGGACGAACCTGGCATAGCGTATGTAAAGCGGCAGCATGGGAGACCTCACCGCCATGTCGCAGAAGTGCGTCGAGATGTTCCTGGGAAAACTCGCCACCGACGAGGAATTACGATGTCGTTTCCAGGCGGACCCCCGCGGGACGCTCACCGCGTTTGCCGAGAACGGTTTCGAGCTGTCGCGGGCCGAGTGCGAGGCGCTCGTATCCACGAAGGCCGACCTCTTCGCCCAACTCTCCGAGGCGATCGACCCGCGGCTCCAGAAGGCCAACCTCCATCCCGCCCGGCCCGTTCCCCCTCCGACCGAACGAGAAAGGAGACCCTCGTGATCCGTCCGGCCTTCGCTGGCCTGCTCCTCGGCGCGGCGACGCTCGCGGCCCAGACTCCTCCGGTGCCGCCGTCCGACCTGCCGGCGGGCGTTTCGCTGACGCTCGCCGAGGCGACGACGCGCGCCCTCGCGCGCAACAACGACATCGCGCTCGAGCGCGAGTCGTACCGGATCGTGGACGCGTCGATCCTCAAGGCCGACGGCTCGTACGACCCGACCTTCCGCCTGGACGCGCGCTACCGCAACCACACGGACCCCGCGAACTCGCTGCTCTCGGGCGCGCCGGCAGGCGAGATCTCGCCTTCGACCGAAGGCGTGACCGGCGCGGCCTCGATCGGCGCGCTCCTGCCGACGGGCGGCACCGTGAGCCTCTCCGCTTCCGGCGCGCGCGATCTCACGAACAACTTCTTCGCTCTCCTGTCGCCCGCGTACTCGACGTCCCTCGGGATCGACGTGCGTCAGCCGCTTCTCCAGAACCTCCGGATCGATCCGGCCCGGCGCGCGATCCGCATCGCAGCCCTCGACAGGGACCGCGGCACCGCTTCGCTCCGCCGCACGGTTGCCGACACCGTCGCGAGCGTCGAGCGCGCGTACTGGAACCTCGTGGCCGCCCGGCGCGACGTCCTCGTCCGCGAGGCGAGCGTCCGTCTCGCCGTCGAGCAGCGCGACGACACGAAGGCGCGAATCGAAGTCGGGACGCTGCCCGAGTCCGACATCGCTCAGCCCCTCGCCGAGCTCGAACGCCGCAAGGGCGACCTCTACGCGTCGCAGGAGAACCTGCGCCGCGCCGAATTGCTTCTCAAGCTTCAGCTCCTGGACGACGACGCCGATCCGCTCTGGAACCAGACGCTTGAGCCCGTCGACGCGCCGGAGACGCCGGTCGCCCGCATCGATCTCGCCGAGGCCCTCGGGGTCGCCGAGACCAGGCGGCCCGAGATCGCCGAGGCCCGGGCTCGCGTCGCGCAGCGTGGCGTGGACGTCGACTTTGCCCGGGATCGCATCAAGCCCCAACTCGACCTCGTCGCGGGCTACTCCCGCCGCGGCCTCGCGGGCGCCCTGAATCCGAACGCGCCGGCGATCGGGTTCACCGGGCAGCCCGTCGTCGTGCCGGATGCGCTCGAAGGCGGCTTCGGCCGCTCCCTCGGCACGGTCACCGAGGGCCGCTTCCCCGACGCCTCGATCGGCCTCTCGCTCTCCGTTCCCGTCTTCAATCGTTCTGCGAAGAGCGACGTCGCGATCGCGAAAGCGCAGAAAAGCCAGGCCGAGATTCTGCTCGCGCAGCAGAAGCAGCGCGTCGCCGTCGAGGTCCGAAACGCGGTCCTCACGCTCGACACGGCCGCACAGCGCATCGACGCCGCGAAGGCCGGGCGCGCTGCCGCCGAGACGCAGCTCTCCGCCGAGAAGGAGCGGTACGGCGTCGGACTTTCGACGAATTTCTTCGTCCTCACGAGGCAGAACGAGCTCGCCGCGGCCAATCTCGCGGAGACCGCCGCCCTCACGGACTACCGCAAGGCCCTGACCGAATACGCCCGCGCCGCCGGGACGCTCCTCGACGAGCGCCGGATCGAGATCGCGGGCGACGCACCGGCCGTCAAGGCCGCGCAGGGACGCTGAACGTCATGACGCCACGCGCATTCCTCTCCTGCGCCACCGCGGCGTTCCTCCTCGCCG
>JBAUSZ010000295.1:0-6581 GCA_049581965.1 Thermoanaerobaculia bacterium | reverse complement strand
CGACACGGCCGCGCGCCGCAGCCGCCCGTCGGGATCCGCGTGGGAAGGCACGAAGGCGCAGTCGGCGGCCCGTACGGCGGAGGTGCCTGCTCCGAGCGACACGGCCATGAGAATGGCGAGTCCGGCGCGTCGCGAGATCGGGCTCATCGTCTCCGCTTCCTCCGTGTTGAGAATCAGACGCAGCCGGAAGGCGGGAGATTACGCCGCCCGGCCGAAAAAATGCGCCTGCGTCCCCGTCCCGCCGGCAAAATTGCTACATTACGGCACCGGCCCTGCCGCAACCCATGAACCTCGACCGACTCCGCCAGAAGTTCTTCGAAGGGCTCACCCGGTACCGATGGATCGAGACCGTCGGCCGGGGCGGCATGGGGATCGTCTTCAAGGCGCAGGACCTGGACCTCGAGGAGGTCGTCGCGATCAAGGTCCTCTCCCCCGACTGGGAGTCGGACGACCAGCAGCTCCTCCAGAGGTTCAAGCGAGAGATCAACCTCAACCGGAAGATCAAGCACCCGAACGTCGCGCGCATCCACGATTTCGGGATGAGCGGCGACTTCCCGTACATCACGATGGAATACGTCCCGGGCAAGGACCTCAGGACGATCATCCAGGCCGAGGGCCGCCTTCCGCAGGCGCGCGCGATCTCGATCCTCCGCCAGATCGCCCTCGGAAGCGACGCGGCACACCGGCTCGGGATCATCCACCGAGACCTCAAGTCGCAGAACGTCATGGTCGAGGACAACGGCGCCGTCGCGATCCTCGACTTCGGCCTCGCACGCGGCAAGATGACCGAGCAGCTCACGCTCGACAGCGTGATGGTCGGGACGCCGCACTACATGTCGCCCGAGCAGGCGCTCGGCCGGCCGACGGACGCGCGCAGCGACGTCTACTCGATCGGGGTCATGGCGTACGAGTGCCTCACGGGTCACGTGCCGTACGACGGCGAGTCGCCCCTCGTGATCGCGATGAAGCACGTCTCCGAGCCGGCCCCGGAGGACCTGGGACAGCTCACCGACGTGGCGCCGGAGTTCCTCGCGATCGTGTACAAGGCGCTCGCGAAGGATCCGGCGTCTCGCTTCGCGTCAGCGGCCGACCTCGAGGCGGACCTCGCGATGCTCCCGCCCTTCCGCGAGGGCGCCATGGCGGCGGCGCCCGGCGAGGTGTCTCCGACCGCCCCGGCGCCGTCGGTCCCGCACATGCCGAGCCCGGGGATCCCTGCCCCCGCCGTCACGCGCGCGAGCGCGATCCTCGACCTCGCGGGAATGCCGACGCCGGTCCGCCCCATCACCGCCGTCCCGGCGAGCGCGATGCCGACGCCACCGGTCACGAAGAACCGCCCCCCGGTGATCCTCCTCGTCGACGGCGACTCGCGAAGCCGCAAGATGCTCGCGGATCTCCTCGGCCGGCACGGCTGCCGCACGCTCGAGGCCAAGGACGGCCCGGAGGCTCTCGAGCGCATCCTCCAGGATCCGGTCGACCTGCTCCTCATGGACGTCCAGCTTCCCGGCATGGACGGCTTCGACGTCACGCGCGTCATCAAGGCTCAGCCGCAGACGGCGGCGCTGCCGGTCGTTCTCACGACGGCGCGCCTCGATCGCAGCCACTTCGCGTTCGCGATCCAGTCGGGTGCGACGGACGTGATCGGCAAGCCGTTCCAGAGCGAGGCGGTCGTCGGTCGGCTCTGGCACATCCTCACGCACCACGGCTTCGTGCCACCGGCCGGCAACGAGCCCGTTCTCGCCGCGATGAAAAAGACGCTCCCGTCGGCGACGACGCCGCCCTCCGCGCCGGGCAAGCCTTAGTCGAGCAACGGAAGAAGGTCCACGAGGCGGCGCACGTAGACGACCGGCTTCGGCGGACCCTGGCCGTGCCGGTCGAACCAGATCGGGAACCAGCCCGCCGCCTTCGCCCCGAGGACGTCGGTCGCGAACGAATCGCCGACGTACACGCGGCGCCCCTCCCCGCCGCCGGCGGCCTTCCACGCCGCGTCGAAAATGGCGCGCGACGGCTTCATCGCCCCGACCTCCTCGGACAAGACGACGTGCGTCACCCATCGGCCCAGGCCGAAGCGCGCGATCTTTCCGTGCTGCGTTTCGCGGAACCCGTTCGAGAGGATGCCGGCGATCCCGAAACGCGCCGCGTGCGCGAGCACCTCCTCGGCACCGTCCACGAGCGACCAGTGCCGGCCGTAGGCATCCATGTACGTCGCTCCGATCCGCGCGCCGTGCGCTGCGTCGAGGCCCAGCGCTCCGAGAGGGTCCGCGAAACGGTGCTTCGTGAGCGTCGGACGGTCGATTTCCCCCTTGCCGTAACGCTCCCAGAGGGCGAGGTTGCTCTTGCGATACGCGTCGAGCCATTCCTCGAAGGGCACGCCCTCGAAGAGGGGCGCGTGCGCCGCGTGCGTCTCACGATGGGCACCCGCCTCGGCTCCGTGATGGTCGACGAGCGTGTCGTCGAGATCGAAGAAAAAGAGCGGCTTCACGCGGCGGAAGGTCTCAGACCCCGGCCGGGTGCCACGTCGTCTTGATCTCGAGGAAGGGCTCGAGCGCCGCGAGCCCCTCGGCCTTCGCGGAGAGGAACCAGTCGGCGGCGGCGACGGCCTTCGGGCGCGAGACGCGGCGCACGCGGTCGGCGGCCTCCTCTTCCACGAGCCTCCCGAGGGCCGCGTCGCCCGATCCGTCGTCGATCGCATCGACGTCGCGGTGCGTCGCGAGCGCGGGAACCAGCTCCTTCTTCCTGCCGGAAAGGAGGTTCACGACGCCGGCCGGCAGGTCGCTCGTCGCGGCGACCTCGCCGAAGAGGAGCACCGGGACCGGCGTCCTCTCGGGGCCGATCGCGACGGCTGTGTTCCCCGAGACGATCGCCGCCGCCACGCGCGACACGAGGGGCAGGAGCGCGGGCGCCTCCGGCGCGACGATTCCGACGACGCCCGTGGGCTCGGGCGTCGAGAAGTCGAAGTACGGGGCCGCGACGGGGTTCACGCTCCCGAGAACGGCCGAGATCTTGTCGGCCCAGCCCGCGAAGTGGACGAGCCGGTCGACCGAGGCCGAAACCTCGCGCCTCGCGGACGCCCGCGAGGCGCCCGTCGAGCTGCGGATCGCGTCCACGAACTCGGCCGAGCGCTGCTCGAGCATCTCGGCCGCGCGGTAGAGGACCTGCCCGCGGTTGTACGCGGTTCGGCCGGACCAGCCGCCGAACGCGCCGCGCGCGGCCTTGACGGCGTCGCGTACGTCCTTGCGCGAGCCGAGCGGCACGTGCGCGAGAAACTCGCGCTTCCCGCCCGTCGCCGCGTACGCGCGCCCCGATTCGGTCCGCACGAACGCGCCTCCGATCAGGAGCTTGTAGGTCTTGCGAACGTCGAGGCGGGGCATCACTCTGCCTCCAGGTACGCCGCGAGACCGTGTTTGCCGCCTTCGCGGCCGAAGCCGGACTCCTTGTAGCCGCCGAAAGGCGAGGTCGGGTCGAACTTGTTGTACGTGTTCGCCCAGACGACGCCGGCGCGCAGCCTCTGCGAGATCCTGAAGATCTTCGAGCCCTTGTCGGTCCAGACCCCCGCCGAGAGGCCGTACATCGTGTTGTTCGCCTTTTCGACGGCCTCGTCCGGCGTGCGGAAGGTCTGGACGGCGAGGACCGGTCCGAAGATTTCCTCGTTCGCGATCCGGAAGCTCTGGGCGACGTTCGTGAAGAACGAGGGCGGGAACCAGAAGCCCTTCGCCGGCAGCGCGCAGCCCGACTGCGTGAGGACCGCGCCCTCCTCCACGCCCGACTGGACGAGCTCCCGGATCTTCTCGAGCTGCATCTTCGAGTTGATCGCCCCGACGTCCGTGTTCTTGTCGAGCGGGTCGCCGAGGCGGAGCGTCCGGATGCGCAACGCGAGTTTTCGCACGAGGACGTCGTGGACCGACTCCTCGACGAGGAGGCGCGAGCCCGCACAGCAGACGTGACCCTGGTTGAAGTAGATCCCGTTGATGATCCCCTCGACGGCCTGGTCGAGCGGCGCGTCCGCGAAGACGATGTTCGCGGCCTTGCCGCCCAGCTCGAGAGTGAGGCGTTTGTCTGTCCCGGCGGCGGAGCGCTGGATCCTCTTTCCGACCTCGGTCGAGCCCGTGAAGGCCACTTTCCTGACCTTCGGGTGCGCGACGAGAGCCGCGCCCGTCGCGCCCGCACCCGTGATCACGTTCACGACGCCGGGCGGAAAGTCCGCCTCCTCGAAGAGGCGCGCGAGGTGAAGGGCCGTGAGCGGGGTCGTCTCGGCGGGCTTCAGGACCGACACGTTCCCGCACGCGAGGGCCGGTGCGAGTTTCCACGCCGCCATCAGGAGCGGAAAGTTCCATGGGATGACCTGCCCGCAGACGCCGATCGGGCGCGCCCTGCGGCCCGGAAGCGCGTAGTCGAGCTTGTCGGCCCAGCCCGCGTAATAGAAGAAGTGCGCCGCCGCGAGCGGCACGTCGACGTCGCGCGACTCCTTGATCGGCTTGCCGCCGTCCATCGTCTCGAGGACGGCAAACTCCCGCGCCTTCTCCTGGAGCATCCGCGCGATCCGGTAGAGGTACTTGCCGCGCTCCTTGCCCGGCATCCGCCGCCAGTACCTCTCGTGCGCGCGCGACGCCGCGCGGACTGCCGCGTCGACGTCCGCCGCTCCGGCCTCGGCGACGGACGAGAGCGCCTCCTCGGTCGCGGGGTTGATCGTGAAGAAACGCTTGCGCGACCTCGCGGCCACCCACTTGCCCCCGACGAAGAGATCGTACGAGGGCCGGATCGAAAGGTGAGAGGTCGACTCCGGCGCGGGCGCGTACTCCCAGGCCCCGAGAAAGTCGGGCTCGCGAACTGCGAGCGCCCGCGGGCGCACGATGGAACGCCGGCCGTTCCCTCTTCCCTTTCTAAGCAAGTCTTCCTCTTCTTTCTTCTCTTCAGTCTTTCGTGAATTCTTCCTCGGAGCGGTACCGTCCCGTCTCTTCCTTCTTGAGCTGCATGAGGAGGTCGTTGACGAGGCTGGACGCCCCGAAGCGGAAGAGTTCGGACGTCAGCCAGCCGGCGCCGAGCGTCTCCTTGACGAGAACGAGGTAGTGGAGCGCCTGCTTGCTCGTCCGGATGCCGCCCGCCGGCTTCATCCCGATCCTGGCCCCCGTCGTGAGCCAGTGGTCGCGAATCGCCTCGAGCATGCAGAGCGTCACGGGCGGCGTGGCCGCCGGCTGCACCTTGCCCGTGGACGTCTTGATGAAATCGGCGCCGGCCGCGATCGCGAGATCCGACGCGCGCCGGACGTTGTCGTACGTCTCGAGCTCGCCCGTCTCGAGGATCACCTTGAGACGAGCCTCGCCGCAGGCTTCCTTGACCGTCGCGATCTCGTCGAAGACCTTCCGCAGGTCGCCGGAGAGGAACGCGCCGCGGTCGATCACCATGTCGATCTCGTCGGCGCCCGCGGAGACCGCGCGCTTCACGTCCGAGATCTTCACGGGCAGCGGCGCACGGCCCGACGGAAACGCCGTCGCGACGCTCGCGACTTTCACGATCGAACCCGAGAGCGCGCGTTTCGCGATCCCGACGAGATCCGGGTACACGCAGACGGCCGCGACGGGCGGGACGGAGAGGTCCGTGGGATCGGGCCGGACCGCCTTCGCGCACATCTGGCGGATCTTGCCCGGGGAGTCCTTTCCCTCGAGCGTCGTGAGGTCGCACATCGAGATCGCGAGGCGGATCCCGGCGACCTTCGCGGCCTTCTTGATCGAGCGCTTCCCGAGCGACGCGGCGCGCTCCTCGAGCGCGACCTGATCCACGGTGACGCTGCGGCCGGGGAACGGAAACACGAGGGGCAGCGGGCGCTCCGCGAGCGTTCGGGTCTCGGCTTTCACGCCGCGCAGTTTACGCCCCGCCTACTCGTACCGGAGGGCGTTCGCCGGGTTCAGGCGCGCGGCGCGCCGGGCGGGCAGCACCGACGCGAGGAGGACGAGGAGAAGCCCGACGCCGAGGATTCCGAGGATGTGGAGCGGCTCGGGGCGGAAGGGCATCCACGTGAGGTAGTAGACCTTCGCGATCTCGGGTGGAAAGCGCACGACACGGAAGGCGGTCAGGAACGCGCACACGAAGAGTCCGAAGAGGACGCCGAGGACGAGGCCTCCCCCGCCGAGGAGGAGGCCCGAGAGCCGGAACGTCCGGGCGATCGTTCGCGGGGGAGCTCCGAGCGCCGCGAGGACGCCGACGTCTCGCGTCTTCGCCGCGAGGAGAACGACGAGCGACGAGACGACCGTCCCCGCCGCGACCGCGACGATGAGCGTGAGGACGACGAAGAGGAGCGTCTGCTGGACGGCGAGCGTCTCGAAAAGGTCGCGGTTCAGGACCTGCCAGTCGAGAACCGTCGCGGCGGGGCCGAGGAGCCGGCGCGCCGACGCAACCGTCTCGGTGGAACCGGAAACGTGCGCGAGCTTCAGTTCCCAAACGCCCTGGCGCGCGTCGGGCGGCGCGAGCCGGTCGAAGTCCGGCAAGGCGAGGACGGCCCAGCCGTCGTCGACCTCGGAGAAACCCGTCTCGACGACGGCCGCGACCGCGAGCGGGCTGCGCGACGGCGGCGCCACGCCCGCCGAGAG
>JBAUSZ010000294.1:0-5785 GCA_049581965.1 Thermoanaerobaculia bacterium | reverse complement strand
CCCGAAAGCTGGCGCGGGTAGTGGTCCATCCGATCCCCGAGGCCGACGACCGCGAGCGCGAGCTCGACCTGCTTGCGGCGGCGCGCGCGGTTCAGGCTCGTGAGGAGGAGCGGCAGCTCGACGTTCTCGTAGGCCGTCAGCACCGGCACGAGGTTGTAGAGCTGGAAGATGAACCCGACGTTCGCGCTCCGCCACTTCGCGAGCGCCGCCTCGCTCATCTTCGAGACCTCCGCGTCTCCGACGAGGATCCGGCCGGACGTCGGCCGATCGATTCCCGCGATGAGGTTCAGGAGCGTCGTCTTGCCCGAGCCCGACGGGCCCATGAGCGCGACGAAGTCCCCGGCCTCCACGGACAGCGACAGCTTGTCGAGGACGGTGAGGACCTGCGTGTCGCGCGTGTACTGCTTGACGAGCGCGTCGATCTGGATGAGGGGGGTCGCCATGCGGCTCTCTCCTTGTGGGGTGGGCTCAGTCTTTCTTGAGGCGGATCTTCTGCTCGCGGCGCCAGGGACGGGACGCGGCGTCCGCGACGATCTCCTCGCCGCCCGCGGCACCCGAGGTCACCTCGACCTGCGGCCCGGCCGCGGGGCCGAGAACGAGCGGCCGGAACACGGCCTGCCCGTCCGCGACGACGAGGACGCCCTTCTCGCCGCCGACCTCGACGATCGAAGCGGTCGGCACCATGACCTTCGGCTTCGCCTTCTCGTCGACCTTCGTCTCGGGATTCAGGAAGACGACGCGGCAGGACATCTCGGGGAGGATCCGCGCGTCCTTGCCGAGGATCTCGATCTTGACCTTCACGGAGCCCTTCTGCCGGTCGGCCGTCGGGACGATCTGGCGAAGGCGAGCCTTGTAGGGCCTGTCCGGATACGCGTCGAGCGCCACCTCGGCCGGCTGCCCGATCGAGAGCTTCGCGACGTTCTGCTCGTTGATGTCGGCCTCCATCTCGAGGGACGAGAGGTCGACGATGACGGCGAAGGTCGCGCCGGCCGAGCCCGCGCCGCCGAAGCCCTGCGGAGCGACGGTCTCGCCGAGGAAGGCCTTCTTGACGGTGACGACGCCGTCGATGGGCGCGTAGATCTCGGCGTTCTTGATGAGCTCGTCCGTGTACCTCACGAGCTGCTCGGCCGATACGACCTGGGCGGCGAGGGAGCGCACCTGCGCGTCGGCGGAATCGAATGCCTGCTGCGAGCCGATCTTGTCGTCGAGGAGGGCCTTGGCCCGGTCGCGCTCGAGGCGCGCGTTTTCGAGCTGCGCGAGGACCTGGTCGCGCGCCGCCACGTACTGGCGCTTCTGCGCCTCCAGCTCCTGCGACTCGAGGCGCGCGACGAGCTCGCCCTTCCGGACCTTCTGACCCTCTTCGAGATTCAGCCACGCGATCCGGCCGACCGTCTTCGGAGAGATCTCGGCCTTCGCGCGCGCAACGATGTAGCCCGATGCCGTCAGGACGGTCGAGGCCTGGGTGGGCGTCACGAGGGCGACGCGCGTCGTCGCAACCTCGGGTGGCCGGAGGGCGATGCCCCCCGCCCGGCTGAGGAAGAAGAGAACCGCGACGGCCGCCACGCACAGGGTCGCGACGCCCGCCCAGAGGAAGCGGCGCGAGCGGGGCTCCTCGGCGCGGTCGATGCGGAGGGCGGAGAGATCGGCGGATTTGTTCAGGGGTTCCATGGCAATGTCGACCGGCTCAATACGATATCCGATGCCCGCTCGTTTCAGGATGGGGGCCTTTTTTGGCGGAAGGGGGCAGGGCACGGCGTAATAATCGCGGCGGGATGGAGGCGACCATGAAGCGGTCGGCCGCGTTTCTGCTCTTTTCTTCGGCGCTCTCTCTTCCAATCCTCGCCACGGGTGCGGAGCAGGCCGCCAGGGCTCGCACCATCTCGCCGGTTGTCGCCCGGCGCGGCGAGTCGCTCTGGGCCGGCGCGTCGCAGGGGGTGCGGGCCTTTGTCGACGAAGAGGTCCGTTCCGGGCGCGGGAAGGCGCTGACCGAGGTGGCTCTCCGAAACGCCGTGAGGGCCCGATTCGGAGCGAGGTCTCCCGGCTTCGAAAACGAGGTGCTGTTTCTCGTGGCGTGGAAGACGATGGGCGGAATCAATGCGGAACTGAACGCACGAAACGCACAAACGGGAAGGGCATCCTCGGCGACGAACTCCAATACGTCAAGCGGGATGAAGAAGCAAATCGTTGGTTCGGGCAAGGACGTCGAGTCCCAGGACAAGATGGGCAACTTTGAGATCCAGAGCTTGATGTCCGAGTTCAACCAAGCCGAGACCCTTGCGAGCAGTGTCCAGAAGAAAATGAACGACACGAGCAATTCGGTCGCCGGAAACCTCGAAGGCGGAGGTCGGGCGGCCACGCCGACGCCTCGCTTGACGAAATCGGTTCTGAAGGAAGGCACTGCCGGAAGACTTCAGGTCGTTCCGGCCCCAACGCCGCGGTAGTGCTCCGCGTGGGAGGTTACGGGTGCTCCGCCGCGGCCGCGGTGCGGAACGCGTCCAGAAGGGCCTCGAGGTGCCGGCGTTGGGTCCGCACGTTGCCGATCGCCGCCCGGAGCGTGTACCGGCCCCTCACGAGGGCGTGCGAGATGAACGTCCGGCCGTCCGCGTTGATGCGCGCGAGGATCCGCGCGTTCGCGGCGTCGGCCTCGGCGTCGCTCATCCCGCCGCGGCGCCAGCGGAAGGCCACGACCGAGAAGGGCGTCGGCGCGGCGAGGATGACGTCCTTCTCCCTCTCGAGCTCCCCTCGGAGCCAGCGCGCCTGGTCGAGCGCGTCGGCGATGCGTGCCCTCACGCCCGCGGCGCCGAAGGCGCGCAGGGACATCCACATCTTCAGGGCGCGGAAGCGCCGGCCGAGCTGCACGCCGTAGTCCATGTACTCGCGCACGGTCTGTCCCTCCGGCGTCTCGAGGTAGTTCGGAACGACCGAGAAGGCGCGCCGCACGCGCTCCATCCGGCGGAAGAACAGGCCCGTGCACTCGAGGGGCACGAGCATCCACTTGTGCGGGTTGTAGAGGACCGAGTCGGCGCGCTCCCAACCCGCGAAGAGGGGGCGCATCTCGGGCAGGACGGCCGCCGAGCCCGCGTACGCGGCGTCCACGTGGAGCCAGACTTCTTCGCGTTCGCAGAAGTCCGCGAGCGCGCCGAGCGGGTCGACGGACGTGACGGTCGTCGTGCCCGCCGTCGCGACGACGGCGACGGGAACCCGTCCTTCCGCGCGGTCGTGCGCGATCGCGGCCGCCAGCGCGGAAACGTCCATCCGGAACTCCGTGTCCACGGCGATTTTCCTGAGGCCTTCCGTGCCGAAGCCGAGGACGACGCAGGCCTTGTCGATCGAGGAATGCGCGAGCTCGGAGCAATAGACGGCGCCCGGGGAGCGGCCCGCGAGGCCGGTCTTGCGCACGTCGGGGAAGGCCTGCTCGCGCGCGGCGGCCAGCGCGATGAGGGATGCCGTCGAGGCCGTGTCCGCGAGCTGTCCGTCGAAACCGCCCGAGCCCCACGGGAGGCCGACGAGGTCGAGAAGCCAGCGGACGACTCCCTGCTCGAGCTCCGTGAGCACCGGCGAGGTGCGCCAGAGGATCCCGACCTGGTTGTAGCCGGCCGCGAGGAAGTCGCCGACCACGGCGGGCGCCGTGCCCGTGTTCGCGAAGTACGCGAGGTAGCCGGGATGCTGCCAGTGCGTGAGGTTCGGCTCGACGAGGAGGTCGAGGTCCCTCTCGATCGCGTCCCACGGTTCGGGCGCCTCCGGGGCGCGGGCCGGGATCTTCGCGAGGACCTCTCCGGGCTGCGTGCGCGCGAGGACGGGGCGCGACTCGAGCGTCTCGAAGTACCGCGCGAGGCGCTCGACGGCGGCCTCTCCCATCCGGCGGAAGTCGTCGGGAGAAAAGTCGCCGTGCGCGGGCGGCGCGCCGGGGAGGCGCGGGTCTCGGTCCACGGGGCCGAGTCTACTCAGCGCGCGTCGACGCGAAGGGTCGCCTGGCCGTACGTTCCGCCGAGGGCGTCGTTCACGGAGACGCGCAAATCGTAACGGCCGGGCGGGAGCTGGAGCGTCACGAGGCGCGAGGCCGCCGAGTCGCGGACGTCCTTGTACTCGTCGCTCGAGTACGACAGGAACCAGTCGTCGGCGGTGGTGTCACGCACGGGGCCGTCCACGGCGGCCGCCTCGACGGCGATCTTCACGCTCGCGACGAAGGCGTCCGACTCCGTCTCGAACCGAAGCTCCTCGTGGGGAATCCGGATCTCGAGCCTCCAGAAGGGCCTCGCCGGGTCGGGCGAGGTCGTCGTCGCACGGCCCTTCCACTCGAGCGCGAGCGGAATCGCCTTCTTCGCCGTGCGGGCCGCACCGGGCCGCCGCTCGTCGGCCCGGGCCGTGACGCCCGCGTGGCGCGCGTCCTCGGTGAGCGCCGCGACCGCGCGGGGGGCGGGGCCCGCGGGCTTGAAGGCCGACCGCGCGAGCATGTTCACGCCCGCCTTGCGGGTCGAGACCTTCACGGCGTACGTCTTCTTCGGGTCCACGCCCGCGAGGCGGACTCCGATGCGGTACGTCGCGCTCGTCGCGTCGAGGATGGCCTCGAGCGCTCCGCCCATGTCGTTCGTCGACAGGCGCGCAATCCCGCCGGTCTCGGAGACGACCCGCATCGGCGTCTCCTGCAGGTTGCGCGCCTCGTCCTGGCGAAGCGTCGAGTTGAACGCGAACCTGTCTTCCGCGGACGGGAGACCGCGGCCGAGGGACCCGGGGTCGATGAAGTGGACGATCACGCCCGAAGTCGCGAGAGCGCGCGCGAGGTCGTCGGCCTCGTAGAGCGGCCCGGAGTCGAACGCGAAGCGGCTGGCGCCGAGCTCCTGCGACGCGCCGGGCATTCCGGGGATCGCCGGGAACCCTCCGCTCCCCGCCCGGCCGCGCCCGAAAGGCGACGGTGAAAGAGCGCCTCCGGCGCTAGATCGCACCCGCGAGGACTCCTCGGCCCTCAGCCGCGCGAGGAAGTTGAAGCCGGGAACGCGCTCGAAGCCCTCCGAGACGAAGAAGAGATGACGCGGCCCTTCGAGCGAGGAGAAGCGCTCGGCCGTCTCGCGAAAGTCCTCCAGCGTCCCCCTGGTGCGCCGGCGCTCGGCAGCGAGGTAGGCCGAGATCGCCTGGATTGGCACGCGCGTGTCCCCGCCCGCGCTCTCGGAGGCAATGAGGTCGTCGATGAGCTGCTTTTCGTACAGCCTCCGCGCCTCGTACTGCGGCGGCGAGTCCGCCCCGCGCGCCGACGCCGTGCCCTGGGGGCCCGGCGTTCGAACGGACGCGCCGTTCGCGTCCTCGGCGACCTCGGCGCTCATCCGGTCGGCCTCGACGAGAAAGGACTCCACGGAGTCCGCGTCCCATACGCGCGCGGACGTGCCGCCGAAGTGCGTCGCGAAGCCGTACCGGCCGGCGGGCGCATGGTCGAACGCCCGATGGAGGGCCTCGGCGGTGTCGAGGATCGCCCGGCGCGGGAGCTGCTCGAGGTCGACCCACACGAGGACGTGGCGGACGGCGCCCTTCGCCTCGAACGGGGTCGTCGTTCCCGCGATGCGCTCCTCCGAGTCGGGCCGGCCCTCCTTCGGCGCGAGGGCGGCGCGCGCGGCGCTTTCGCGCGGCGGCTCGAAGAAGTCGATCGTCTGGACCTTTCCGGCGACGCGCACCTCGAAGTCGGCCGCGGTCAGCCCGAAAACGGGCCGGTTCTTTCCGTCCACCGCCACGACGTCCAGCGTCAGCACGGTGACCTCTTCGGCGGCCGTCACGCCCGTGCGCGGTGTCGGCGCGG
>JBAUSZ010000293.1:0-6035 GCA_049581965.1 Thermoanaerobaculia bacterium | reverse complement strand
ATCTCGGCGTTCGAGAAGGCCGCCGCGCTCGAGCCGCACCCTCCGGCGACGGAACGGTCCCTCGCGGCAGCGCACGAGAGCCGGGGCGTGGACCGCGTCCTCGCGCACGAGGCGCTCGCGGCGCTGCCCGACTTCGAGCGCGCCGTGGCGCTCTCGCCGGACGACGCCGGGATGGTTCTGAACCTCGCGGCCGTTCTCGCCGAGAAGGGCGACCGCGCGCACGCCCGCGAGCTGGCGCAGCGGTCGCTCGCGCTGCGCCCAGGCTACGAAAAGGCCGAAGCCCTGCTCAGGGCCCTTCGTTAGACGCTCGGGCCGGCCGGCACCCTCTCTACCTCCGCGCGTGAACTCGCTTCGCTCAGACAGCACGCGCGTGCGTCGAGAGGGCGTCGGCCCACCCTCGCGTCAAACAAGAACGGCCCGGCGTTTCCGCCGGGCCCACAGAAGAAGAAGGAGAAGGGGGTTCGGGGGAGCCCTCTTTCAGGCCGCGCTCGCGGCGGGGCTCCCCCGAGATCAGACTAGAAGTTGAAG
This sequence comes from Thermoanaerobaculia bacterium, assembly GCA_049581965.1. Lineage (GTDB taxonomy): Bacteria > Acidobacteriota > Thermoanaerobaculia > UBA5066 > UBA5066 > Fen-183. The sequence continues at coordinate 5,507 of JBAUSZ010000293.1, read as the reverse complement.
AGCGCCGTGAGGGTGAACCGCCGCGGCGCGGCCCAGGAGGTGGGCGTGCCGAAGAGCGCGTTCGGCTGCTTCGTCTGCTGCGGGCCGAGGTTCGCCGCGGAACCCGTCGGGGGATCGACGTACGGGTCGGTGTACTGGAGCTGGTTCACGCTCAGGACTGTCTGCGTGTTGAAGAGGTTCTGGACGCGGCCCTCGACTCGGACGCTCATGTCGCCGCCGAACTTGAAGGTGTAGGCGCCGAGGAGGTCGAAGTTCGTCCACGTCGGGAGGCGGCGCGAGCCCGCCGGCTCGAGGTACCGTGCGTACTGGCTCGCCGTGTAACCGTGTGCCTCCCACGGGGTGCCGCTCTGAATCCTCAGGAAGCCGCCGAGAGTGAAGCCGAACGGAAGGTCGTAGCTTCCCAGCACCTTGAAGATGTGCGGGCGGTCCTGCCCGAGGAGTCCGCTCAGGTTGGAAGCGGGATCGTCGGTATAGCGGCCAGGCTCGTCCTCGAGAGAGGAAGAGTTGTTGAATAGCAGCGTGGCGAAGTCGTCGTCGAAGTTACCGTAGAGCCGGCTGTACGTGTAGTTGGCGTTCAGGTACCAGCCGTGCGAGTAGCGCTTCGTGATGTCGATCGTGGCCCCGGTGTAGACGCGCTTCGCGTTGGGGAAGTTGTGGAGGACGAAGCTCCCGAAGTAGTTGGCCGGGTCGATCGGCGTGTCCTCGAGCGGGTTCCTCAGCGTCTTGTACTGGTAGTAGACGTCGAACGAGAACTCGTGGCCGACCGGCGCCGCGTAACCGGCGACCCATTCCTGGTACGAAGGAGCCGTCAGGCCCTGCGGGATCTGATGGCCGGCGCTGGAGCCCCGGATCTGCTCGCGGAGGAACTGGCCGGTCGTCCGGCTGAAGAAGGACTGGTCCTCGCGGATCCGGAAGGGCGCCTGCGAGCGGAGGGCCGACTTCGCGTCGATGCCCGAGTAGATCCCGAAGCTCCCGTAGAACTTGTCGCCGTCGAAGAGGTTCGCGTTGTAGGCGAGACCGATGCGGGGTTGCGCCTCGTCGCCCCAGCTGAATCCCAGAAAGTTGTATCGGGTCGTGGCGGTGTTCACCGCGGCGGTCGGGCCGCAGATGGTGCCCGCGACGCAGAGCTGGGCGAAGTCCTCTCGGTTGAGAAGGACGCCGAGCGTGGCGGAGAACGGCCCCGAGGTCAGGTTGTCCTGAAGGAAGAAAGAGTACGTCCGGCCGCGGCCGACTTGCTGCGGGGTGTTCGTGTAGTACCTCGCCCGAACCTCGGTCGTCGAGGAGTAGATGAGGTTCCCCCATCCGTTCGTGGGCCGGAGGAAATTCAGGTCGATGAACTCGGCGCCGCCGCCGATCTTGATCTGGTTCTGCGTCCCGGCGGCCTCGAGGAAGAAGTTTGCCGTAAGCTTCGCCTCATCTCTCCGGTACGTATAGCCGTCGGTCTTGTACGGATCGTAGCCGACGTTCCCGCCGTTCCGGGTCGGGTCCGAGTAGGCGCCGTACTTCCCGAGGTTGTTCGGGTCGATCGTGAGGGGCCGGTCGTTGAGGATGATCTGAGCCGTGGAGGTGTCGTCCTCCGTGAGGTGGACGTACTTGGCCTCGAGGATCGTGTCCTTCGTCGCGATCCAGTCGGCGGTCACGTTCGCGACGGTGTTTGTGTTGTCGCTCCCGTACGCGGCGGTGGCGACGTCGTAGACCGAGTTGAACTGGTTGTCCGACTTGTTGGGCAGCCCGCGGAAACTGGCGTTCATGAGGAGGGACTGGCCGAGGAGTGCGGTGACTTTCCCGAAGTAGTCGGTGGACTTCGACGTCCCGTCGGGCTGCGTGGTCGTGACGCCGCCGAGGGTGGCCGAAAGACCGCTCGTCGTCGTCTTCGCGTACCGGCCCGAGACGTAGCCGAAGAGCGTGTCCTTGAGAATCGGGAAGCCGACGCCCGCGGTCGCGTTCCAGGTGTCGGTTTCCTGCGTGACGATGCCCTGGTTGTTGTTGGCCGCGAAGGAGGCGGGCGAGGTGACGAAGCGGACGGTGCCCTTGATCTCGTTCGTCCCGGATTTCGTCACGGCGTTCACGATGACGCCCGAGGTCCGGCCGAACTCGGCCGTGATGGCCGCCCGCTTGACGTTCACGTCCACGATGTCGAGCTCGTTCGTGTCGACGCTCAGGTTCCCGTATCCGGGGTTCGTGATGTTGACGCCGTCGATGAGGTACTTGTTATCCTCGCGGGTGCCGCCGGCGATCGAGACGGCGCCGGCCGTGTCCCTGCTTCCGGGAGCGCCGGGGATCAGGTTGATGAGCCCCGAGTAGTTGCGGGCGATGGGGAGCTGGCTGATCTCGGCCGACACGAAGTTCGAGTTGACCTCGGTGGCCTTCTTGTCCACCTCGGCGTTGACGCCCGTCACGACGACCTCGGCGGCCGCCGTCTGGACGAGGGCCAGGTTGATCTGGTAGTCGGTGTCGACCGAGACGGTCACTTTCTTCGCGGCCTTGCCGAGCCCTTTCAGCTCGGCTTCGACCGTGTAGGCGCCCGGAAGCAGTTTTGGGAAGGAATAGCTCCCGCTGGCCCGGCTGACGGTCGTGTAGCCGGCAGGCATTTGGGGCCCGAAGACCTTCACGACGGCGCCGGGAACCGCGAGGCCGGAACCGTCTTTCACGACACCCGAGATCGAGCCGGTCTCACCGGCCCACGCCGCCGTCGCGACGACCGTGATCAGGAGCACGAGACAGATGCGCGAGATCAACCGCATTTTGAGAAACCTCCTCCGAATACAGTAGAAGTGCAGTCTGAGTCCTATCACGAATCCCCGTCGGGAATCGAGACTGGAGTCCAGTCCAAACGATTGGATCGGCGGCTGCTAGAGTTTCTCCGTGGCGCCGGCGCAGAGAATCCTCTACCTGCACGGTCTGGCGTCGTCGCCCAGGGGCCGCAAGCGGGCGGTCCTCGAGGACCGATTCCCCCCTGACGGCTTCGAGATCGTCGCCCCGGACCTGAACGTTCCGTCGTTTTGCGAATTGAATTTCTTTGAAATGGTCGCCGAGGCCCGGGTCGCGTTCGAGCTCGCCGAACCGCGGGTCATCATCGGAAGCTCGCTGGGCGCCCTCGTCGCCCTTTCACTCGCAGAAATCCTCGAACGCCACTCTCCTCCGCTCGTCCTCGTCGCGCCGGCGCTGGGCTTCGGCGAGCGGTGGACGGAGAACCTGACCGGGAGCGAGGTCATCGAACTCTTTCATCACGGCGAAAGCAGGCTGCTCCCGATCCATCGCCGCTTTTTCGAGGAGATGGCACTCGTGCGCGTGGACGAGGCGCCTCCGCCCGTGGCTGTCTCGGTCGTGATGGGAACCGAAGACGAGACTGTTCCGTTCGCGCAGGTCGCAGAAACGTGGGCGCGCTGGGAGGCGTCCGGCCTCCTCGCGAAGGGCTCGAGTTTCCACCGCGTCGCCGGCGGCGACCACGGCCTCGTCGCGTACGGCGACGTGATCGAGTCGGCCGTCCGCGAACGGCTGGCGGGCTAGGCTTCCCTCTTCCTCCCCACCGTCAGGTAGTACACCGGGATCCCCGCCGCGACGACACCGAGGACGGCAAGCGTCGAAAAGCGGCTCTCGGGCTCGGCGATCGCGTTGCCGAGGAGGTAGAGGACCGACGCGAGGAAAGCGATCGGGAGGACGGGGTAGAGCGGGACGCGGAAGGACGGCGCGTAGCCGGGTTTCTTGCGCAGTCGGAAGATCGACGCGACGGCGAGAGCGTAGAACGGGAGGAACGCCGTCACGAAGACGTCGGCGAGCTGCTCGAAGCTGCGCGAGAGAACGAAGACGATCCCGAGGAAGGCCGTCATCGAGATCGAGACCCACGGCGTCCCGAAGCGCGGGTGCACGGACGCGACGGTCTTGAAGAACAGCCGGTCGGCCGCCATCGCGAAAAAGACGCGCGGGCTCGTGAAGAGGACCGTGTTGAGCGTCCCGAACGTCGAGACCATGACCGTGACCGAGACGAACGCGGCGCCCGCCGTCCCGAGGACGACCTCGGCGGCATCGGCCGCGACGAGCTTCGAGACGCGGATCCTCTCGATCGGGAGGACCGCGAGGTACGCGACGTTCGCGGCGAGGTAGATCGCGACGACGAGAAGCGTTCCGAGGATGAGGGCGCGGTGCAGGTTCTTCGCCGGGTCCTTGACCTCGCCCGCGTTGTAGGCGAGGTCGGCCCAGCCGTCGAACGCCCAGAGCGTCGAGACGAGGGCGAGGCCGAACGCCGCCATCGTGAAGCTCCCGGCCGGCGCGGCGGGTGTGAAGTGGCCACCCGTTCTCGGGAGGCCGAGGGCGAGCGCGACGAGGACGATGAAGACGAGCCCGCCGTACTTCGCGAGAACCGTCACGTTGCTGACGCCGGCCGCGAGGCGGACGCCGAGAACGTTGAAGAGGGCCGTGAGCGCGATCGCGAACGCCGCGAACCACCGGACGGCCATGATCTTGTCGGGCGCCTGCGGGTTCTGGCCGGTCACCCGGAAGAAGTACTCGGCGAACGTGATCGAGATCGCGCCGAGGGACGCCGCGCGGATCATCGAGAACTGGCCCCAGCCGAAGAGGAAGCCCGCGAGACGCCCCCAGCCGTCGCGGCAGAAGACGTAGAGGCCGCCCGTCTCGGGCAGCGCGCTCGCGACCTCGGCGAGCGTGAGGGCGCCGCAGAGGGCAAAAACGCCGCCCGCCGCCCACACGGCGAGCATCGGAAGCGGCCCGGGGAGCTTGTCGGCGATGCCGGCGGGGGAGCGGAAGATGCCCGAACCGATCGTGGAGCCGATCACGACGGCGACGGCGCTCCAGAAGCCGATGGAGCGCTCCAGCGTCGCGGCGGGGCGGCCGGGGCTCTCGGGCATTTGCGGATGTTACGTCGAGGGGATCATCGCCCGCGCGCGGCCGCGCCGAAGAGGAACCCGGCGAGCGTCTCGGCGGCGTAGAGGCCCGGCAGGAGTGCCGCGGCCGTGCCGGCGGTCGTGAGGCCGAACACGAGCCACAGCCACAGGAGCGTCCCGGCGCCCACGATCGCGCCGCGCGCGGCCTCCAGGGGGCTCGAGACGAGCCTGCGCATTGCGCCCACGAGGAGGAGGATTCCCGTGAGAAGGAGCGCCGCGGCCGGGTAGTGCGCGAGGAGGAGCGCCGGGCGCGGCCACTCGCCGCGCGCGACCTCGCCGGGAGCGACGGCGGCGAGAAGGGGCAGGAACACCCACAGGACGGCGAGGGCGAGCTTGAGGAGGCCCGAGAGAAGCCTCGCGCCCCGCCGCGCGGCCCGCGTCCTCCCGCGGCGTGCGGCTCTGAGGTCCTTCGCGGCGCTCGCCGCTAGGCCCGTCTCCCTCGAGAGGCGAGAGGGGTCGAGGAGGTCCGCGATCGAGAGGCGCAGGCAGAGGAGCCCCCAGAGTGCCGTCGCCCCGAGGACGCGGCCCTCGCCGAAGAAGGCGATCGCCGTCGCGAGGCAGAGGGCGATGCCCGCCGCCTCGAGCAGCCAGCGCGCTCCCTCGAAG
>JBAUSZ010000292.1:0-6362 GCA_049581965.1 Thermoanaerobaculia bacterium | reverse complement strand
GCCCGGCGCCCTCGCGGGCTACGGCGACGTCCTCGCCTCGCGCCCGTGGACCACGGCGGGCGAGCTCGCAAAAGAGCGGATCCTCGCTCTCCCGGAGTCGGCCCGCGCCCCGTTCCTCCGCGCCGGGCGCACGCACGGCGAAGCGCTCCTCGCGGCCGGGCACCCGGCCGCGGCAAGAAAGCGCCTCCTCCCCGCCGCTCTCCTCGGCGACGTGGCGGCGCGCGACCTCCTGAAGGTCGCCTACCGCGCGCTGCCCGGCTACGCCGACGTCCTCCTCGCGCCGGACCTGCCCGACGACGCCCTGCCGATGCTCTGTGGAGACGCGGCGGCGTGCCGCCTGCTCCAGCTCGGCCTTCCTCTCGAGGCCGAGCCGATCGTGCGCGACGCCTCACGCCTGGACACGATCCTCGGGAGCCTCGTCGCCGCGCGCCTCGCCGAAGCCGCCGATGCCGGCCCGGCCGCCCTCGAGGCCGCCGAGGCCCTGGACCGGATCGTCCCCGAGGACTTCCTGCTGGACCTCGCACCGCGCGCCATCCTGAGGGGTCTCGCGCCCCGGCCGTTCGACCGCCTCGTGTCCGAGACGGCCGACCAGAGCGGCGTCCCCCGCGACCTCCTTTACGCCGTCATGCGCCAGGAGAGCCGCTTCGACCGCGAGGCCGCGTCACCCGCCGCCGCCCGCGGACTCATGCAGCTGACGCTCCCCGCGGCGGGCGAAGCGGCGCGCGAGCTGAACGAGAGCCCTCCCGCGTACGCGGACCTCTACGATCCGGCGCGCTCGCTGCGTCTCGGCGCACGCACGCTGAAGAACCTCCTCGCGCGCTTCGACGGCGACGCGGCGCTCGCGGCCTCCGGCTACAACGCGGGCGCGGGCCAGACCGCGCTCTGGGCCGGGGGCGCGCGGCGGCCCGTCGAGGCCCTGCTCGCGTCCATCAGCTACGCCGAGACGCGCTCGTACGTGAGGCGCGTCCTCGCGAACCGCATCCTCTACCGGATGGCGGAGCCGGCCGCTCCCGTCAGCGCCGGTAGATGAGGACGCGCGTCTCGGCGCGCAGCTGCTCGGTCCAGCGCTCGATTTCGGCGTTGAGCTTGCGCTCGCGCACGACGTCGCGGATCTGTTCGGCCACGTCCTCGAAGGGAGGCAAGGTCGCGAGCCCCCGGCCGAGGGCCTCCTCACGGAAGGGGCCTTCGTAGTACGCGCGCAGCTCCGCGTCCGTGGTCTTGATCGCCGGCGAAAGACGCTCCTTCACGAAGCTCTCGAGGGCCATCCCGCGCCTCACGAAGACCGCGAGCTCCTCGCGGGTTGCCCCGGCGCGGGCGAGAATCGCGTCGAGAGGCTCGCCGCGCTCCTGGACGACGCGCGCCTCGAGCGCCGCGAGACGGGACTCGACTTCCTCGCGCCTCGGCTCGATCCCGCCCGTCTTTCGCAGCTGCCTCTCGCGCAGGACCTCGACGACCCGCGCAGCGAGGACACGATCCCGGTAGGCGGGGTCACTCTCCCCCGTCTCGCGAGGGAGAAAGCCGACGCCCGCCAGCTTCCGGATCTCGCTCTCGAGGATGACGTCGTCGCCCACGACAGCCGCGATGCGGTCGAGGACAACGGCCTTCGTCACGGGCGACGGCGGCGCGGTGGCGGACGGCGTGGCGCTCGCGGCCGCGGCCGCGACCGAAGCGGCGAGGAAAAACGGCGCGGGGACGACGCCGAACACGCGCCGGATGCTAACAGGGCGCTGCGGGAGAGGAGCACGAGCCGCGCTGCGAGAATAGGAGGCATGGGCCGACTCCTCGTCGTCGCGACGCCAATCGGGAATCTCGACGACCTCTCGCCCCGCGCCCGGGAGGCACTCGCGTCGGCTTCGGTCGTCTACTGCGAGGACACGCGGCGCTCGGGAAACCTCTTCGCGCGCCACGCGATCTCGGCGCCCCGCGTCTCCTGCCACGGGCACAACGAGCACGCCCGAGTCGCCGAAGCGCTCCGGCGCCTCGAGGCGGGCGAGACCGTCGCGCTCGTCTCGGACGCGGGGACGCCTCTCGTCTCGGACCCCGGCGAACGGCTCGTCGCGGCAGCGGCCGCCGCCGGCCACCGCGTCGAGGTGATCCCGGGGCCCTCGGCCGTGACGGCGATTCTCTCCGTGTCGGGCTTCCCGGCCGTCCCCTTCACGTTCCTCGGCTTCCCACCGTCGCGCCGGGGCGAGCGCGGCCGCTGGTACGCCGCGCACGCGGGCCGCACGGGGACCGCCGTGCTGTTCGAATCGCCGTTCCGCGTCGTCGCGTCTCTCGAGGCGCTCGCTTCGGCATGGGACGATCCGCCCGTCGCCCTCGGCCGCGAGCTCACGAAGCTACACGAGGAGGTCCTGCGCGGGAGCGCATCCGCCGTCGCGCGGACGCTTGCGGCGCGGCCGAGCGTCAAGGGCGAGATCGTCTTCGCCGTCGCGCCGGGCGCCGCCCTGCGAGCGAGGGCCGGCATCGCCGCTACTCCGCAGACCGGTCCGTGAGAGCGAGCCTCGCGTCCGACGCGAGCCGCTCGTCGAGGAGCGGCCAGCGGACGTCGGGCTGCGCGGCGAAGGCGTGGAGGTAGATCGAGACGTCGCGCGCGGGCCATTTCGCGAGGACGGCGTCGATCGCTTTCCCGAAGGTCCCGGCCGCGGGCTCGGGGATCTCCCCCTCCGTCGTGAGGCTCGGCCCGTCGTGCGGGAGATTCACCGCCTCGAGGAAATCCCCGATGAGCTCGCCCCGCGTGCGCGTGAGGGCCGCCGAGAGGACGTAGAGGGCGAGGTCGGACGCGCGCTTGTCGCGCAGCGTCCGGCGCACGTACGCCCGGCGGGTTTCCTCGGGCAGCTTCGAGAAGCGCTTGAGCGGAATCTGCTGGTACGTGAGGACGCCGCCGGCGATCTTCTCGGGCAGCTCGTCGTCCCCGCAGGCTGCCTCGACGAGCCCGGACACTTCGGCGGCCGACAGGAGCCTGAAAATCTCGTGGGATCTTGGGACTTTCATCGGGGGCGCAGGATAACCGACAATGGACGGCTCTGATCGTCCTGCACGGCTCCCCACTCACCTCGGGCTTCGCCTTCTGGGCCGAGGGTCCATACGTCGCCCGCTCCGCGCGCGACTCGCATCCGCGCGCCGTTCCCGCGGAGGAGCTCGAGGCCACGCTGCGCGACGAGGGGCTCGCGGGCTTCCTTCCGGCGTCGCGCGCCCGTGTCGCCGCGCTCGAGCTCACGGCGCCCGCCGTGCACGGCCGCCCGGTCCCGTCCGTCCCCGCGCTGCGGGAGCCCGCCGACTACGCAGCGCCCGGCACGCCGACCCTCCGGACGTTCCTCCTGCAGGGCCTCGTCGTCGCGCCCGTGGATGCGCTGGAGGCTCTTCTCGGCCTTCCGGGCGTCCTGCGCCTCAGGCCGCTCTCCCTGACCGCAGGAGACGACCTCGAATACTGGGCCGAGGTCGCGCGCTGGACCTACGACCTTCTCCTCCGCCGCCGGATCGCGCCGACAGCCGACGCCGGACGGCCGCGCTGGCGTCCGGTCCTGACCGACCCTCACGAAAAGGAGCGATTTCGCCGCTTCGCCGCCGCGCTCCCTCCGGTCTCTCGCGCGCTCTCCGAGGAGAGAGCCGCGTCCCCACGCGACGGCAACCTTCCGCCCGCGGCGGCCGTCCTGCAGGGTTTTCTCGACGACGCCGCCGACGCGGCGGCACGCGACGTCCTGAGGGAGGTTCTCCCGGCAGAGCGGCGGCGTGCCGGAGAAGGCCCGGAGGCCTCGACGGTGGCGGGCCTCGCCGAGACGCCGCCGCCCACGGCGGACACGGCCGTGCTCGCGCGACTCGCCGAGTGGAGTCTTCCCGTCCTCGACCCGCTGCCCGAGGGCTCGCTGCGGCTGGGGATCCGTGTCGTGCCGCCCGAGACCGTTGGCGGCTCGTTCGCTCTCTCCTTCGCCCTCGAGTCCACCGAGAAGGACGAGATCGCGCTGACGGCCGAGGAGATCTGGGAGTCTCCGGAGACGGCCGTACGGCGACGGGGGCGGCTCTTCTCGAACCTCCAGGACACGCTTCTCGCGCGCCTCGGTGCCGCCGCATCGCTGTCCCCCGCCGTGCGCCGCAGCCTCGAGGAGCGGCACCCGATGGGCGTCGACCTCTCGCCCGAGGAGACGTGGCGTTTCCTGTCGGAGGAGGCGCCCCTCCTCGGCGAGGCGGGCGTCGCCGTGCGGCTTCCGGGGGGCGGCGCGCTGCAGCGCGTCTCCCTGAGGCTCGTCGCCCGCGAAGGCGCCGGCTCGGCGCCGGACCCGGGCCTGACCCGGTTCGGGCTCGACACGCTCGTGGACTTCGACTGGCGTGTCGCGGTCGGGGACGCCCTCTTGTCGGCGGGAGAGTTCGAGGAGCTCGCGGCGCGTCAGATGCCTCTCGTCGAAGTGCGCGGGGAGTGGGTCCTCCTCGACCGCGAGCACCTCGAGCAGGCTCGCCGCATCCTCGACCGCCGGCCCGGCGGCCGCACGACGCTCGGCGAGCTCCTGCGTCTGGCGGGCGGCCTCGACCCGGAAGGCGCGGGCGCCTCTGTGGACGGCGTCGCGGGCGAGGGCTGGCTGTCGCGCCTTCTCGACCCGGACGTTGCACGGAAGGAGATCGGCGCCTTCCTGCCGCCGCGGGGGCTCACGGGCACGCTCCGGCCCTACCAGACGCGCGGCGTCGCGTGGCTGCGATTCCTCCTGTCCCGGGGGCTCGGGGCCTGCCTCGCGGACGACATGGGTCTCGGCAAGACCGTCCAGTTCCTCGCGACGCTCCTCGCGGCGCAGGAGGCGGGCGAGAAGATCGGCCCATCCCTCCTCGTCTGTCCGACCTCCGTCGCGGAGAACTGGGTGTCGGAGGCCGCACGCTTCGCGCCCTCGCTCCGGGTCGCGGTTCACCACGGGCCGGGCCGCGCGAGTGGCGAGGCCTTCCGAAAACTCCTCGCGAACGTCGACCTTCTCGTCACGACGTATGCGCTCGCCCACCGCGACCGCGCGCTCCTCTCGGAAGTCTTCTGGGAATACCTCGCGCTCGACGAGGCCCAAAACGTGAAGAACCCCGCGGCCGCCCAGTCGCGCGCCGTCCGCGGGCTGCGCGCTGCGCGGCGAGCGGCCCTCACGGGCACGCCCGTCGAGAATCGCCTCGCCGAGCTCAAGTCGATCTTCGACTTCCTGAACCCGGGCCTCCTCGGAAGCGACGACGCCTTCCGCCGGAATTTTGTCGTCCCCATCGAGAGAAGGCGCGAGCCGGAGGCCGCGGCCCGCCTGCGGAACGTCACGGCCCCGTTCCTCCTGCGGCGTGCGAAGACCGATCCAGGCGTCGTCCCCGACCTCCCCGAGAAGATCGAGACGAAGGAGTACACGGGTCTCACGCGCGAGCAGGCGGCACTGTACCGCGCGACGACACGCTCGCTCCTGGCCGGGATCGGCCGCGCGAACCGGCGGACGCGCAAGGCCAAGATCCTGCTCCTCCTCTTGCGCCTCAAGCAGATCTGCGACCACCCGGCCCTCTTCCTCGGCGACGGCCGGCTCGACGCGCGCTCCGCGAAGATCGCCCGCCTCCTCGAGATGTGCGAGGAAACCCTCGCCGAGAGGAGCCCGTCTCTTCTCTTCACGCAGTTCGCCGAGATGGGCCACCTCCTCGTCGCGGCGCTCAAGGAGCGCTTCGGCTGCGAAGTCCTCTTCCTGCACGGCGGCGTGCCGCGGCGCGCGCGCGCCGAAATGGTCCGCCGCTTTCAGGAAGACGACGACCCGCCGCCGTTCTTCGTCCTCTCGCTTCGCGCGGGCGGCACAGGCCTGAACCTCACGCGCGCCTCGCACGTCTTTCACGTCGACCGCTGGTGGAATCCGGCCGTCGAGGAGCAAGCGACGGACCGGGCGTTCCGGATCGGCCAGACCCAGCACGTCCAGGTCCACAAGTTCGTTTGTCGCGGGACGCTCGAGGAACGGATCGACCGGATGATCGAGGACAAGAAGCACCTCGCGCGCTCCATCGTCGGAGCGGGCGAGCAGTGGATTGCCGGGCTTTCGGACGAGCAACTGGCGGCGCTCGTCGCGCTCGACGCCGACGCCACCGTCTTCGAGGGACACTGATGCCGCGCCGCCGCAAGGTCCGCGTCCCCCGCGCCGTTCCGCCGGAATCGGGCTGGGCCTTCCGCTTCCTCGCCCGCCTCGCTTCTTTCGGCTGGGACGAGGCGCTCGTGGACGGCCGCGGCGCGGCGCTCGCCGGCGCCATCGTCTCCTTCGAGGTCGCAAAAGAGGGTGTTCGCGCCGAGGTGCGCCGGGCCGACGGCCGGCACGAGGAGACGCGCGTCGGCCTCAAGCCGCTCCCGCCCTCCGCCCTGCGCAAGGCGCTCGCCTCGATGGCCT
>JBAUSZ010000291.1:0-5302 GCA_049581965.1 Thermoanaerobaculia bacterium | reverse complement strand
GCGCTCGTCCGCGCTCTGTCGGACCCGGACGCGTACGTGCGCTGGTGCGCCGCGAACGCACTCGGCGCCGCCGGTCCGGCCTCGGGGCCCGTCCTTTCCGCACTCCGCGATTTGCTTCACGACGGGGACGAGGACGTCCGGCGGGGTGCGGCGCTCGCGCTGGAACGACTCGACCAGGCCGGATGGCTCGGCGCCCCCTCATGGGACGCGACCCTCGCGGCGATCGAGAAGCTCACGCCGCTCCTGATGCGCGAACTCCACGTCCCGGGCGTGTCGGTCGCCCTCGTCCGGAACCGGAACGTTGCCTGGACGCGGTCCTGGGGCGTCGCCGACGCGGGGACCGCGGTGCCCGTCACGGACGCGACGCTCTTCGAGGCCGCCTCGATGACGAAGCCCGTCTTCGCCGCATCCGTCCTGAAGCTCGCCGAGCAGGGAAAGCTCGACCTCGATCGCCCGCTTCCGGACGTCGGGACTCTCCCCCTGCAACCCGAGCGCCTCCGGATCACGCCGCGGATGATCCTTTCGCATACCTCGGGCCTTCCGAACTGGCGCAGAGGCGGCGAAGAGAGGGACGGTCCCCTGCCCTTGATCTCGGCGCCCGGCGCGCGGTTCAGCTACTCCGGCGAGGCGTTCTTCGCGCTCCAGCAGCACGTCGAGAGGGTGACCGGGGAGCCGATCGAGACGTACGCGAGGCGCACGCTCTTCTCCCCCCTCGGGATGGAGCACACGTCGTATGTCTGGACCGCGGCCCTCGACGCGAACCTCGCGACCGGTCACAAGGAAGACGGGACCCGCCTCGAGCGGGCGAGGTACCGCCACGCGAACGCGGCGTACACGCTCCTGACGACGGCGGCCGACTACGCGCGCTTCCTCGCGGCCCTCCTCGATCCCGGGCGCGCCGCCCCGCACGGGCTCTCCGGCGTCTCCGTCGCAGCGATGCTCAAGCGCCAGGTCCGTGCGGACGCGCGGGAGCCGATCGAACGCCCGGGCCTCGCGAGGGGCCGCGAGGTCTTCTGGGGGCTCGGCTGGGGCCTCAACACGACAGCCTCCGGGGACGTTGCCCATCACAGCGGCGCCAACCGGACCGGCTTCCGTTCCTACTGCCAGTTCTCGCCCGAACGCGGCACGGGAATCGTCGTGATGACGAACGGTCTCGGGGGCGGCGAGCTGTGGACGCGCCTGATCAGCGCCGTCGGCGACCTGTAGCCTCTGCCGCGCCTGATTCATCTGCTTCGTGCGGGCTCCGGCGCGTCCCGATAAGATCGGGTCTCAGGAGGCCCCCGTGAGCCAGGGAAACCAGCCCGTCGTCGCGATGCTCAGCCCCGCGGAGATGGAGCTGGTTCGCCTGCTCCGCGAGCCGGGGACGTCGGCGATCCGCGCGCGCGTGAAGGTCGTCGTCGAGGGTCTCCTCATGGCCGCCAAGGAGCCTTTCTGCCCCGAGAAGCCCTGCCCGCAAGCGCCGGGTGAGTGCGAGCGCTGCTCGCAGACGATGCGCGTCCTCGAGGGGCTCGAGGCGATGGAGCAGCAGATCAAGGGCCTGCCCGGCGCCTGACCCACGAACCGTTCCGAGCGCGTCCCTGAGGTAACCTCCGTTTCCCCGGGACAGGAGGCCTTCGTGCGACATGCGTCCCTCCCGCTTCTTCTCTTGATGATGACGACCGCCACCGCCCCCGCTGCCGCCCAGACGGCGCCGCCCGCGCCGCCGGTGGCAAGAAAGGTGGAGAAGGTCCACCTCCTGCACGGCGACCCGCGGCCCGACCCGTACTTCTGGCTGCGCGACAAGCCGAACCCGGAGGTCGCGGCGTATCTCGAGGCCGAGAACGCGTACACGGACGCGGTTCTCAAGCCGACCGAGCCCCTCCAGAAGGCTCTCTACGACGAGATGCTCGCGCACGTGAAGGAGACGGACCTCTCCGTCCCGTACCGCACGGGGGCTTTCCTGTACTACTACCGGACCGAGAAGGGTAAGCAGTACCGCATCCATTGCCGCAAACCCTTCCCGGAGGGACCCGAGCAGGTCCTCGTCGACCTCAACACACTCGCCGCAGGAAAGAAGTTCATGTCCCTCGGCGCCTTTCGCCCGTCGGACGACGGGAACCTCCTCGCCTTCTCGACGGACGAGACGGGATTCCGCCAGTACACGCTCGCGGTGAAGGACCTGAGAACGGGGGCGCTCCTCCCCGAGCGCATGGAGCGCGTCACGAGCGTTGCCTGGGCGGCGGACGGGCAGACGCTCTTTTACGGCGTCGAGGACGAAAAAACGAAGCGCTCGTATCGCGTCTTCCGGCACAGGGTCGGAGCGCCGGTTTCGAGCGACGCGCTCGTCTACGAGGAGAAGGACGAGCGGTTCAACGTCGGCGTCGGCCGGACGCGGAGCCTCGCGTGGATCATCATGGAGAGCTCGAGCCACACGACGTCCGAGGCCCGCGTCCTGAAAGCCGACGCGCCCGACGGAAAATGGACGCTCGTCGCACCGCGCGAGCAGGACCACGAGTACGACGTCGACCACCGCGGCGGCCTCTTCTACATCCGGACGAACTCCACCGGCCGCAACTTCCGGCTCGTGACGGCACCCGTCTCGGCGCCGGGCCGCGCGAACTGGAAGGAAATCGTCCCGCACCGCGCCGACGTCATGCTGGAGGGGATCGACCTCTTCAAGGACCACCTCGTTCTCGAGGAGCGCGCGAACGGCCTCCCGCACTTCACGGTGAAGAGCTTCACGAACGGGGAGTCGCACACCGTCGCGTTCCCCGAGCCCGTCTACGCCGCCTTCCCGGAGACGAACCGCGTTTTCGACACGAAGGTGTTCCGGTACGGCTACCAGTCCTTCGTGACGCCGCAATCCGTCTTCGACTACGACATGGACGCGCGCAAGGCGACGCTCCTCAAGGAGTGGGAGGTCCCCGGCTACGACCGGACGAAGTACTCCTCCGCGCGCCTGTGGGCGACCGCGACGGACGGGACGAAGATCCCGCTCTCGGTCGTCTGGCGGTCGAAGACCGAGGACGGGCGGACGCGCACGCTGAAGGACGGACCGTTCCCGGCGCTTCTCTACGGCTACGGTTCCTACGGCGTGTCGATCCCCGTCGCGTTCCAGTCCAACCGGCTCCCTCTCCTCGACCGCGGGTTCGTCTACGTCCTTGCGCACATCCGCGGCGGCGGCGACATGGGAAAGCCGTGGCACGACGCCGGCCGGATGGCGAAGAAGATGACGACGTTCACGGACTTCATCGCCTCGGCCGAATATCTCGTCGCGGAGAAGATCGCCGCGAAAGATCGTCTCGCGATCGAGGGCGGGAGCGCGGGAGGCCTCCTCATGGGCGCCGTCGTGAACATGAGGCCCGATCTCTTCCGAGCCGTCGTCTCGCACGTGCCTTTCGTCGACGTCCTCAACACGATGAGCGATGCGACGCTGCCCCTCACCGTGGGGGAGTACGAGGAGTGGGGCAACCCGGCGAACAAAGACGAGTACGACAGGATCAAGGCGTACTGCCCGTACACGAACCTCAGGAAGGGCGCCTATCCGGCGATGCTCGTCAAGACGTCCTTCAACGACAGCCAGGTTTTCTACCACGAGCCCGCGAAGTACGTCGCGCGCCTGCGCACGCTCAAGACCGATCCGAATCCGCTTCTCCTCGAGACGAACATGGCAGCCGGGCACGGGGGCGCCTCGGGGCGTTACGACCATCTCCACGAGATTGCCCTCGACGAGGCGTTCCTCTTGACGCAGCTCGGCGTCGAGAAGTAGGCGGCGCGCCGTGGTCGGGCGCGTCCGGGAGGAATTCGGCCGGCAGGCGCCCCGGATGGACGCCGCCCCCGCGTTCCGCGAGGAAGGGACGCTGCTGAGGATCCGCGAGGCCGTGGGCCGTCCGGACCGCGTGCTCGACGTCGCGTGCGGCCCGGGCATCGTCGCCCAGGCCCTCGTCGGCGTCGCACGGGAGATCGTCGGGGTAGACACGACGCCGGAGATGGTCGCGCTCTCCCGCGCGCGCCTCCTCAAGGCGGGCGCCGTGAGTGCGTCGTTCCACGAGGGCACGGCCGAAGCTCTGCCCTTTCCCGATCGGTCGTTCGACGCCGTCGTGACGCGGCTCTCGCTCCACCACCTCGTGCACGTTCCGGAGGCGCTCGCCGAGATGCGGCGCGTCCTGAGACCCGGAGGGCGACTCGTCGTCGCCGACGTCGTCTCGCCGGGCGACGCCGCGGACGCGGCGCTTCACAACGCTCTCGAGACGCTGCGCGACCCGACGCACGTGCGGATGCTCGGCCCCGACGAGATCCCGGCGCTCCTCAGGGCCGCCGGATTCGCGCCGATGGACACGCAGACATGGACGCAGGAGCGCGAGTTCGGGGAATGGGCGGCGATCGTCGCCGACCCGGCACGCACGGCGCCGCTCGCGGAGGTCTTCCGCGCCCTCGCGCGCGCGGGTCGCCCCAGGGGCATCCGGCTGCGGGAAGAGGGGGGTGCATTGCGCTTCACGCACACGTGGCTCCTCGTCACGGCGCGCGGCTGATGTCCGTCGAGGACCACGCGAACGTCCCCGTGATCCCGCCGGTCCTCTTCGGGGCCGGGATCGGCACCGGCTACCTCCTGCGATGGCTCGTGCCCGTCCGCCTCGTTCCCGTTTTCCTCGAGGAAAAGGCCTCCTTCGCAGGCTCCGCTCTCTCCCTCCTCGGCCTCGCGTTCGGCGGCTGGGCATTCGCGACGTTTCTCGCGGCGCGGACCACGCCGCACCCGAACCATCCCGTGAGCGCCCTCGTGACCTGGGGTCCTTACCGCTTCTCGCGCAACCCGATGTACGCGGGCCTCTCCGTTTTCACGGCCGGGCTCGCCCTCGTCGCGAACACGCCGTGGCTTCTCGTGGCGCTCCCGTTCGTGTGGGTCGCGCTCCGCCGCCACGTGATCGACCGCGAGGAGGCCTATCTCGAACGGAAATTCGGGGACGAGTACCGGGCCTTCAAGGGGCGCACGCGCCGCTGGCTCTAGGCACGCGCCTTGGGCGCTCCCTCCGTCAGGACGCGGGCTCCCGTGTCCGTCACGACGACGTCGTCCTCGATGCGGATCCCGAGGCCGAGGTACTCCTTCGGGACGCGCACCTCGTCGCGCCGCACGTACAGGCCGGGCTCGACCGTGAGAACCATCCCCGGCTCCAGCGGGCGGGGGCGTCCGCGCGTGTCGCGATACCGCCCGCGGTCGTGGACGTCCAGACCGAGCCAGTGCGAGGTGTGGTGGAGGGCGAAGCGCTGCGCGGCGTTCTTCTTTCTCAGCGTCTCGCGCTGGCCCTTGAGGAGGCCGAGGTCGACG
>JBAUSZ010000290.1:0-8142 GCA_049581965.1 Thermoanaerobaculia bacterium | reverse complement strand
GTGCGCCCTCGCCTCGCTCCTCGGCGGCTTCGTCCTGAACGTGTCGCCGCGCCTGACGGCGCGCGCGGAGCCGGCGCCTCTCGTCGCGGCGCCCTGGCTCGCCTTCACGGCGTTCCTCCTCGCGGTCCTGCCCGGAGCGGCGCGCTGGGTGACGCCGTGGCCTCTCGTCGAGCCGGTGCTCGCGGCGCTGACCGAGGATGCGGTCCTCGTCCAGCGCGGGCACTACCTCGAGGTGCTGCCGTTCTACGCCGCGCGCTTGACGCCGGTCTATGCGCTGGGCTGGAGCGAGCTGGATTTCGGCCGCTCGCACCCCGGAACGGAGGCGCTCTTCCCATCCGACGAGGCCTTCGCGGCCCTGTGGAACGGGCCGAAGAAAGTCGTCGTCGTGGTCCACCGCGACCGCCTCGCCGGGTTCGCGAAGCCCCCTCTGGCGGCGACGCCCGCAGGCCTCTTGGGAAGCGAGAGGAACGGCAAGCACGTGGCCCTGGTGAACCGGATTACCGGATCCCCGTTCAATTCTTTGAACTGAAATTCCATCAGCCGTCTGGAGACACACGACATCTGCTTTTATTGCAGATGTTTGAGGTGAACCAATTCTGCGGTACCCGACGGCAGAAGGCTTGCAGCCACTTTGCCAGTTTTTCTCACACGACGGCGGGTTTTGTTTGGCACCGAGGCGCCGGCAGGAAGGGATGGGAGGCAGACACATGAGATCGCGCTGGCTGTGCATTTTCGCCGCGTCTGTACTCGTTTTCGTCGGTCTGACGGCGAGCCCGGTCCTCTCGCAGACCACGGGAGGGATCGAAGGCACCGTCCTGGACGCCAACGAGGCTCCGCTCCCCGGCGCGAGCGTCGAACTCAAGTCGCCCAGTCTCCAGGGAACCCGGAGCGCCGTCTCGAACTCCGCCGGCCGTTTCCGCTTCCCGGCCATTCCCCCCGGCACCTACACGGTGACGTGCTCTCTCACGGGTTTCAGGAAGGTCGAGCACAACTTCGTGAAGGTCAGCCTCGACACAACGGCCACCGTGATGTTCCGGATGGAGATTTCACTGAAGCAGGAAATCGTCGTCACGAGCGAGGCGCCGGTCGTCGACACCGCCGACGCCGGGAACGGCATCAACATCCGGCAGGAGGTCGTCCAAAGGCTCCCGCTGGGACGGAACTACGCCCAGGCCGTCGAGATCAACCCCGGCGTTTCGATCGATCCCGCAGACACGCAGGGCCGTGCCCTGGCCTTCAGCATCTACGGGGCGACGTCGATCGAGAACCAGTACCTCGTGGACGGCGTCAACACGACGAACATCATCCGCGGCTTCCAGGGCAAGGCGCTGAACTCGGAGTTCGTCGAGGAGGTCCAGATCAAGGCCGGCGGCTACGAGGCCGAGTACGGCCGCGCCATGGGCGGCATCATCAACGTCGTCACGAAGTCGGGCGGCAACGAGTTCAAGGGCGACGCCTTCGGGTACTTTACGAGCAAGAGCCTGACGGCCGCCCGCAAGGGAGACGCCACGACGGACGAGGTCTATACGGGCCCGCCCTACGGCGTCGAAACCTCGCAGCAGAGCGCCCAGGATCTCGGCGTCGACGTCGGGGGCTACGGCATCAAGGACCGTCTCTGGTTCTTCGCCGCATACAACCGTGTCAACACGGACGTGGACCAGCTCACGCTCGCCGGTTCGCCCTTTCCGAATGCGGGACAGAACTTCCCCATCTCCTACCATTCGGATCTCTTCTCCGGCAAGCTGACGGGGCGGCCCACCGATTCCACGACGATCGTCGGGACGATCTTCGGCGACCCGGAGGAGCGCACGGGGGCTGTCCGAAACTTCACGTCCGACAACCCGCTCTCGCGCGACGGCACGCGCAAGATCGGCGCGACGGACTTCGCCGTCGGGATCTCGCAGCTCTTCGGCACGAGAGGTCTCGCCGACGTCCGCTATTCCCGCCACAAGGACCGTTACACCGTGACGGGCGCCGGCGTGACCATCCCGGCCGTGCAGGACTTCACGGTCGACTCCAACAACCCCATCGCCTCGGGCGGATTCGGCTCCATCCGCGGGTTCCGGGACTTCAACGAGTCCAAGCGCGACGCCATCAAGGGAAGCGGCACGGTCTTCCTGGGGTCGCACGAGATCAAGGGCGGCGTGGACTTCGAGAACAACCTGACGGTGTCGACCGACATCTACAGCGGCGGCGCGCGGCTGAACATCTACAACTGCACGTCTGCGATCTGCACGGGTGCTCATGCCGGCGACGCGTTCTACTACGGCCACAACTTCTATACGCTGACCACGGATAAGACGAAGCTCGAAAGCGCTTTCCTTCCGGGGGGCAATACGGTGCAGCCGCGGGCCTACCGGCTCGGCGTCTTCCTGCAGGACACCTGGAAGGTCATGAACAACCTCACGGTCCACGCCGGCGTGCGGTGGGACCAGGAGGACATTCGCCGGTATGACGGCAGCGAGATTTTCAACGACAAGGTAACGGGGGTGGACGGCAAGGTTCTCCAGCAGGGCGGCCAGCCGTTCAAAATCAAGGACGAGTGGCAGCCGCGGATCGGCGTCGCCTGGGACCCGATGAAGGACGGCTCGACGAAGGTCTCGGCCTCCTACGGCCGCTTCTACTACGCCCTCCCGACCGACCTCACGGTCCGCTCGTACGGCCGCAAGATCGACGCCACCACGTACAACTTCAGCTCCAATCCGCTCACGCTCGCGCAGGACCCGACGATCGGTCGACAGCCGGGCACGCAGGGCGGCGTCAACAACGAGCCCTTCCAGGACAACCTGAAGGGGATCTACCAGGACGAGTTTGCCATCGGGTTCGAGAAGGCCTTCGACCCCACGTTTTCCATCGGCATGCGGTACACGTACCGGAACCTCGGCCGCGTGATCGAGGACCGGTGCGACTTCGACGCCGGCTTCCCTGAGGGAAACGCGAACACGTGCACCATCATCAACCCCGGCTCCTCCAGCCCTTTCGCAACGGGAATCGGCCTCCACACCTGCGACGGGCGGGACTACATCGACGCCAGCAAGAACGACCCGCTGTCGCAGTGCACGGGCCCGCAGACGACGAACGTCACGATTCCCGCGGCTGAGCGGAAGTTCCACGGAATCGAGCTCATCATCAAGAAGCGCATCTCCAACGTGCTTTGGCTCCAGGCCAGCTACCTCTACTCGCACCTCTACGGCAACTACGACGGCGAGGCGAGCATCGGCGAGTTCACGTACGCCGGCGGCGGCCAGACCGACCCCGGCATCAACGCCGACTACGACTACCCGCAATTCCTGCGGTTCGCGCAGGGGAACCTCTTCCTCAACCGGCCCCACTCCTTCCGGCTGGACGGCTCGTACACGACCCCGTTCGGCCTGACCGCAGGGCTCAGCGCGCACGTGAAATCGGGCGCGTCCCTGAGCAAATACGGCTACTTCAACGGCCTCTACGGGGCTGAGGCCAACTTCGTGACGGCGCGCGGGAGCGAGGGGGACCTTCCCTGGGACTACGAACTGAACCTGTCGCTGTCCTACGCGATCAAGATCAACCCGGTCACCGTGAGCCTTTTCGCGCAGGGCTTCAACCTGCTCAACAGGCAGTCCGTGTGGGGCCAGGACCAGGACTGCTCGGTCCTTCCGCCGACGAACAACGACCCGAAGCTCGTGAGCAACTGCACCGCCACGGGAAACGCCGACGGATACAACCTCAACTACGGAAAGGTCACCTGGCGGTCCGCGCCGCGATCGATCAGGTTCGGGGCACGAGTCAGCTTCTAGCGCCGTTCAGGTTTCAGGAAAAACGGGGAGGCCTGAGGGTCTCCCCTATCTCTTTCAGAAGGAAGGAAGGAAGAAATGAGGACTCGCTGGCTGTTCACGTTCA
Source organism: Thermoanaerobaculia bacterium (assembly GCA_049581965.1). Classification (GTDB taxonomy): domain Bacteria; phylum Acidobacteriota; class Thermoanaerobaculia; order UBA5066; family UBA5066; genus Fen-183. The sequence continues at coordinate 4,266 of JBAUSZ010000290.1, read as the reverse complement.
TGCTCCTCGCGCTCGCCGTGGCCGGTCTCACCGCGAACGTCGCCTCCGCCCAGACCACGGGTGAGATCGAGGGCACCGTCTTCGACTCGAACGGCGCGCCCCTGCCGGGCGCCTCGATCACGATCGCGTCGGCGTCCCTGCAGGGCTCCCGCACGGTCATCACCGACGCGGCGGGACGCTACCGGTTCCCTGCGCTCACGCCGGGCAGCTACACCGTGACGGCCGCACTCTCAGGCTTCACGAAGGTCCAGAAGACGGGCCAGACGGTGTCCCTCCGCGCGACGACCACGATTCCGATCGTGCTGTCCGTCTCCGTCAAGGAGGAGGTCATCGTGACCGGCGAGGCACCCGTCGTCGACGCCACGAGGACTTCGATCGGAACGACCGCCACCCTCGACGAAATCCAGCGGCTGCCCGTCGGGCGAAACTTCGCCTCGGTCGCCAACGGGGTGGCGGGAACCGGAACGGACGTCTCCGGCAACGTGACCGTCTACGGCGCGACGGGTCTGGAGAACGCCTACATCATCGACGGCGTCAACACGACCGGCGTGAAGATCGGCACACAGGCCAAGACGCTGAACAACGAGTTCGTGCAGGAAGTCGAGGTCAGGACGGGCGGCTACGAGGCCGAATACGGCCGCGTCCTCGGCGGCACCATCAACGTCATCACGAAGTCGGGCGGGAACCAGTTCAAGGGAGATCTCTTCGGCTACTACGACTCCTCCTCCCTCGCCTCGAGCGACAGCAACACGGACAAGCGTCACGACGTCTCGCAGGGAGCGTATTCCGTCCCGAAGCGCGTGGACGCGGGCGCGGACATCGGCGGCTACTTCGTCAAGGACCGGCTCTGGTTCTTCGGCGCGTACGACCGCGTCAACCAGGACCAGCCCTACGAGCGGACGATCGCCCAGACGCGGGACGCGAAACACACGCCGATCTTCGCGACCGGGACCGACACGACCAAGAACGATCTCTACTCGGGCAAGCTCACGTTCCGCCTCGGCGAGTCGAACACTCTCGCGGCCTCGGTCTTCGGCGACCCGGGCAGCTTCTCGGGGCGCTACTCGAACACGGACGTCGGATCGGAGACCGCGAACTTCGTCGACCGCAGCGTCGGGGGCGCGGACTTTTCCCTGAAATACGACGGGGTGTTCGGCACGAACTTCCTCGTGCAGGCGCAGTACGGGTTCCACCAGGACAAGGCCGGCGAGACCTCCCCTTATTCGAGCTCTCTCTTCAGGGAGCAGAGCCAGGCGACGTTCACGACGGAGGCCCTGCCCGGCTCCGGCCCCCGCATCCTCCGGGACGAGCTCTACCGACGCCACATCTACAAGGCCTCGGGGACCTTCTTCTTCGGGACCCACGAGATCAAGGGCGGCGTCGACTGGGAGCACCTGGACTCGGACTTCAGCGAATCCTACGGCGGCAACGACCGCCTCACGCTGAGGCTCAACGCGGCGGGCACCCTCGTCCGGAACGTCCAGCACCGCTACTTCGCCGTGACTCCGATCAGCCAGAACTGCCTCCAGCTGATCAATTCGAGCCAGCCCTGGTCGATCAGCAACTGCAACGGCTACAAGATCGCGCACTCGGTCGACAACAACCCCACGACCGACAACGTCGCCGTCTTCGCCCAGGACTCCTTCAAGGTCCTCAAGAACCTCACGATCAACGCGGGCATCCGCTACGAGGAGCAGTCCCTGAAGGACTACCAGGGGAACGCACTCGTCAAGCTGAAGAACGAGTGGGCGCCGCGCATCGGCGTCGTCTGGGACGTCCTGGACAACGGAAAGTCCAAGCTCTACGCGAGCTACGGGCGCTTCTACGAGATCGTGCCGCAGGACATCCAGACGCGGGCCCTGGGCAACGAGTACATCATGTTCGTCCGCAACCAGAGCCAGAACGCGGCCGATCCGATCAACTCGACCAGCTTCCCCTTCGCCTACGTGCAGGGGGGCGAGGTCGTCCAGCAGAACCTCAAGGGGATGTACCAGGACGAGGTCATCGGCGGCTTCGAGTACGAGATCGCCAAGGGCTGGGCCGTCGGGGTCAAGGGCATCTACAAGGCCCTCGGGCGCGTCGTCGAGGACCGCTGCGACCTCGCGGTGAATCCGGACATCGCGCAGTACTTCACGAATCCCGCCACGACCTGCGCGCTCATCAACCCGGGCCAGGGAGACTCCCTCGGCACCATCAAGGACCCCACCGACAAGACCTGCTATCCGAACGGCGACGCCGACGCGAACGGCAACCTCGTGGCCGGGCTGCCGTGCGCCTCCACGCAGCCGCGCCGCTACTTCCGGGGCGTCGAGCTCACGGCCTCGCACCGCTTCTCGAACAACTTCTACGTCCTCGCGAGCTACCTCTACTCCAAGCTCGAGGGCAACTACTCGGGCAACCTCTCGCAGACGCGGACGACCGGCCAGAGCGACCCGAACATCAACGCGGACTTCGATTACCCGGGCCTCATCATCAACGCCTTCGGGAAGCTCCCGAACGACCGCACGCACCAGGTCAAGCTCTCCGGCTACTACGTCTTCCCGTTCGGCCTGACGGTGGGCGCGGGCGCGTTCTACACCTCGGGGCGCCCGTTCTCGATCCGCGGCTGTACGCCCGACCAGATCGCCTGCGGCGGCGGCTACTCCCAGGAAGGCTACCTCGGTGGCCCTCGCGGTTCGCAGGGCACTCTGCCCGCCGTCTACGAAGCCGACCTCCATCTCGAGTACGGGCTGCGTTTCGGCAATGTGTCGGTCACGCCCGTGGTGGACGTCTTCAACCTCCTGAACCGCCAGGGCGTTCTGACGCGTGACGAGCTCTTCAACAACCTGGGCACGCTCGCGGGGAACGACCCGGCGAGCGGAATCGGCCAGCCGGGTTGCACGGCGGCGAACGCGAGCCTCACGAACACCGCCTGCGCCTCGAATCCGAACTACGCGAAGGACATCTCCTGGCAGAACCCCCGCGTCTTCCGCGTCGGGGCGCGCGTGTCCTTCTAGTTCGTTCGTCCTTCCGCGGCCGAATCGGCCCCGGGCAACCGGGGCCTTTTTCTTTCTTCAGGCCCTTAGAATCTCCTCCGGTGTTTCATCCTCGCTCTCTTTCGCGGAGGTTCGTGGTTCGTACGGCGTCGGCGCTTCTCGCGGCGGCTCTGCCCGCGCTCGCGTCGGGTCCTCGGCCGCCCGCTGTCAAGCCGCAGCTCATCCTCGTGGGTTGGGACGGGGCCGACTGGAAGTTCCTCGATCCCCTCATGAAAGACGGCCTCCTGCCGAACCTCTCGGCGCTCGTCGCCCGCGGCCGCACCTGGAACCTCGACTCCTGCCAGCCCATGGCCTCGCCGCTCATCTGGACGACGATCGCGACGGGCCGTTCGCCGGTCGACCACGGCGTCGCGGACTTCCAGGAGCTCGACCCCAAGACGCGCGCGCGCCTCCCGATCTCGGGCTGGTCGCGCAAGGTCCCGGCCATCTGGAACGTCGCGAGCGGGAAGGGGCTCAAGGTCGGCGTCGTGGGCTGGTGGGCGACGTGGCCCGCCGAGAAGGTCAAGGGGTTTTTCGTCTCGGATCGCGCCTCGCCCGTCCTCTTTCCCGCCGAGGTCCTGAGCGGCTCTTCCGCGCTGACGTGGCCCGAGGGCCTCGCCGAGGGCGTCCGCCTCGTCGGGCGCCGCGAGGGGACGCCGGGTTTCGACGAGCTCTCGAAGTCGCTCCACGTCACGAAGGCGGAGTTCGACGCCGCGGTCGCCGCGAAAAAGGACCTCGCCGACCCGATCACGGGTTACCAGAAGATCCTGGGCTCGACGCGGGTCTACGCGAAAACGGCGCTCGACCTCTACGACCGCGAGAAGCCCGATCTCCTGATGGTCTACTTCGAGGGAACCGACGAGATCGGGCACCTCCTCGGGCGCTTCTCGCCCCCGAAGCTCCCGGCGATCTCCGACGAGGACTTCCGGAAGTACCAGGGCGGTGTCGCCGCGTACTTTCAGGAGGCCGACCGGATCCTCGGCGAGTTCCTGAGGCGCGCGGAGGCCGCCGGGGCGAACCTCGTTCTCCTGTCCGATCACGGCTTCAAGTGGGGGGCGAATCGCCCGTCCACCTACTCGTCCATCCAGTTCGACACGGCCTTCCTCTGGCACGAATCGCCGGGGATCCTCGCGGCGGCCGGGCCGGCCTTCCCGGCGGCCAACGCGCGCGGTAAGGCGGGGATCTTCGACGTCGCGCCCACCCTCTGCCGTCTCCTCGGGCTCCCGGGCGACCCGGCCTTCGAGGGCCGGCC
>JBAUSZ010000289.1:0-4342 GCA_049581965.1 Thermoanaerobaculia bacterium | reverse complement strand
GTGCGGGCACCGTCGCGCGCCGCTCGAGAGGCACCGGCCGCGGGGCGGACGGCGGCTCGGCGGGCCAAGCAGGAAACGCAGCCAGAAGCATGGCGGCCGTCGCGGCGACGAGTACGGATTTCGTCATTCGTTCCTCCGGTCGGGATGATCGCAAGGAGACTGCCAGCGAGCGGGGGGCGTTCCGTCGCCTGCCGGGGACACGAAAAGAAAACGCCCCGGCGAAGCCGGGGCGTCCCTGGGGCTCCTGGCGGGAGCAATCTTACTTCGTGGCGGGAGCGGCCGTCGTGGCCGTGGAGGCCGTCTCGGCGGGGGCCGACGTCGTCGCGGGGGACGTCGTCTTGGTCTCCTCGACGACCTTCGGGGCCTCGGCCTTGACCTCGGGCTTTTTCTCCTCGGGCTTGCTGCAGGCCACGAGCGAAGTCGCGAGGGCGACGAGGGCGAGGGCGGACGTGAGCTTCTTCATCTGGGTTCTCCTTGATGTTGATCGTTCATTCGAACGTGCGCCGTGAGGCGACTTTGTGATTGAAAATTACGGAAGCGCGGTGAGGTCGTATATGGGTCCTCGAGGTAACACTCCAACTCCTGCGGAGCGCAGTCCGCCTCGAGCTTCGCGCGGAAGCATACGGTAAAGGACCCTTCTGTCAAGCCCCTCAGTCACTTGCCCGAATCGGCCCCTGATACACTCGCGCCGGCGATGTTCGAGTCCCTGTCCAACCGGCTGCAACGTGTCTTCAAGGAGCTCCGGGGCGAAGGCCATCTGACGGAGTTCCACGTGGACGAGGCCCTCAAGGAGATTCGTACGGCCCTTCTCGAGGCCGACGTCAACCTGAGCGTTGTCAAGGACTTCACGGCCGCGGTGCGGGAAAAGGCGGTCGGCCAGGAGGTCCTGACGTCGTTTTCGCCGGCTCAGCAGGTCATCAAGATCGTCCGCGACGAGCTCACGCGCGTCCTCGGCGGTCAGCAGGCGCCGCTCGCGCTCAAGAAGCGCCCGTCCGTCCTCCTCCTCGTCGGGCTGCAGGGTTCCGGCAAGACGACGACCGCCGCGAAACTGGCCCTCCACCTCAAGAGGAGCTTCGGCAAGCAGGTCCTGCTCGTCCCGGCCGACGTCCAGCGCCCCGCCGCGACCGAGCAGCTCCGCACGCTCGCGCGCGAGAACGGCCTGATGGCGTTCGACCCGAAAGGGGAGAACGACGCCGTCGCGCGGGCCCGCGCGGCCGTGAAGGACGCAAAGCTCTTCGGCTACGACGTGGCGATCGTCGACACGGCGGGCCGCCTGCACGTCGACGAGGTCCTGATGGACGAGGTCGCCCGCATCCGCGAGGCGACCGAGCCGGACGAGATTCTGTTCGTCGCGGACTCGATGACGGGCCAGGATGCCGTCCGCTCGGCGGAGGCCTTCGCGGCCAGACTCCCGCTGACGGGCGTCATCCTCACGAAGACGGACGGCGATGCGCGCGGCGGCGCGGCGCTCTCGCTCGCAAGCGTCGTCGGCCGGCCGCTCAAATTCACGGGCACGGGCGAGAAGGTCGCCGACCTCGAGCCATTTCACCCGGACCGCGCCGCCTCGCGTCTCCTCGGCCTCGGCGACGTGCTGACCCTCATCGAGAAGGTTTCCTCGGAGACGGACGAGGCCGCGGCCCTCCGGGCAGCAGAGAAGCTCCGAAGGAACACGTTCACGCTGACGGACCTCCGCGAGCAGATGTCGCAGCTCAAGAAGATGGGGCCTCTCGGGAGCCTCCTCGGCCACCTCCCGAAGGTCGGGCCCATGAAACAGCTCGCGAATCTCGAGATCCCCGAGGACGCGACGAAGTACCTCGAGGCGATGATCGACTCGATGACGCCGGAGGAGCGCGAGGACCCGAAGCTCCTCGACGGCAGCCGCAAGAAACGCATCGCGAAGGGCTCCGGCACGAGCGTCCCCGAAGTGAACCAGCTCCTCAAGCAATATCTCTCGATGAAGAAGATGATGAAGGGCGCCGCGCGCATGCGCGGCTGAGGCCCGAAAAAAGAAGAAGGATAAAGATGCTCAAGATCCGCCTCCGCCGCACGGGCGGCACGAACGCCCCGGCCTACCGCATCGTCGTCTCCGACGGCCGCCGCACCCCGACCGCGAAGGTTCTCGAGGAGCTCGGCCACTACGACCCCACGAAGAACCCGCCCCTTCTCGACCTGGACCGCGAGAAGGCGAAGGCGTGGATCGCGAAGGGTGCCGCCGCCTCCGAGACCGTGCGGAAGCTCATCGCGAAAAACGCCTGAGGCCGCGCGTGGCGTGATCGCGCTCGAGGACCGGGTCGTCATCGGCCGTGTCGTGAAGCCACACGGGCTCTCGGGAGAGGTCGTCGTTGAGCCGCTCTCGGATTTTCCGGAGAGATTCCGCGAGGGTCTGAGAGTGGAACTCGCCTCCGGAGACGGCCCGGCTCGCGACGCGCGCATCGCTTCCTCGAGACCGCACGGCGGCCGCCTGCTGATCACGTTCGAAGGAATTTCGGACGCCGCCGCCGCCGAGAGTCTCCGGGATGCGGAACTGTGCGTGCCGCGCCGTGACGTTGCGCCACGCCCGCCGGGCTACGTGTACCACTGGGACATCGAGGGTGCCGCCGTCGTGGACGCGGCAGGGCGCGCTCTCGGTCGCGTCGCCTCTCTCGTGGACGCGGGTGGACGGCCGCTGCTCGTCGTCCAGACGCCGCGCGGGCCGCGGGAGGTTCCGTTCGCACACCCGATCGTTCTCTCGGTGGACGTCGCAAGCGGGCGCATCGTTCTCGACCCGCCGGCAGGCCTCCTCGATTAACCTTCCCAAGCGCATGCGCTTCGACGTCGTCACGATCTTCCCGGGCTATTTCGCGTCGCCGTTCGGCGAGTCGCTCCTGGGCCGTGCCGCCGGAGCCGGAATCGTCGATCTCCGTGTCGTGGACCTGCGGGCGTTCAGCGACGACGCCCACCGAAAAGTCGACGACGAGCCGTACGGAGGAGGGCCCGGAATGGTCCTGACGGCACCGCCGGTCTTTGCGGCCGTGGAAGCCCTGCGCGCGGAGAAGGACGCGCCCCTGCCGTACGTCGTCTTCCTCTCGCCCCAGGGCAAGCGCTTCGACGCGTCGCTCGCGCGGGAACTCGCCTCGCGCCCGCGCGTGGCGCTCGTCTGCGGACGCTACGAGGGGATCGACGAGCGGACGCGCGAGGCGGGCCTCTTCGACGCGGAGATCTCGCTCGGGGACTTCGTCCTGTCCGGCGGCGAGGCGGCCGCGCTCGCCGTCGTGGAAGCCGTCTCTCGCTACGTGCCGGGCGTCGTCGGCGACTCCGGGAGCGTCCTTAGCGACAGCTTTGAGGACGGCCTTCTCGACCATCCACACTACAGCCGCCCGCGCGAGTTTCGTGGCCACTCGGTGCCGGAGGTCCTTTTTTCGGGCCATCACGAGAAGATCCGGCGCTGGCGCCGGGAACAGCAGATCCGGGCCACCCTCTCGCGACGCCCCGACCTCCTCGAAAACGCGGCGCTGTCCCGCGAGGAAAGGGCGTTTCTGGAGAGACTTGCGGGCAACCAGGGTTCCTCCTAGAATCCGCGGCTACGGGTGAACGGATTCCGGGGTGCGGATGCACGTGTCCCTGCCTGATTCCCCCTGTCAGTAAGGTGTTGGAGGTTCCGAGATGTCGGACAAGCTGCTCATGGCCGAGAAGGCCGGAATCAGGTCGGACGTTCCCCCGTTCGCTCCGGGCGATACGGTGAAGGTACACGTCAAGGTCAAGGAAGGCGAGAAGGAGCGCATCCAGGTCTTCCAGGGCCTCGTCATCGCGCGCAAGGGTGGCGGTGTGAGGGAGACCTTCACGGTCCGCAAGATCTCGCAGGGTGTCGGCGTGGAGCGCACCTTCCCGGTGCACTCTCCTGTTCTCGAGCGCATCGAAGTGGAGCGCCACGGACAGGTACGCCGCGCGAAGCTGTATTACCTCCGGGATCGCCGCGGCAAGGCCGCTCGCATCGCGGAGAAGCGCGACAACTGAAGCTCCACGAGCCCCGCCGGTTCTGAGATCGCGGCGGGGTCCAATCGAGGGACGATGGGACCTGGCGCCGGCCGGAACGCATGCGACCTGGGGTCTGAGAGGGAACGTGTCTCCGCTCTTTTCCGCATCGAGACCGAAGCGCGAGCGCAGGGTCACGGCTCCATCGCCGGCGTCGACGAGGTGGGCAGGGGATGTCTCGCCGGCCCCGTCTATGCGGGTGCGGTCGTCTTCGAGGGTCCCGCGCCGCTCGCCGGGCTCGACGACTCGAAGGTGCTGCTCCCCGAGGTGCGCGAGGAGCTCGCGGCGCGGATCCGCCGCATCGCGGCGGGCGTCGCCGTCGGCGCCGCCA
>JBAUSZ010000288.1:0-14568 GCA_049581965.1 Thermoanaerobaculia bacterium | reverse complement strand
GGTTCGACCGGCGCGACTGGGTCGACAGGCCCAACGGGTGCAACGGGCGTAACGGGTCCGACTGGCTCGACAGGTGTATCTGGGGCGACTGGTGTGACTGGAGCAACGGGTGCAACCGGCGTGACTGGCGTGACGGGCCCGACGGGGGCGACAGGTTCAACAGGCGCAACAGGTGTAACCGGTCCGACTGGCGCGACAGGTTCGACCGGCGCGACAGGCTCGACCGGTGCGACTGGTGTCACGGGCGCAACGGGCTCCACGGGTGCAACAGGCGTTACCGGCTCAACGGGGCCGACAGGTTTGACCGGTGCCACCGGCGTGACAGGTCCGACTGGCGCCACTGGTTCGACCGGCGCAACGGGCGCGACGGGTTCAACTGGCTCGACAGGCGCCACTGGCGTCACCGGCCCGACGGGCGCGACAGGTTCCACCGGTGCAACTGGAGCCACGGGTGCAACCGGTGCCACCGGCGTGACTGGCCCGACCGGCGCCACCGGTGCAACCGGCGCGACTGGCGCGACGGGCCCGACAGGTGCCACAGGCGTCACTGGTGCAACCGGCGCCACTGGCGTGACTGGCCCGACGGGTGCGGGTGGCGTGACCGGTGCAACCGGCTCGACGGGCGCGACCGGTGTCACTGGTACGACCGGCGCGACGGGTCAGACGGGCGCGACGGGCGTCACCGGCCCGACGGGTGCGACAGGGTCAACGGGAGCCACCGGCGTGACCGGGACGACAGGCGCCACCGGCGCAACCGGTGTGACTGGCTCAACAGGTTCGACCGGCGCGACTGGGTCGACAGGCCCAACGGGTGCAACGGGCGTAACGGGTCCGACTGGCTCGACAGGTGTATCTGGGGCGACTGGTGTGACTGGAGCAACGGGTGCAACCGGCGCGACTGGCGCGACGGGCCCAACGGGGGCGACAGGTTCAACAGGCGCAACAGGTGTAACCGGTCCGACGGGCGCCACTGGCGTGACCGGCCCAACGGGTTCGACCGGTGCAACTGGCGTAACGGGTCCTACTGGTGCGACTGGTTCCACAGGTTCGACTGGTGCAACGGGCGTGACCGGGCCGACTGGCGCCACTGGCGTCGCCGGCCCGACGGGTGCGACAGGTGTGACTGGCGCAACCGGCTCGACCGGCTCGACCGGCGTGACAGGCTCAACGGGCGCAACGGGCGTCACCGGCCCGACAGGTGCCACCGGCTCGATTGGATCAACGGGCGTGACGGGCGCAACCGGTGTGACCGGCCCGACGGGCGCCACTGGCGTCACCGGGGTAACGGGTCCCACTGGACCGACCGGCGTCACCGGTGCCACCGGCTCGACTGGCGCAACAGGTTCGACGGGCTCGACAGGTTCCACCGGGGCAACTGGCTCGACTGGTTCCACGGGCGCAAGCGGCGTGACCGGACCGACTGGTGCAACGGGCGCGACTGGTGTCACGGGTGCCACGGGCTCGACGGGCGCCACAGGTGTCACCGGTCAGACGGGAGCGACGGGTGTTACTGGAGCGACAGGCGTCACCGGCCCAACCGGTGCAACCGGCGTGACAGGTGCCACTGGCGTAACTGGCCCGACAGGTGCGACTGGCGTCACTGGCGCAACCGGCGTGACAGGTGCCACAGGCGTGACCGGCCCGACGGGAGCAACGGGCGTCACCGGGGCCACCGGCTCGACTGGCTCGACGGGTGCCACAGGCCCGACTGGCGCGACCGGTGTGACAGGTTCGACTGGCGCGACAGGCTCGACCGGCTCAGCGGGTACAGACGGCGTCAACTCATACACGACGATAACCGGGACCTTCACGCAGCCCTCGGTGGGTAGCAACACCGGGTCGTTGACCGTCGGAAACAGCTCCTGGATGGTTGTTGGTCAAGTCGTGTTCGTGCAGACGGGTGGCTACTACAGGGTTGCTTCGAAAGCCGACTCGACCCACGTCGTGCTTACAAACCTGGGCTACGCCGGCAATACCGCGCCTGCCAGCACGGGCAATGGTGGATCGGTAAGCCCCGGCGGCGTCACCGGACCGACGGGCGCGACAGGATCGACTGGTGCAACAGGCGTGACTGGCCCCACTGGTGCGACGGGTTCCACTGGCCCGACTGGAGTCACGGGTGTCACCGGCTCGACGGGTTCGACTGGCGCAACGGGTGTGACCGGCCCGACGGGTGCAACTGGCGTCACGGGATCGACAGGCCAGACGGGTTCCGCAGGCGCCACCGGCCCAACGGGTACGACGGGCGTGACCGGTGCGACTGGTTCGACCGGCTCGACGGGCCCGACGAACTACGTCAAGAACCTCCCGATGGCCGGGTGCTACAACTCGACGGCCGGGCCGATTTGGGACTTGCCCACGAGCAACGCGGCCACACCCGTCTGCATTACGGGTACGAACGTCCAAAAGGGAGCTCTGAATTTCACCACCGGGCAATCGGCGCAGATGTCCTTCTTGCTGCCGCCCACCTTGTCGGGAACTGCAGACCTGAAGCTTGTCTGGTCAAGTACGCAGGTTTCACAAACCGGCACGTGGACGCTCACGGCCGTGTGCACGGCAGCGACTGGTTCAGCAGCGGACGATCCAGCCTATGGGGCCTTCTGGGCGCCGGCCCAGGATACGTCCTCGGGTACGGCGGGCGGGCTGAAGTCCACGTCTCAAACCTCTGTTGCCTATCCTGCGAGCTGCACGGCAGGGACGTACATGCACCTGAAGTTGACGTGGACCGCGGGCTCCGCGACCAGCTTCAATGCCGACACGCTGCAGATCGTTCTGCGTCCTTAGAAAGACGCGATCGATGAGAAGTGGTGCCCTGCTACTTCCGCGCATCGGGGTCGCATGCCTCGTCATTCTGGTGACGTCCGGCCCCTCACTGGCCGCTACGTTCACTGTGAACAGCACCGCGGACGCGGTGGACTCCAACCCGGGGAACGGGGTGTGCGCCACAGCGGGGGGCTTCTGCACCCTCCGGGCGGCGATCACCGAGGCCAACACCCTGGGAGGAGGCCCGCACACGATCACCGTGCCTGCTGGGACCTACATCTTGGCCATCGTCGGAACCGGCGAGGATAACAACCTCACGGGCGATCTCGACATCCTGCAGGGGATGACGATCAACGGCGCCGGGGCCGATGTGACCATCATCGACGCCAATGGCATCGATCGCGTCTTCGACATTAGAAGCAATAGCCCCGTGACGATCTCCAATCTGACCGCGCGGAACGGGAATCCGGGCGCCGGCAATGACTACGGCGGCATCTTCAACGGCAACGCCAAACCATTGACGCTCAACAACGTCACGGTGAGTGGCTGCACGGCGCGGGACGGTGCCGGCATCGCCAACAACAGCGGGAACATTACTCTGACTAATGTCACGGTGAGCGGCAATACCGCCACCCGGAACGGCGGTGGCATCTTTACCAACTCCGGGAGTGTGGCGCTCACAAATGTCACAGTCAGCGGCAACTCGGCCTCGGGGCTGGGCGGCGGCATCTATAACCAATCAGGAAACGCGAACACGCTGACCAACGTCACGATCGCCAATAACTCTGCGGGTACGGGAGGCGGCATCTACAAGAATAGCGGCAGTATCAGCCTGAAGAACACCATCGTGGCCAACAGCACTTCAGGGGGAAACTGCTCCGGGACGATTACCTCGGCGGGGAACAACATCGACAGCGCCAACACCTGCGCCTTCGCCGGGACCGGCGACAAGATCAACACCAACCCGCTCCTGGGGGCCCTGGCTAACAACGGCGGACCGACGCAGACCCAGGCCTTGCTAGCGGGATCGCCAGCGATCGACGCGGGGACTGGCGCGGGCGCCCCCGCCGTCGACCAGCGGGGGGTATCCCGCCCACAAGGTGCTGGATACGACATCGGCGCCTACGAGTACCAGCCACCCGATCTTTGCCCGGGCTACGTAGTCACGACTACCGCGGATAACGTAAGCGGTTCTCTCCGGCAGTGCATCATAAAAGCCAATTCCAATCCCGGCGCGACGCTCAGCGTGCCGGCCGGCACCTATACCCTCACGATCGCCGGACGAGGGGAGACCGCAGGCGCCACGGGCGACCTCAATATCAACGCGAACATGACGATCAACGGCGCGGGCGCCGCGAGCACGATCGTCGACGGGGGCGGCCTCGACCGCGTATTTCATGTCGACAAGAACGCCACTGCGAGTATTTCCGGCCTCACCGTCCGGAACGGAAGCGCGGGGGCCCCGGACTCCCAGCTTGAGGGCGGGGGAATCCTGAGCGAAGGAGTAACGGCGCTGACGGACGTCGCGCTCACGGGCAATACGACCAGTTCGGGCGGCGGCGGTGTCTATAACAAGAAGGGAACCCTTACCCTGAACCGGTGCACCATCAGCGGCAACAACGCCGTGAACGGGGGCGGAATCGGCGGGGAGAGCGGTGGTCTGACGATCATCAACGTCACCGTCAGCGGAAACACGGCCAGCGCGTTGGGAGGCGGCGTCTACAACAAGAAATCCTTGATCACCACGATGACCAATGTCACGATCACCGGCAACTCGGCGGCTACCGCAGGCGGGATCTACTGGGGCGACGGCGCCAGCAACACGATGGTCAATACCATCGTGGCCAACAGCCCCACGGGCGGGAACTGCTCCGGGGTAGCCGAGTCGGCGTCCAGCAGTAACAACCTGGACAGCGGGAACACCTGCGGGTTCATCCGGACCGGCGACAAGATCAACACCAACCCGCTCCTGGGGGCCCTGGCTAACAACGGCGGACCGACCCAGACCCAGGCCTTGCTAGCGGGATCGCCGGCGATCGACGCGGGGACTGGCGTGGGCGCCCCCGCCGTCGACCAGCGGGGGGTATCCCGCCCACAAGGTGCTGGATACGACATCGGTGCATATGAGTACACCCCCTTGATTTCCGGCAACGTCTTCGAAGACGTCAACTACGGCGGCGGCGCGGGCCGGACCAAGGCCGCATCGCTTGGCGTGAGCTGCGGCAGTGCCCGGGTGGAGCTGTACACGTCGGGCGGCGTCTATTCCACCTTCACGACCACGGATGGCAGCGGCAACTACTCGTTCAATCTGGTGGCGGGCACGTACTACGTCCGGGTCGTGAACTCGTTGGTCACCTCCTCGCGAGCGGGCTGCGCCGGGTCGGCGGTCGCCGTGCAAACCTATCGTACGGACGCGACGTCAGGCGCTGCTGTACCCGTCACGGACTACGTGGGCGGAACCGATCCCTCCGTCGTGGACCCGGGCAACGGTTCGACCGGCGCGACGTTCAACACGACGACGTTCGTCTATTCGGCGGTCCTGACCGGCACCGCGCAGTCGGTGACCAAGGCCGTCGTTTCCTCCGCCGGCATCACCGGCCTGGACTTCGGGTTCAACTTCGACACGATCGTCAACACGAACGACGCCAACCAGGGCTCGCTCCGGCAGTTCATCACCAACGCCAACCTTCTGAGCAACGCAGGCCTGACACAGGCGGGGAGGACCGCCGGGATCGACAACGCCATCTGGATGATCTCGAACGGCACGGCGGGCTCCGGCCTGCGCTCGGCCAACAACTACTTCAGCGGCGGGGTGGCAACGGTTGCGCCAGCCTCCCCGTTGCCGGCGATCGCCGATCCGGCCATCCTCGACGCACAGACCCAACCCGGCTGGTCCGGCGTGCCGATCGTCCAATTGACCGGCACGGGCGCCGGAGCCGGGGCACGGGGGCTGGACCTCGAGGCCGGCGGGAGCACCGTTCGCGGATTCGTCATCAACGGCTTCACCGGCAACGCGAACAGCGCCGGCGTGTGGATCGGGGCCGGCAACGGCAGCACGATCCAGGGGAACTACATCGGGACGAACGCGGCGGGCAGCGCGTCGGCAGCGAACTACCAGGGCATGTACATCAACACCTCCAGCAACACCATCGGCGGGTCCTCCAGCTCGCAGCGCAACGTCGTCTCCGGGAACACCTGGCGCGGGATCCTGGTTGACAGCGGGGGAGGGAGCAACGTGATCCGCGGCAACTACGTCGGGACCAACGCGGCGGGCAGTGCGCCGCTCGCCAACAGCATCGGTATCTACCTATCCGAATCGCCCAACAACGTCGTTGGGGGAACAGGCGCGGGCGAGGGCAACGTCGCCTCCGGAAACACCAACTACGGCATCTACCTCGTCTACCCCGGAGCCAGCGGGAACCTGGTGCAGGGAAACACGGTCGGCCTGAACGCGAGCCGGAGCGGCACGGTCCCGAACGGGTCGAGCGGCATCGAGTTTTGCTGCATCGCTCCCAACGGGGCGGGTGGCAACACCATCGGCGGCACCGCTGCTGCGGCTGCGAACGTCATCTCGGGCAACGGCGGGGGTGGCGTCGTGGTGCGGGGTGGGACCGGAAACGCGATTCTTGGCGACTCGATCTATGCCAACGGTGTATTAGGGATTGATCTCGGGGCGGACGGCGTCACTCTCAACGATGGTCTGAAACCAGCGGGACAACCGAATCTGGGGATGGACTTTCCGGTCTTCACCTCGGCGGTACTGAGCGGCACGACGCTCACGGTCGCTGGCTACGTCGGGAACGCGCCCGGCCAATCGCTCTTCGCCAGCACACGGGTGGAGATCTTCAAGAGCGACAACGATGCGACCGGGTATGGCGAGGGGCAGACGTATCTCGGATTCCTTACAACGGACCCGGCGAACGGCAACTTTAGCGGCTCGCTCTCGGTCAGCGGACTACTGGCAGCGGGCGACAAGATCACGGGCACGGCCACCGACGGCGCCAATAACACCTCGGAGTTCGGGGCCAACGTGGTGCCGGGCTCGCTGCTCTACTTCAAGAAAAGAGAGATCGAGTACCCATAGGCGCGTTCACTTCAGCTGGCTCCTCACCCACGCGAGGTTGTTGCGCGCGAGCGTGTAATCGGGCCGACTCGCGATCGCTTTCTCCAGAAGCGGAACGCCCTGCGGAAAAAACCCGAGCTTTCCCATCGTCCAGCCCAGGTTGTTCAGCGCGTCCGCATCGGCGGGCTCGAGGACCAGCGCGGCGCGGTACGCCAGCGCCGAGGCGATGTAGTCCCCCTGCTGCCCCAGGGTGATTCCGGCCTGGCGGCGCGACGTCGCTTGCGCGCCGAACTCGGCGGGAAACCCGCCCGCGAGGTAGGCCTTCGCCCGCGTGTTCGAGGGCTCCGCTTCGAGAGACTCCCGCGCGAGGGCCGCTGCGCCCGGCGAGTCACCGAGCGCCGCGAGGAGATCCATGAGGAGGCTTCGGGCCGGGGCCGCGCCCGGGCTCAGCCGGAGGGCCGTCTCCAGGTGCTCCCTGGCCTCCGGTCCCCGGCCGGCGTGGACGAGCCACGTCGCGTAGAAGTAGTGCGCGTCGGGCTGTCCGGGGCCGAGCTCGACCGCTCGCTTGAAGTGTGGCTCTGCAGCCGCAGCGTTACCCATGGCATTTTCGAGAATTCCCCGATTGATCTCGAGCGTCCAGTAGTCGGGTGTCCGGAGCGCCGCGCGCTCGTAACACTCCCGGGCTCTCGCGTAATTGCCACGCGCCATCAGGGCCGTCCCGTAGTTCATCCAGGCCCGGCCGTTGCCGGGGCTCTTCGCCGTGACGTCCGCCCAGAGCCCTTCGTCCGTCATCCAGGCGCGGTTACGAATGTGGGTGCCGAGGGCAAGGCTGGCCAGCGCCGCGAGGCAAACGGCCACGATCGCTTTCGCGTATCGGGCCCGCCCGGCCAGGAGGAGGCGCGCCCCCCAGACGGCGGACAGAACGAGACCGATGTAGGGGAGAAAGACCCGGTGCTCGTTCAGCGGTTCGGCCAGTGGGATCACGCTCGAAGTCGGCAAGAGCCCGATTGCGAACCAGGCGAGCCCAAACGTCACGGGCCACGCGCGTGGAATCTTCGAGCACCTGAGTGCCACCCACGCGAGCGCCGCGACGGCGCAGGCGCCCGCGAGGACGCGCGTGTCGTACCAGACGGGAATCAGACCCAGGTCCGTGTCCGCCGAGAGGCCCACCGGAAGGACGAAGAGCCTCAGGTAGTGGAGCCAGACCCAGAGCTGGGTCTGGGCATACGCGAGCCGGTCCCCTCCGCCGTAGTTGAGGCCCGGCGGCACCATCCTCTTCTCGACGAACCAGAAAAGCGCGATCCCCGCGACGAATGCCGGCGCCGCGGCGCGGAAGGCCGACCTCAGCCTCTCCGCAAACGGGCGCGCCGGCGGCTCATCGGGCCCCGGCACGAGAAATTCCCAGACGAACAGCAGCGGTGCGAGGAGGACGGCCGGCGTCTTCGCGAGCGCTCCCGCCGCCATGGGCAGGAGATGGAGTTGGAAGCGCCGCAGGCGCGGAGTGCCGAGATAGACGAGAAACCCGCCCACGATGCCGAGCGCACTCAGGATCTCAGACCGCGCGTGCATCAAATTCATCGTCTCGGTGTTCGCCGTGTGCACGCAGAACAGGGTTGCAGCAAAAAGGGCAAGAAAACGGTTCAAGGGGCTGGGGAGGGCGCGGTCCATGATCCGGAGGTAGAGAAAGAAAAGGGCGATGCCGAGAAGGGCGAAGAGAAAGAGCTGGTCGAGGTGAAAGACGCGGGTCGAAAGACCGTGGCCGAGAAAGTAGTCGACCGCGAGACTGAGCGTGACGAGAGGCCGGTAGTTCTGGTTCTGCGGGAGAGCGCTCACCGTCCTCACGTCCGTGAAGAACCGCCCCGCGTTGGAGAGGCTGCGGATGTAGAGGTTGTTCACGACGACGTGGCTGTCGTCGAAGTGGAACGCGTTGCCGAAGACGTTTGAGTACGCCGCGAGAAAAAGGGCGAGACCGCAGCCAGCGGCGAGGACGAATGCGGAGACGAAGCGCGGGGTCCGGCTGTTGGACTTTGGCTCGCGCTGCATTCTGCAAAGGATACCGCGGGCCGCACCATGGAAAGTGCGCTCTATAATCGAAACAGCATGAAGAACGCGCGGGTGATCTGGATTCTTCTTCCGTTGCTTGCGGTCGGTCTATCGCCGGGTTGCTCCGGGACGGAGGAAACGCCCGAGGCCCTGATGACGAGAGGCGTCGATTCGCTGTACACGAAGAACGACCCGGAAGCGGCGGCAAAGGATTTCCGCAAGGTCCTCGCAAAAAACCCGGAACACTACGGGGCCAACTACCAGCTCGCCTTGGCGCTGGATCGCAGCGGGAAGCCCGCGGAGGCTCGGCCCCTGTGGGAGAAGTCGCTCGCGTTGGCCGAGGCCATCAAGGACGAGAAGACGGCGGACGCCGTGCGAAAGCGTCTTGGGCTGCCGGGACCATCGCCAGAGGAAACCGCGATGAAGGCGGGGCTCGACGCGCTCTACGGAAAGAACGACGCGGCCGCAGCCATCGTGGAGTTCCGGAAAGTTTTGGAGCTGAACCCGACGCACTATGGCGCGACGTTTCAGCTTGCGAGAGCGCTCGATCAGGCAGGGAAGCCCGCCGAGGCGCGCCCGTTTTGGGAGAAGGCGCTCAAGCTGGCGGCGAGCTTCAAGGACACGGCGACCGCGAAGACGGCCAGGGAGCGGCTCGCGCGACGTCCTTGAATCCTCCAGCCCGATCGGAGGACGGAGTTTCTTTCTTCCGGACCCCGGCCGGCATCGCCTCCGTCGTCGCCGTCTTCTTGCTCGGCATCGGGCTTCGCGTGGGCAACCTCGGCAGCGTCGCGTCGCGGTCCCCCGATGAGCGCGTCTACACGTGGCAGGCCAGAGTCGTCCTTGCAGAAGGCCCCGGCGGCATTCGCAGCCTCGTCGAGACGTATCTGAGGAACCCGGACCTCCGCTTCTACCCCCCGCCGACGCGCGCCGGGTACATCCGATTGCTCGCCGCCGTCATGCGGGTCTCGCGGACGACCGACGAGCGAGCCGGCGCGTATCTTTCCTGTGCCGCGAGCATCGGCTCCCTTGCGCTCCTCCTTCTCTTTGGTTTTCGGTTCCTTCCCGCTCCCGCCACGCTGGCGGCCGCGATCCTCTTCGCGGTGTCGCCGATGGAGCTGGCGCTCTCGCGGCGAACCTGGCAGGACGCCCTCGTGGAATTTCTCGGTTTCTCGCTCGTCTACCTCGCGGCCGAAATCTCCCGAGACGGAGGCCGTCCGGCCTGGCTCGTCGCATATGTCCTCGTCGGGAGCCTCGGGATCGTCGTCAAGGAGATCGCGCCGGTCGCGTACGCTCTCGTCACGCTGCAGGTCCTCTATGTTCTCGTCGTTCGGCGGCGGGATCTGAAAGGCAGCGTGCTACTCGCAGTGGCCGGCCTCGCCGGCGCTGCGGCCGCCGTCGGGTGGCTCGCGGCGGCCGTCGGCGGCCTCTCCACACTGTGGGGGATCGTCAGCGGGATCCCCGCCGCCAACGCCGCCAATGTCTACGCCATCCAGTACCAGACGGGTCCGGCCTGGAGGGTGCTGCAGGCCTTCTGGGTCGTTTCGCCGGTGGCCTCCCTCCTCTGCCTCGCCGGCCTCGCCGGCTTGCTCCTTGCCCGTTTGCGGCTGCTGTCGACCCTGGAGTCCCTGGGCCCGGAGGGTCTTGAAACCGGCTGGTGGATCGGAGCCTTCCTTCTCTGCTTCCTCGCGCTGCCGATGCTCCTCCCGCACTGGATCAACCTCCGGTACGTCAGCGTGATCTACGGTCCGTTCTACCTGCTGGCGGGAATCGGCGTCTGGTCCATTCTGGAACTCGCCACGCGGGTCTCCGGCCTCAACCGGCGCGCCGTGACCGCTGCGGTGTTCGCCGTGATCGTCCTTGCCGCGGCGGCCGACGTGCGATTCTTCAGGAAAATCTTCGTCGAGCGAGGCCTACCCGACCTCTCGATCCGGTTTCTCCTCGAGACGACCGGACGGGCCGAGCCGAACGGACGCTGAGGCATCAGGAGACTCGCGTCAGATCAAGGAATGGCTCGGGTGCCATTCCTGGGGCGCAGGCCGTCCTTGGTCACGACAGACATCCCGGCCGGGCATAGAACCTCGCGGCTTCTGTCGACGATCGAGTACTCCGACATCGTTGGCCCGGTCAGAAGGATTCCGATCGGCACCATGTCGACGACACAATAACTCTGCCCTCGTTCGAACTTGTTCCACCATGGAGCCGCGCCCCATGCCTGCGCGGCTTCCATGTAGCCTGTCCTTGCTATCCGGTAATGGACCCAATTCTCTTTCACCATGTACAGGAAAAGGGAGCTGGCAACCAACAGGAAAGCGAGCGCGCCCAGCGGAGCTTTTTCCCTGAACCGGGGGAATACGATTCCGATCGCCGCCGCCCAGGACAAGGGAATGAACTGATAGAAGCGGAGCTCGTGAGACTGCGGCAGGATCGCGACGAAGCACAGCGCGCTCAGAATCACGGCGCTGGCGATCAGTCCGGTCCTGCGATCGTGGACGGCAAGCATGATCAGCGTCGAGAGTAAGTAGACCGCGACGCCAATGTTCCAGAAGCCGCCCATCCGGAAGGCAATCCAGGCATTGCCCTGATCGATGATCCAGCGCGGCCGACCGGCGTAACGCGTTGGATGATTGATCTCGAACAAGGAATGAACGAAGAGCCTGGGCTGACTGACGTCCTTGAGAGATGGCGGCCTCTGTGCCATCGGATGTGGATCTTCCGTGTAAGGGAACAACCGCCCCATGATCGGCATGGGCATTGGCCAACAGGGGTTCCCGTAGACGGCGAAGTTCTTGAGATAGGGCAGAGCTGCGAGAAGCGCCGCTGCCGCGAGCGGCGCGAGAGCACGCGGCAGGCTGCAGACTTCTCTGCGTGACCTTCGGAGGCGCACGGCGACAAATAAGCCCCAGACCAGGACGACGATTGGCATGAGCAGGTACTTGGACCACGCGGCGCCGATCAGTCCTCCGAGACCACAAAGGAGGATCGTTCGCGAGGGGCGCTCCGGATACAAGTAGAGGTAAAGACAGGAAGCGGCACCGATCGCCAGGAGCGAATTTCCGAAGAGGTCCACGTAGCTCACGGTTGTGTGAATCAGGACCATCGGGGCAGAAAGTGCAATCAGGGCGACGAGCCAGAATCTCGCCTTGAGCGCCGTGTGGCAGTAGGCGAGGAAGGCGACGAAGGCCACGTAATTGACGACGCCCGTGGCGTTGATCGACCCCGTCAGCCGCCAGAGCAACCCCTGGAGGAGATGCGGGAACGGAGGAAAGCCCTCGTAACGGGCTCTCATGATTTCGTTCATGTCGTAAGGTATCCGGAGCCCTCCCCTCAACGCGGCAAAGGGAATGTGGTACATGAATGTGTCCCACCGGGGGTCCAGGCGCACCGCGGCCCGAATTGCCAGGTCCGAGAGGGCCGCGAGCGCAGCGAGCGCGCAACCCACACTGAGAACGGAGATGACCCTCTCGACAGAGGCGCGTTTCAACGTTGCTGGCGGCCGGGTTCGTTCTGCACGTCGAGAACGACGGCCTGCAGGAGCAGCTGGAACGCGAGAATGATCGCGAGCGTGCCGATCATCACGGTGCCGGTTGTCGCCACCACCTGCGTCGCCACGGACCGGTACCAGTGATACGCCGACCAGAGGATGCCGAACGCCATGAGGGGGACACCGGCCGAGATGAAGACGGACACCACGTTGAAGTCGCGGAGGAAGTACGCGAACCCGATACGGCTCACGATTCTGCCCAGAAGTCGGCCCGAGAACTCGAAGACGGAACGCACCGGGCTCAGCGAGCTGATCTCGTCTCCGTAGCGAGGGTGCATCGGGACGTCGAGAACGACCCCCTGGGCGCGATAAGCCTCGCAGAGCAGGCTGATTTCGAAGAAGTAGCGGTCCGCGAGCCGGTCGCGCCGGATGTCCCGGAGGAGATCGGCCGTGACGGCGACGTACCCGTTGCAGGGGTCGAAGAGGCTCCAGTAGCCCGAGGCCGCCTTCACGAGAAAGGACAGGGCGAGATTGCCGATTCGGCGAAGAGGAGGCATGGCGCTGATGACGGCGAGGTCCGCGAAGCGGTTTCCCTTGGCGAGGTCCGCCCGGCCCTCGGCGAGAGGCGCCACGAACGCAGCAATGAGCGCAGGGTCCATCTGGCCGTCGCTGTCGAGCTTGATGACGATGTCGGCGCCGAGCTCGAGAGCACGCTGGAATCCTGTCTTCATCGCGCCCCCGACGCCGCGGTTCGTGTGGTGAGAGACGAGCAGGATGCGAGGGTCTCCAATGGCGGAGACGGCGGCTCCGACGCCGTCCGGGGAGGCGTCGTCCACGACGATCACGTGCCGAATGCCCGCGGGGATGGATTCGATGACGGCGCGGATCGAAGTGGCAGTCCGGTATGCCGGAAGCACGGCGGCGAGGACCGGAGCGCGGTCCGGCGAGCCGCCAGAGGGTCGGCTGTCGTGCGCCCCTCGTCTCTGCATTTCGAACTAGGATAGCGCGGGCTTACTTTCAAGCCTCGGTGGCCTGGATGGAGCCGGAGTTGAGGCCGAATGTCGGCGGAAATGCTCCGAGCCGCATGACACAAAATGGTTGTTCCGACAGGTGGATGACACATTCTATTCCTGTAAAACATTGAAAATTCGATCTGATTATAACGGTCTGAAATTTGCTTTATCTGTGTCATGGTTAGATTCGATGATTTATTGGAGGACAACATGCGTAAGAAATGGCTGGTTTCAGCCTTAATTTCGGCGGTCGCGCTCTTCGGGGTTCAGGCAGAGCCCGCTCTGGCCCAAGGGTCGGAAAGCGACACGATCCAGAACTGGTCCGCCGCGCCGTTCTGGTCAGGACCGGTCGCGCCTGCCGCCGGCGCGTCGGGTCGCTCGTCGCTGGCCGTGAGTCAGGTGGCAACCCCATCGGTCCAGCTGCCCTACACGGCCCTCACTCCCTGCCGCCTCGTCGACACGCGTGGCGCGGCACCCTTGTCTGGCGGGTTCCTGCCGGCGTACACGGTTCGGAGTTACACGCTCGTGGGCGTGTGCAGCCTTCCGTCGAACGCGGTCGCCGTTTCGCTCAACGTGACGGTGACGAACCCCGCCGGCTCCGGTTTCCTGGCGATCTGGCCCAAGGGCGGCACGCCTCCAAACGTTTCGACTCTGAACTACCTCGCGGGTCAGACGGTCGCCAATAATGCGGTCGTTCCGCTCAGCACGGATGGCTCGGTGTCGGTGGAGCTCGGGTACTCGGGTTCTGACGTGATTCTCGACACGAACGGCTACTACGCGCCGCTGGCCGCCGTCTCGAGCCTCAACTCCCTCACCGGAGACGTGACGCTCGCCGCAGGCGCGAACGTCACGATCACGCCCTCGGGCAACACGTTGACGATCGCGTCGACGGCGAGTGGCTCGGGGCCAGCCGGGCCCCAGGGTCCGATCGGCCCCGCTGGCCCGGCAGGAGCGACGGGCGCGCAGGGACCGATCGGCCTGACGGGCGCGCAAGGCGCGCAGGGTCTGAAGGGTGACAAGGGTGACACCGGCGCGACGGGTGTTCAGGGCCCGATCGGCCTGACGGGGGCTGCGGGGCCGCAGGGTCCTGCCGGAACCGATGGCGTCAACGGCAAGACGATCCTCAACGGCACGGGCGCTCCTCTGAACACGCTCGGCGTCGACGGCGACTTTTACATCGACCCGGTGGCCAACGTGATGTACGG
>JBAUSZ010000287.1:0-2959 GCA_049581965.1 Thermoanaerobaculia bacterium | reverse complement strand
CCGCGCCGCCCGACGGCGATCCGTGGGAGGCGCTCCGGGCGGAGCTCTCTTCTCTGGTGAGAAAGGCCGGGGTCGCGAAAGAGATTCCCGCCCAGCCGCTCGGGCGCTGGCTCACGGCCGACCTCGTCCTCGAGACCGATGCCGCGGTCAACGGCGTCGCGTACAAGGGCGCGGCGCTTCTCGGCCTGCCCGACGCGACGTACCGCCATCGCCTCGGGAAGGCGAAGAACGAGCTCGATCTCGGCATGCCGCCGCGCCCCGCGTGGTGGGACGGCGTGCGATCGGTTCTCCGCCAAATCGCGATGGTTCCGAATGCGCAGGCTGAGAACCGGCTCGCGCGCGCCGAGAAGATCCTCCTGGACGAAATCCGGAGCCAGCTCCTTTCGGACGCGTCGCTCGGCTCGAGGCTTCTCGGGGTCACGGCGCAGACGTATCGGCGCCGAACCTAGCCTCGGGGCTGGCCTCGGCTCCATCCTTAATTCCTTCCAGTTGCGCAATGAAGTTTGTGCTTCCGGGCGAGGAAACGCGAAAAAAGTTGCTGACGCCGCCGGTGGAAGTGCCTTGATCGAGTCGAAGGGAGGTCGCAACGCACCTCCTTTCGTAGAAGTTAAAGTCTTCAATAACAGCACTTAACAGGATTACGAGATTCGTCTGACCACCGTGTGGATACCCTTTTAGGGTAACTCCATTGGTCCGGCATCCCGGTTGCAGTCATGGGCCGGACGACTAAGGAGTTCACCATGCGAATCGAGACGAGAAAGATCAAAACCCGGCACCTCAGGGCGGCTTCGGCGCTCCTCGTCGCCCTGTCCGTCTGTGTCGTCGGGCACCGGTCCTCGGCTCCGCGCGCAGCCTCCGCGATCGTCCAGTCGTCCAGCGCGGCCGCGGCCGAGGCCCTCGTGAGGAGCGTCGGCGGAACCGTCACGCACGACCTCGCCATCATCGACGCCGTCGGAGCGACGCTCACGAAGGCCCAGCTCGACGCGCTGAAGGCGAAGAACGCCGGCGCCCGGATCTATGGGGACGGCGAGGTCAAGGTCGCGGGGGCGCACGCTTGGCTCGACACCTTCTACCCGACCGAGGTCGGGGCGGACAAGCTCCACAAGGCGGGGATCACGGGCGACGGCGTCACGGTCGCGATCCTGGACTCCGGCTGGTGGTGGTCCGCGACGTACGCCCAGCTCGACGCACTACGCAGGCCTCACCTCAAGGCCCAGTACAACGCCATCACGAATCAGGCGGGCGTCAACCTCACCGACGCCTACGGCCACGGCTCCCACGTCCAGAGCGTCGTCATGGGAGCTTCCGTAGCGAACAACGGCACGTACCTGGGTGTCGCGCCCAACGCGGGTCTCGTCGCGGTCCAAGCGTTCAACGGATTGGGTCTCGCTTCGTACGCCAACGTGATCCGCGGCCTGAACTGGATCCTCGCCAACAAGACCAAGTACAACATTCGCGTCCTGAACTGCTCGTTCGCCGCCTTGCCGGTGTCGCGCTACTGGGACGATCCGATCAACCAGGCCGTCACGAAGCTCTGGCAGGCCGGCATCGTCGTCGTCGTCTCGGCGGGGAACATGGGCCCGTACCCGATGACGATCGGCGTTCCGGGCAACAACCCGTACGTCATCACGGTGGGCGCGATGACCGACAACTACACGGCCGGAGACTTCAGCGACGACAAGCTGGCGTCGTTCTCGTCGACGGGCCCCACGACCGAGGGATTCGTCAAACCCGAGGTCGTCGCTCCGGGCGGACACCTCGTCGGCCTCATGGATCCCAGCAATGCGCTGCTCGCCAAAGCGTTCAGGCAGTACTGCGGCGCCAACGGCTACGAATTTGTGATGTCGGGCACCTCGCAGGCGGCGGCGGTCGTCAGCGGCGTGGCCGCCCTCATCCTGCAGAAGTACCCCACGCTCACGCCGGACCAGGTGAAGTTCCGAATCATGAACACGGCCCAGCCGCGCACGAATTCCAACGGCACGCTCGCGTACACGGTGTTCCAGCAGGGCGCGGGCATGGTGGACGCGTACGACGCCGCGATGAGCAGCCGCTTCGACGTTGCCAATGTCGGCCTCGACGTGAACAAGGACGTCGCCGGCACCGCCCACTACGGCGGCCCTGCCCAGCAGTACCCCAACAACGGGGCGTACTACATCCCCGGGATGAGCGCGTACAACTGGAACGGCTCGTATCCCGGCGCCGCCGGCTACGTGTGGTCCAACGGTTACGTGTGGTCCAACGGCTACGTCTGGTCGAACGCGTACGTGTGGTCCAACGCGTACGTGTGGAGCAACGGCTACGTTTGGTCCAACGTCTTCAGCAGCGGCTACGTCTGGAGCAACAGCCTGGCCGAGCCGGCCTCGGTGAATTTCTGGGTCAATCAGGAGTAACGCCCGGCGATCCGACGGCACGACCGAAAGGCCCGAATGACGTCCCTCCTCGACTCTGCGATCTCCCTGAGCCTGACCCTCCGTCAGGCTCAGGAGTTTCTGGACGACGGATACAAGTCCCTGAAGGCCGCCAGGACGGACGGCGAGCGCCTCGCGGCGGAACGCAAGGTCTATCTCGCCAAGAAGGCGCTCGCGAAGTTCGCGACGGGGTTCGTCCTGCGCAAGGTCCCGAAGAGTCCCTCCTTTTGCTGGGTCCAGAAGTGAGGGGCGCGGCGACGCGCTAGACTCGGGCGGGCGGCGCTTTTCCCGGAGGGCGCCCGGAGAGCCGGATGAGGAAAGAGCGGCGGAGCGGCGGACGCACGAAGGCCGTATTGCCGATCGGGGTGCGCGTGGGGCGCCGCAAGCTGACGGCCGGGTGCACCCTCGACGCGGGCCCGCTGGGCGCCCTCATCCTCTGCACGGAGGAGGTCGAGGTCGGAACTCTTCTCCACGTCACGGACATCCAGACGGAGGCGTGGCTGAAGTGCCGGGTCGTGCGGAACGCGGGACGCCACGAGTCGGGCCGCCAC
>JBAUSZ010000286.1:0-6843 GCA_049581965.1 Thermoanaerobaculia bacterium | reverse complement strand
CCTTCACCCTGAGCGGAAACCGCTTCGTGACGAAGGGAGGCAGCCTCGGCCCCGAGGACGGCCTCTTTTTCGTCGTGAGGGTCTACAACCCGAAGGTGGACGCGGCCACGAAGACGGTTCGCATCTCGCGCACCGTGAAGATCAAGCCGAAGGGCGCCCCGGCGATCGACGTGCCCCAACCCGCCGAGGAGCCCGTCGCCGCGCCGGAGACGAAGGACCCGACTGACCTCATCTCTCTCGACGTGGCCGCGGAGCTCATCCCGTCGAACCTCGGCGAATACCTGAGGAAGCCGGGCGACTACGATCTCAGGGTCGCGATCACGGACCAGGTCGCCCAGAAGACGATCGAGACGTCCGCGCCCTTCACGGTCACCGGCGTCCTGCCGCCGAAGAAGAAGTAGCGGAGGCCGCGAACCGGGGATCCCCGGGAAAGAGCCGCCTCGCCTCGCGGCGGAGCTGCCTTTCGCCCTCGGGGTCCTCAGTGGTCCGGAACGTCTTCATGCCGAGAAGGTAAGTCTCGGGCGTCCGCTGGCGCGAGACGAGCTCGATGATCACCTTGCGCGCGTCCTGCCTGCGGTCCGTGGAGGCGTAGAGCGCGGAGAGGGAGACCCGGGCGTCCGCGCGGTCCGGGTAGAGCCGCAGCTCCTCCAGGAACTCCTTCTCGGCTTCCGGCGCGCGGCCCTCTCGCGCGAAAACGTCGCCCCGCAGCATGTGGAGGCCGGAAGGGGGGCGCTTCTCGCCCGCGGAGAGTTCCTCCGCCTTTTTCGAGAACGCCTTCGCCTCGGTGAGGTCGTTTCGCAGGACGGCGAGCCGGCCGAGGACGAGGGCGCCACGCACGCGCGTCTTGCTCCGGTCGGATTGGAGGACCTTGCGCGCGGCCGCCTCCGCGGTCGCGTAATCCCCCTTCCCGAAAGCGGCCCGGGCGACGATGTCGTCGGCGACGGGATCGCCGAGGAGGCGGAGGGCTTCGGCGTGCTTGAGTGCCTCATCCCATCTCCCGAGCTGGAGGCACAGGTTCGCGGCCCCGGTGATGTGGGGCGCGCGGGCCGCCTCGGGCGCGACCTCGATCGTCTTCTCGAACGCCTCCAGCGCCTCGCGGGAGCGCCCCATCGCGAGGAGCCCCCGCGACTTCATGTCCCAGACGTCGAGCATGCGCGGGTTCTCCTGCAGAAGGCGGTTGAAGATCTCGTCGGCCTTCTCCAGCCGGCCTCCCGTCAGCTCCGCGAGGCCGGTGCGGAGCTCCTCGAACGTCTTGATCCGGTCCTTCGGATCGTCGAGCGTCGCGGCGGGGGAGGGGCCGGCGCTCAGGTACCCGAGCGAGGCGAGCTTCTTTCGCGCCTCGCCGTCGATCTCGAGAGGGATCTCGAACGAGGGCTTGCGATTCAGGAGATCCGCCCGCAGGGCGCGCAGGGCGTCCGGTTTCTCGGCGATCCGGTCCTGCTTCTCGGATGGGTCCGTCTGAAGGTCGTAGATCTCCGGTCGCGGGGCCTCGATGTAGTGCCAGCGGCCCTCGATCAGGGAGCTCAGCTCGCTCCAGCCGAAGTGGATCCGTGGAAAAAACGTCTCGGAGAGGAGGCGTCGGGCGGGCGTCGAGGCGCCGGATCCGAGGTCCAGGAGCGAGACGGTTCCCTCGGGCGGCCGGAAGCCCGCGAGGCCGACGGCCCGCCCGACGGTCGTGAAGACGTCGCTGAGGGCCGCCGGTGCTGCGACGGTTTCGCCCGCGCGCCGGCCGCCGGGCAGCTTCACGAGGAGGGGCACCTGGAGCGTCTCGCGGTACAGGAACATGCCGTGCTCGGACTCGCCGTGCTCCCCGAGGCCCTCCCCGTGGTCGGAGAGAAAGACGACGAGGGCCTTGTCGTAGATTCCCTTCCGCTTCAGAAAGGTCAGGAACGTACCCACGATCGCGTCGGCCGCGGCGATCTCGCCGTCGTACGGCACGGAGGCGTAGCGCGTCTTGAAGGGCTCCGGTGGCTCGTACGGGGTGTGGGGCTCGTAGAGGTGGAGGAAGGCGAAGAGCAGCTTGCCGGTCTGCGCCCCGACCCAGGCTTCCAGCCTCTTCTCGGTCTCGGGCCCCGCCCGCTGGACGCGCCCGAGCGCAGCCATCGCCTCCGCGGGGTCCACCTCGTCGTCGTAGAAGTCGAATCCCCGCCCGATTCCGCTGTCGCCCTTGAGGACGTAGCAGGAAACGGCGCCGCCCGTGGCATATCCGCCCTTCCCGAGGAGCTCCGCGAGCGTCGGAACGTCCTTGCGCAGGCGGTACCCGAGGTTGTCGTGGACGCCGTGGTCGGCCGGCACGCGGCCCGTGAAGAGGGACACGTGGGAGGGAAGCGTGAGCGGAGCGTGCGCGTAGGCCTTCTCGAAGAGGATCGAGTCCTGCCTCAGGGCCGAGAGGGCCGGCGTCTCGACGCCCGCATACCCGTAGAACGGAAGGTGGTCCGAGCGCAGCGTGTCGACGCTGATGAGGATCACCGGAGCCGCCGGAAACGTCTCGGCGCTCCTGCCGCTGGAAAACCGGCCGCAGCCGGCGCCGAGAAGAGCGGTGAGAACCGCCGCGAGGCAGGGCACGAGCGGCCGGTCGGGTCGCGGCACGCCCGAAGGGTACCGCAGCTCCCCGAAATGAAAAGGAGCCGGAGAGGTCCCCGGCTCCGAAGATCGAGACTGGGAATGAAGCTAGAAACGGATTCCCACGGTAGCCTGGAACGTTCGCGGCTGCTGGTAGTCGTTCACGCTCCGCGCCGCGCCGAAGGCGAGCGCGCAACCCGCGGCGGTCGGGTTCGTGGCGTCACAGGCTCCGACGCGCGCGTAGTCCCAGTTCGCCCCGCTCTTGGACAACCCCTGCGTCGGCACGGTCGTGAAGGGGTTGAAGTTGGCGTACGTTCCGCCGCCCGTCGAGGCGAACGTCCGGACGGTCGTGTTCACCGCGATCTTCCCCTGGTTGTTCGTCAGGTTGATGATCTGCGGCTGGATGAAGATCTCGACGGGGCCGATCTTCGTCGCGAAGTTCAACGAGAGGTCGGTGCGCTTGATCGTGTCCGTCCGGAAAGCGTCGCGCGCCGTGAAGTAGTACGTGACCGACGCGGGGCGCTGGAAGTAGCCCGGGTTCGTCACGTAATCGCGCGAGCGGACGGTCCCGACGGCGCCGTACGGGGCGCCGGTGTCGTAGGACTGGACGAGGCCGACCGACAGGACGCCAATCTTCTCGGGAATGAAGGGCAGGTCGTAAGACCCGAAGACCCGGACGCGGTGCCGCTGGTCCGTGAGGAGCGACCCGCTCGGGTTGTTCCAGGCCAGGTTTTTGTACTCGGGGTACGTGAAGAATCCGGCCGACGTGGGGCCCGTGTTGCCCGCCTCGCCGTCGATGTTTCCGATCGTGTGCGACCACGTCCAGTTCGCCGTCAGCGTCAGGCGATTCGCACGGTACTGGAACTGCGTCTGGAGGCCCGTGTACTCCCGTTTGAGATCGTTCGTGTTGCCCACGATGCCGACGTCGTACTTGTTGCCCGCCACGTCCGTGTTCGTTCCGGTCGTGAGGTTCAGGACCGTGGCGTAGAAGGCCTTGAACTCTCGCCGGACGAAGTCGGCCCGGTACGACAGCCGGCCGATCGAGCCGCTGGCGCCGACCGTGTACTCGTTCGCGTAGGGTGAGTCCAGCCCGCCGTCGGGGACTTTTGCGCTGAGCCCGGGGATGAAGGCGCCGCCGAGGGGCAGCGTACAGGTCTTGAAGTCGGGGCAGCCCTTCGAGAAGAACCAGTTGAAGACCTGCTGGAGGGCCTGCGCGCGCGTGACGAGCGGAACGCCCGGCTGGGGATTGTCGTTGATGGGAGTGGCGCCGGCTCCCGTGTAGTACCAGTAGATCGAGGCCGGCTGCCCGGCGTTCGACGCGCTGTCCACGAGGGACTCCTGGATGGCGCCTACGTACTTCGCGTAGCTCGCGCCGATCTTCACGTTGCCCTTGCCCGTCACGTCGAACTGCAGGGCGAAGCGCGGGCTGAACGCGCTGTCCTTGGCCGTCACGACGCCGCGGCTGTCGGCCGCGTTGTTCTTGTCCCACCTCACGCCGAGGTTCGCGGAGAGACGGTCGTTGATGCGCCAGGAATCGTTCAGAAACACGGAATGCGTGAGCACGTCCGAACCCTGGCTCAACGCCGCGATCGGCGTGTAGAAGATGTACGAATCGCTCTTGACGACGGGGAAGATGTCCCCGTTCTGGAGGATGGCCGACGTCGCGAAGAGACGGTAGTTGCTGCCCGACTGGTAGTTGTTCGACTTGCGCGAGCCGGAGAAGTGATCGTACCCGAGGACGATGTTGTGAGAGCCGAGGCTCCCCGTGGACAGGAAGTACGTCCCCTTGACGAGGAAGTCCTCGTTGTCGCGTTTCTCGGGGTCGCACACGCCGCAGAACGTGGGCGAGTTGTAGCGCGCGTTCCCGCGGGAGCGGTCGCGCATGAGAGTGCCCTTGATGAGGTCCGTGTAGATCGAGCCGGCGTTCTCGAACGTGAACTTCCGGCGCGAGTAGAGCCCCTCGACGAAGAGGTTGCTCGTGATGACACCGTTGTAGTTTGCTGTCAGGATCTCCTGCGGGAGCTGGCGGGTCACGAGGCTGTCGAGGTCCATGATCGTCCCGAAAAAGTTTCCGACCTGCTCCTCGGTGACCTTCACGTAGTTGACCGCGAACGTCTGGCTCGCGAAGGGCGTCACCGTGAGCTTGCCCTGGTAGCGCTTCTGGTCGTCGCCCGTCTCGAAAGGAATGCTCGTGAAGGACGTCTGGTTCGAGCCCGTGACCTTCGCGTACCGGCCGGAACCGAAGAACCAGAGGCGGTCCTTCAGGATCGGCCCGCCGAGTGTCGCCTCGTAGACCGGGTTGACCTTCTGGATGCGCGTCTCGCCCGAGGGGCTGATCGCGGTCCACGCGTCGTTCGTGAACGACGTGCGGAACGAGCCCGAGAACGCGTTGCCACCCGACTTCGTCACCGTGTTGATGACGCCGCCCGTGAAGCGCCCATACTCGGCCGAGACCGCGTTGACCGACGTCGTCGTCTCCTGGATCGCGTCCTCGATGAAGAGGTTGTTCGGCGTGCCGCGGAGGTTGTCCATGACGACCGCGCCGTCCACCGTGAAGAGGTTGTCGAACGTCTGGCCGCCGGAGATCGTCGCCGCGTTCCCGAACGCCGTCGTCCGGCTGAGGCCCGACGAGAGCTCGACCGAGGCGAGGATCGTCCGGCCGACCGGCAGCTTGGACGTCATCTCCGTCGTGAGCGTCGTGGAAGCCTGCGTCGTCGTCGAGACCGTCTCGGCCCGCGCCGTGACCGTCGCGGCCGCCGAGACGCCGGAGAGGGCGAGCGCCGCGTCCTGCTTGACGGCCTGGCCGGCCGTCACCTTGATCGTCTTCGTCACCGTCTGGAAGCCCTGAAGCGTGAAGGTGACGTCGTAGTCGCCCGGCGGAAGACCGACGAAGGTGTAGTCGCCGTTGCCCGAGGTCACGGTCGTGCGCGTGCCCTGCAGGACCGGCGACTTGAGGGTGACGGTGACGCCCGGCAGGCCGGCGTTCTCGCTCTCGACCTTGCCGTTCAGGCTGCCCGTCGTGAAGCTCTGACCCATCGCGGACGTCGCGCCGACGACGATCACGAGGAGCAGAGCGAGGAACCCGACGATCCTCTTTTTGGTCATGCTTTCCTTCCTCCTGTAGATCAAGAAACTGTATGAACTCATCGGTCCGGTCCGCCCCGTCACCAAGGAGTTGGATTCCGGGCGGAGTGGACGGGGACGACGACTGCCTCTATGTACAGGAAGTCTAGCACTCCCCGTGCCGTTGTCATCTCCGGGACGAACGGCCGAATCTCCTTGCAGGATGGTGACTTGTTAATCGCTCGCAAATCGCTCTCGTCGACTCGAAACGGATGGCAGGATCGCGGTCCAAGTTCCCGGATTCGCGGCGGTCCGTGGGCCCCGGCGAGAGGTGAAGCGTCTTGTATAGTCGCTTGCTGGCGCGCCCCCGAGGGGCGTTCGACCGAATTCGCGCGCTTGCGCCGGGAGTCGTCAATGAAGCGTTCGATCCCCGCCCTGATCGCCCTCGCGCTCCTCGTCTCCGCGGCAACCCCCGCACTGGCCGCGCTCGAGAAGTACAAGGACTGGGAAAAGTCGCCGGAGTACCAGTACCTCGCGACCGACGCCGAGAAGAAGGAGTGGAAGAAGGTCGCCTCCGACGCCGAGGCCGAGAAGTTCGTCGCCCTTTTCTGGGCGAGGCGCGACCCCGACATCAAGACGCCGCGCAACGAGTACCGCGAGCGCTTCGAGGCGCTCGTGAAGATCGCCGACGAGCGCCTGGCCCTCGGACGCAGGCGCGGCTCCCTCACGGAGCGCGGGAAGGTGCTCGTGATGATCGGGCCTCCGAAGGAGATCGCGTCCAAGGCGACGTCCTCGGCGGAAGGCGCCCCGATGATCTACACCTTCGTCTACGACAAGGCCCACCTGCCGGCGTGGGTGGACGCCCCGTCTCAGGAGATCAAGTTCTCCGTCGACGCGACCCTCGGGACCGAGTCCGTTTTCGACGCGTCGGCCGTGAAGCGCCTCGAGAGCAAGGCCGCCGAGATGGCCCTCGTGAACCCGGATCTCAAGGACCTCCCCGTCTACAAGACGAAAGAGCAGGTCGAGGCCGAGCAGAAGGCAGCGGCCGAGGCGGCGAAGGGTCCGGTCCTCGCGCCGGCCGCGCGCGCGGCGATCGACGGCCTCTCGAAGGAGCCTTTCGGCACGCTCGCGGTCCTTCCGCTCGCCTACCGCGACGGCGCGACGCGCCTGAGCGTCCAGCTCTACGCGCCGGCCGCCGCGGTCGGCACGGGGGAGGGC
>JBAUSZ010000285.1:0-9755 GCA_049581965.1 Thermoanaerobaculia bacterium | reverse complement strand
GTTCGCGGGTGCGGGGCGCGGCGCGGGAGAGCGGTCGACCGCACAGGCTGCGCACGTGGCGGACGCGAGGACGAGGTGCGCGAGTCGCGTCACGGCTCCTTGTCCTCGAACGCCGGCTCGGGCCGCTCGGGGGCGGCCTCTTCGCCCTCGCGGCGGAGGCCGTACTTCTTCGCGTAGTACCGGAACGAGCGCTCGGACATCCGGAGCATCTCGGCCGCGCGGATCTGGACGCCGCTGGTCCGCTCGAGGGCCTGCTGCATGAGCCTCTTGCCGAGCCACTCGAGGTACGCCTCGAGATCGAGCCCGTCGGACGGAAGGTCGAAGCCCTCGAGGGAGGACGCGGGTGGAAGCCCGGCGGGGTGCAGGAACGTGTCCGGAAGCGACGCCGTCGTGATGACGTCCGATGGCTCCAGGGCGACGGTGCGTTCGATGAGGTTCTCGAGCTCGCGAACGTTTCCGGGCCATGCATAGCCCTCGAGGAGGCGCATGGCCTCCGTCGTGATGCGCTTCTCGGGAATTCCCTGCTCGACCGAGACTTTCCTCAGGAAGTGCTTGACGAGGGGCGGGATGTCGTCGCGCCTCTCGCGCAGCGGCGGCAGGGCGACGGGAATCACGTTGATCCGGTAATAGAGATCCTCTCGGAACGCGTTCTCGGAGACCTTCTTCTGGAGGTCCTTGTTCGTCGCGCAGATGATCCGCACGTCGACGGGCTCCTCGGCGTTGCCGCCGACGCGCCGCACGACGCGCTCCTGGAGCGCGCGCAGGAGCTTGACCTGCATCGTGAGCGACGTCTCGCCGATCTCGTCCAGAAAGAGCGTGCCCCCCTCGGCCTCGTGGAAGAGTCCCTTCTTCTCCTTGACGGCGCCCGTGAAGGCGCCACGCTCGTGCCCGAAGAGCTCCGACTCGAGGAGGTTCTCCGGCATCGCACCGCAGTTGATCGAGATGAAGGGCCGCGAGGCACGCGACGACGCCGCGTGGATCGCGCGCGCGACGAGCTCCTTGCCCGTGCCCGAATCGCCGGTGATGAGGACGGTCGACGTCGTCTTCCCGATCCGGCCGACGAGGTCGAAGAGGGCGCGCATCTTGCGGGACACTCCGACGACCGGCCCGAGGCCTTTCCCGTCGGCTCTCTCCTTGAGCGCGACGTTCTCCTCCACGAGCCGCTTGCGCTCGAGGGCGCGCGAGACGACGTGCTTGAGCTCGTCGACGTCGAAAGGTTTTGCGATGTAGTCGTAGGCGCCCTGCTTGAGGGCGTCGACGGCCGTCTTCGTCGAGGAGTACGCGGTGATCATGACGACGGGCGCGTCGCGATGGGCGTCGCGGGCCTTCTTGAGGATGTCGAAGCCCGTGCCGTCCGGCATCTTGAGATCCGTCAGAACCAGGTCGGGCGCTTCTCCATCGAGGAGCGCGAGCCCCTCGACGCAGCTGCGGGCGGCCGACACGCGGTAGCCTTCCTTCTGGAAGACGATCGTGAGCATCTCCCGGATGCCGGCCTCATCGTCGACGACGAGGATGTGGGGGCCGGTTTCGGCCGTCATGGAACCTCCGCGGCGGCGAACGCCGCCTCCGTGGGCCGGGCGCTGCGCGAGGCGGCGTCGCGCGGGAGCGCGATCGAGACGGTCGTCCCCCGTCCGGGCGCGGTGGACACGTCGATGGTGCCGCCGTGCTCCTCCACGATTCGGTGCACGATCGCGAGCCCGAGCCCCGTCCCTTCCCGGAAGCTGTGGGCGAACGGTGTGAAGAGGCGGTTGCGCTCCTCCTCCGTCATCCCGTGCCCCTCGTCCGCGAACGAGACTCTCCAGAGCGATCCCTCGAGCGTCGCGGTCACGACGAGCGTGCCCCCGCCCGGCATCGCGGCGAGGGCGTTCCGCGCGACGTTCCAGAAGACCTGGCGGAGCTGCCCGGGGTCGGCCGGCAGCACGAAGGACGCCGGTGCCGTCCTCACCTCGATCGCGTGGCGGGGTGAGACCTCGTCCGAGTGCTGGAGGAGGGTGAGGACGTCTCGGAGGGCGGCGGGGGCGTCGACCGGCTCCTCCGCGCGCTCTTTCGGGCGCACGTACCTCAGGAAGTCCTCGAGGATCGTGCTCAGGCGTTGCGACTCGGCCACGACGATCTTCATGAGCCGTCCCTCGGGAGAGTCCGGAGGGACCGAGCCCTGGAGCGCCTGGACCGAGCCGGAAATCGACGCGAGCGGATTGCGGATCTCGTGCGCGATTCCTGCCGCGACCTCACCGACGGCGGCGAGCTTGTCCTTGAGCCGGACCTCGCCTTCGAGCCGCTTGACGTGCGTGACGTTCTGGAAGATGAGGATGCGGCCCACCGTGTAGCCGGAGCCATCGCGCAGGGCCGTGGAGGAAATCCCGAAGTACGCGTCCTGGTCCAGAACCCGGCGTATCGTGTCGAAGCGGAGGATCTCCGAGCCTGCGGCTGCGATCCGCTGCCACACGGCCTCCGACACGAGCCCCAGCTTCTGGACGGGCCGGCCGACGAAATCGATGGACGGGACGCCGAGGAGGTCCTGCGCGGCGCGGTTCGCGAACGTCACGAGGCCTTCCGGATCGGTCGTGAGGACACCGGACGACATCGAGGAGAGGACCGAGGTGTGGAGAGCCTGCAGGCGGGCGATCTCCGCCTTGCGGCGATCGAGATCCGTTCGGGTCTCGCGCAGCTTGTCGGACGAGTACGAGACGAGGAGGGCCGTCACGACGAACGCCCCGGCGTGGAGGGCGACCTGGCCCACGAGGCCGGCCGGCGTCCAGAGGTGGGGCGTGCGCTCGGCCGTCTCGACGGGGCGCAGGGCGCCGAAGTACATGAGGTCGACGAGGACGGCGTAGAAGACGGCCGCGAGGCCGGCGGCGACGAGGCCACCCTGCCGCCCGAGGAGGATCGCGCCCGCGGCCACGGTCCCGAGGTAGAGGAAAGAGAAGCTCGAGTCGGCGCCGCCGGAGATGTAGACGAGGCCCGTGATGACCGCGAGATCGCCGAGGAGCTGGATCGCGGCGTTCGCCTCGGGCCGGATCCGGTCGAGGGAGAGGATCGCGGCGATCGAAATCGAGTAGGCGAAGGCCGCGAGGTAGTAGATGCTGTTCAGCGGCAGCGCCGTCGAGAACGTGAACTGGATGAGGAACGCCGAGAGCAGGATCGTCGACACGACGACGACGCGGAGGACGACAAACCCCCGCAGCATCGAGTGCAGCGGCTCGAACGCGCGAGCGCGGGAGGAAGACACCGGGAGATTTTAGGTCCTCGAGGGGGTCAAGGGGGGAACGGGGGGACGCGAACCCGGCGGCGGGTGCACGTGGGGGGACGTCGCGTCCCCCCGAACAGGTCAGCAAACGAAAAAGCCGGCATTGAGTTCCGCCGGCCCTCCCGAATAGCCGAGACGTTAGTTGATCTTACTAATCAGGTCGAACATCGGCATGTACATCGCGACGACGATCGTCCCGATGACGGTGCCGAGGATCGCGATCATGATGGGCTCCATGAGCTTCATGAGGCCCGCGACCGCGTTGTCGACCTCCTCCTCGTAGAACTCGGCGATCTTGTTGAGCATCGCGTCGAGGGCGCCCGTCTGCTCGCCGACTCCGATCATCTGGACGACCATCGGGGGGAAGACCTTCGTCTCGCCCAGCGGCTCGGCGATCGTGCGGCCCGCCTCGACCGACTTTCTCACGCCCATGATCGCGTCCTCGATGATCGCGTTTCCCGCGGTCTTCGCCGTGATCTCGAGGCCGTCGAGGATCGGGACGCCCGAGGACGTGAGGGTCGCGAGCGTGCGGCAGAAACGCGCGACGGCGATCTTCCGCATGATGTCGCCGAGGACGGGCAGCCTCAGGACGATTCCGTCGATCACGCGTCGCCCGCGGTAGGTGGCGTAGTAACGCTTGAGGGCATAGCCGAGAGCGAAGAATCCCGCGATGATGAAGATGATGTAGCTCGCGACGAAGTTCGAGGCCTTGATGACGAGGCGCGTCGGGAGCGGCAGCTCGGCGCCGAGGGCCGCGAAAAGTGAGGCGAACGTCGGAATGACCTTCCAGAGGATGATGAAGACGACGATCGCGGCGACGAGAAGGACGGCGACAGGGTAGATGAGCGCCGTCTTGACCTGTCCCTTCAGCTTGACGGCCTTCTCGATGTAGGTCGAGAGGCGGCGAAGAATCGTGTCGAGGATACCGCCCGCCTCGCCCGCCGCGACCATGTTCACGAAGAGGTCGTCGAACGCCTTCGGATGCTTGCGCATCGCCTCGGCGAGCGACGAGCCGGCCTCGA
Source organism: Thermoanaerobaculia bacterium (assembly GCA_049581965.1). GTDB lineage: Bacteria > Acidobacteriota > Thermoanaerobaculia > UBA5066 > UBA5066 > Fen-183. Next base: position 5,486 of record JBAUSZ010000285.1, on the reverse strand, counting down.
CGTCCTGGCGGACGGCGAGGATGATCTTCTGGAAGAGCCGGTTGTCCTGCTGGTTCCCGAGGATCTCGAGGCACTGGACGAGCGGCAGGCCCGCGTCGATCATGACCGAGAACTGGCGCGTGAAGATCGCGAGGCGCCGCGAGTTGACCTTGCCGGGGCCGATCTTCGGGACCGCGAGCTCCTTGCCCTTCTCCTTGACGGTCGTGACGTCGATCTGGCGGCGACGGAGGTCCGCGATCGCGAGGTCCTTCGAGTCGGCGACGAGAACGCCGCCGGTCGTGGCTCCCTGGCGGGTACGGCCTTTCCAGACGAATTGAGCCATGGATTCCTCCTGGATCAGGCGCGCCGCGCCACGTTCGGCGGCGGGGGTGCGTTGCCGGCGGTCGCCGTCGTCACGAGGCCGGTGCCGCGGGCGATCATCTCGGTCAGCTCGTCGGGCAGCGACGACACCGTCATCGCCAGCTCCTGGGAGATGACCCGGCGATGGACGAGGGTCGCGAGCGACTGGTTGAAGGTCTGCATCCCGTACTTGTTCTGTCCGGTCTGCATCATCGAGTAGACCTGGTGGAGCTTGTCTTCGCGGATGAGATTTCGAATCGCGGGCGTCGGGATGAGGATCTCCATCGCCATGCAGCGTCCCTTTCCGGAGGCGCGGGGCAGGAGGCTCTGGCAGAGAATGCCCTCGAGGACGAAGGACAGCTGAGCGCGCACCTGGGACTGCTGGCTGGCGGGGAACGCGTCGATGATGCGGTTCATCGTCTGCACCGCGCTGTTCGTGTGGAGGGTCGCGAGCGTGAGGTGGCCCGTCTCGGCGACGCGGAGAGCCATCTCCATCGTCTCGAGGTCGCGCATCTCGCCGATGAGGACGATGTCCGGGTCCTCGCGGAGGACGGCTCGAAGCGCGTTCGGGAACGAGTGCGTGTCGGAATGCAGCTCGCGCTGGTTCACGATGCAACGCTTGTGCGTGTGAAGGAACTCGATCGGATCCTCGATCGTGACGATGTGCTTGGGATGCTCGCGGTTGATCTTGTCGAGCATCGTCGCGAGCGTCGTGGACTTGCCCGAGCCCGTCGGGCCCGTGACGAGGACGAGCCCGCGGGGCTTGTTGCAGAGCCCCTCGACGACGTTCGGGATGCCGAGCTCGCGGAAGCCGACGATCTCGTAGGGGATCTGCCGGAAGACGGCCGAGACGGCGCCGCGCTGCAGGAAGCAGTTGCCGCGGAATCGCGCGAGGCCCTTGACGCCGAAGGAGAGATCGAGCTCGAGCTGCTCCTCGAACCGGTGCTTCTGGACGTCCGTCAGGATCGAGTAGGCGAGCTGCTTCGTCTCGGGGACCGCGAGGGGCGGGTAGTCGAGAGGAATGAGGTCGCCGTCCACCCGGATCATGGGCGGCGAGTTCGTCGTGATGTGGAGGTCGGACCCGCCCCTCTCGACGAGCGTCTTGAGGAGCTGGTGGAGCGTGACCGCCATACGGATGTCCCTCCCGAGTACTCAGGAATGATACGCCAGGGGCCCGGGAAGACGTCGCGGCGGGCTCAGGCTTCCCAGGAACGTACGTCCAGGAAGCCGCTTTCGACGATGAGGCGCAAGTCCCGGTCGCGGAAGAGGATGTCGCAGCGGCTCTCGGCCGCCAGGGCTGCGAGGAAGCAGTCGATCGTCGAGCGGATCGTGACACCGCGGCGCCGGAGCGCGCGGTGGAGGTCGGCAGCCTTGAGATACGTGTCGATCCCGGCGGGTTCGAGAAAGGTCATCTTCCGGAAGAATGCCTCGAGCTCCTCGCGGTCCCGCCGGATCCCCTGGAAGACCTCCGCGGCGACGAGGCCGCACGTCACGACGTCGTCCTCCCCGGCGAGGAGCCTGTCGACGGCCCGCGCCTCGGGCGAGCCCGTGCCGTTCAGGAACTCGGCCCAGGCGGACGTGTCGACGAGGACCCTCACGCGTCAGGAAGGCCGGGGCTTGCGCTTGCGGAGGGCGTCGAGGTCGCCGGACCAGCCGACCTTGCCGGCGAGCTTCCGCAGGCCGCGCAGCGCCCGCCGCCGCGCGTAGTCGCGCAGCGCGTCGTTGATGACGGCCGTCTTCGTCTTCCCGGGGTCGGCCGCGAGCGCCGCCCGAAGCGCCTCGTCGTCGATGTTCAGCGTCGTCCGCACGATCTGCCTCTGGATACAGATTCTAGCAGTTATCGGTCTGTATCAAGAGAAATGAAGAGGCAGTGGGGATTCGCGTCTTCCGGGTGGCAAGCGGGAGGATTATGATACTGAGACTCAGGAGGTCGCATGCGGCGTCTTCTCGCGGGGCTCGGAGTCCTGGCGTGTCTGTCGTTCTCGTGGAGCTGCGCGCGGCCCGCGTTCGACGCGAAGGCCGAGGAGGCGAAGCTGCTCGCGCGGGACGCGGAGTGGTCCGCGGCGGCCGCGGCCGGGAAGGACGTCGAGAAGATCGCGTCCTACTGGACGGACGACGCGCTCGTGCTGCCGCCGGGCCAGCCCGCCGTCGAGGGGAAGGCCGCTCTCCGCGCCTTTGTCGCGGACAGCCTGAAGATTCCAGGTTTCCAGGTCCGCTGGAAGTCGGAGAAAGTCGTCTTCTCGCCCGACGGCAGGCTCGCCTACATGCGCTCCACGAACGAGACGACCGTGCCGGGGCCGGACGGCGCGCCGAGGACGCTGCCGGGAAGAGGCGCAACGGTGTGGCGCGTCGAGGCGGACGGACAGTGGCGGTGCGCCGTGGACGTCTGGAACGCGCCTCCCGCGCCCTGAGCGCCTACAGCACCGTCTCGCGGACGACTTCCTCGATGGACGTCAGGCCGTCCTTGATCTTCTGGAGGCCCGAGCGGCGGAGGGAGATCATGCCCTCCTCGAGGGCCTTCCTCTTGATCTCGATCGAAGAGGCGCCCGAAAGAATGAGCTCGCGCACCTCCTCGGAGATCTCGAGGACCTCAACGAGCGCGACGCGGCCCTTGTATCCCGTGTTGTTGCACTTCTCGCAGCCCTTGCCCTTCATGACCTGGACGAGCTTCGCGTCCTCCGGCGTGAAGCCGAGGGAGACGAGGACCTGCGGGGCGACCTCGGTGGGCGCCTTGCAGCCCGCGCACACGCGTCGGATGAGGCGCTGGGCCGCGATGAGGACGACGGAGGTTGCGACGAGGTAGGGCTCGATGCCCATGTTCATGAGGCGGTTGACGGTGGAGGGCGCGTCGTTCGTGTGGAGCGTCGAGAGGACGAGGTGGCCCGTGAGCGCGGCCTTGACCGCGATCTCGGCCGTCTCGAAGTCCCGGATCTCGCCGACGAGGATGATGTTTGGATCCTGCCGCAGGAACGAGCGGAGCGCGGCCGCGAAGTTCAAGCCGATCGCGTCCTTCATCTGGACCTGGTTGACCCCCGGCAGGTTGAATTCCACGGGGTCCTCGGCGGTCATGATGTTCGTCTCGGGCGTGTTGATCCGCGAGAGCGCCGAGTAGAGCGTGTTCGTCTTGCCCGAGCCCGTCGGCCCCGTCACGAGAACCATGCCCCATGGCCGCAGGATGGCCTTCTCGAAGCGCAGCAGGGAATCCTTCTCGAACCCCAGCTTCGTCATGTCGAGCATGAGGTTGTCTTTGTCGAGAAGGCGGCAGACGATCTTCTCGCCGAAGAGCGTCGGGAGCACGGAGACGCGGTAGTCCAGTTCCTTGATCTTGCCCGCGAGCTTCATCTTGATCTTGATGCGCCCGTCCTGCGGGAGGCGTTTCTCGGCGATGTCGAGCTTCGCGAGGATCTTGATGCGCGATGCGATCGCCTCCTTGAGCTTGGGAGGCGGGTTCATGACTTCGTAGAGGATGCCGTCGATGCGGTAACGCACGCGGTACTCGCGCTCGTAGGGCTCGATGTGAATGTCCGAGGCGCTCCGCTTGATCGCGTCCGTCAGGATGATGTTCACGAGCCGGATGACGGGGGCTTCCTCGCCCTCGTCCACGAGCTTCTCGAGGTCGATCGTCTCCTGCTCGGTGTCCTCGACGACCTCGAGGGACGTGTCGGCGGCGTCGGCCACCGACATCTCCTCCATGACCTTCTTGAGCTCGAGGGCGTGCGTCGCACCGTAATGGCGGTCGATCGCCTGCTGGAGCGCGATCTCGGAGGCCACGACGGGCTCGACGTTGTAGCCCGTCATGAACTTGATGTCGTCCATGGCGAACACGTTCGTCGGGTCCGCCATCGCGATCGTGATCGTCGCTCCCGTCTTGTTGACCGGGAGGATGTTGTACTTGCGCGCGACCTCGGGGGCGACGAGCTTGAGGACGTTCGGGTCGATCTCGAAGTGCGAGAGGTTGATCGACGGGACGCCGAACTGCGCCGAAAGGGTCTCGGTGATGTCGTCTTCCGTGACGTAGCCCAGCTTCACGAGAGCCTCGCCGAGCTTCATCCCCGAGGTCTGGACCTCCTTGAGAGCGTCCTGGACCTGCTCGTTCGTGACGAGCTTCGCCTTGAGGAGAAGGTCTCCGAGCTTGACGGCCATGGCCCGATTCTAGCGGGTTGCCCCGGAAACCACCTTCGTGAGGCGGGCCGTGACGGAGCCGATCGGCATGAGGGTCTTGGCCATCACCGGGAGGCGCTTGTCGTCATCCGAGAACCACAGGAAGAGTTTGCCTCGGTTGCGGTCCTCGGCCGTCTCGTTCTCGCGCAGCTGCGGCTGCACCCTGAAGGCGTCGAAGACGCCCGCCTCCGTCTCCACCTTCTCCCGGTCGAGGACGGAGGCCTTCAATTTGTAGATCTTCCCGCGCGAGAACATGTCGACACGCACGTCGGCGCCGACGGCCAGAGGCTGCGACCTCAGGAAGTAGAACGACGAAATGATGTCCTGGATGCGTTCGGGGAGGGGCGTCCGGTCTTCGCGCCAGCGCCCGATCCTCTTCGCGAGGTCGAACTCCTCGATCTCGTCGGACTCGTAGCGCCCCTCGCGGGCGTGCTTCTCGAAGCGGAGCGGCTGGAAGTCCCGCGCGTCCACCCACGTTTCGTAAAGGTCCCGGACGGGGTAGAACTTCGAGACGTATTCGTTCGAGGTTGCCGTGAGAGAGATCCGATGCATCGGGACGCCGTCGGCGGTCGTTTCGCGCCGCGTCCTGAGCGTCATCTCGCCGCCCTCGATCTTCAGCCACGCGATCGTGTAGACGAGCGTCTCCCCGGCGTCGAACGGCACGGAGAAGAGCTGGTCCTTCGGGAGGGCCTCGCGGGCGGCGAGGACGACGGGAGCCCGCTCCGCGCCGGAGCGCCGGGCGAGCGGGGCGAGGAGGAGTCCGGCCAGCGCGAGGCCGAGGGCGGCCCGTACGCGATTACGCGAGGAGACGGCGGGCGGCTTCACGAACGTCCGTGGAAGGCCATCGCGCACTCGAACGATTGTAGGGCCTCGGAGATTCCCCGAGGACCGCGACGCGCGGGCCGACCGGACCGAAGCGCTCGCGTGGACTCGGGCCGAACAGGGCGAGGGTCGGCGCCCCGGCGGCCGCCGCAAGGTGTGTCGGG
>JBAUSZ010000284.1:0-6583 GCA_049581965.1 Thermoanaerobaculia bacterium | reverse complement strand
GTGCAGAAGGCCGCGCCGCAGAAAGCCGCGCCCCAGAAAGCCGCACCCCAGAAAGCCGCGGCCGCGCCGGTCCCGAAGGGCAAGGCCGCCCCGCTCGTGACGCCCGACTGGTCGGGCAAGCCCGTCTACGTCGTGCACTTCTCCTCGCACCGGGACCGCCCCTCGGCCGAGAAGGAAGCGAGGCGCCTCGCGGGCTCGCTCGGGAAGAGCGGACGCGCCGTCGAGGTGGACCTCGGCCCGAAAGGCGTGTGGTATCGCGTCGTGATCGGCGAGTTCGCGAGCGCCGACGAGGCGCGGGCGTACCGCGCGGACCTCGAGGCGAAGAAGACGCCGGGCCTCGGCTTCGTGTACGAGATGCGGGGGCGCTGAGGACGGAGAAGAGTCTCTGGCGATCAGCGATCACGTGGGCCGCCGGCCGCTTGACATCTGATGTGTGATGCGTGATGCTGACCGCGTGAGGACCACACTCGAGATCGATGACGATGTCCTGCAGGCGGCGAAGGAGATCGCGGCCAACCGCTCGACTACGGCCGGTCGAGTCCTCTCGGAACTGGCGCGAAGAGCGCTTGATCCGGGAAAGTCGCCGCGGGTGCGGAACGGCGTTCCCCTGATTCCGCGCCGGCCGAAAGGGAGCGCCCGGCCGACGATGGCTCTCGTGAACCGGCTCCGGGACGAAGCGTGACGCGCGTCGCGCTTCTCGACGTCAACGTCCTTGTCGCGCTTTTTGATCCGGATCACGTGCACCACGAAGCCGCGCACCAGTGGTTCGCCACGGACCGCCAGGATGGCTGGGCCACCTGCCCGATCACGGAGAACGGGCTCGTCCGGATTCTCTCGAACCCGGCGTACAACGCCAGCCCCGAGACGCGCGGAGCGATTGTTCGTCGCCTCTTCGAATTCTGCTCGAGCGGCGGGCACGTGTTCTGGCCTGACCATGTCTCGCTCCGCGACCCGCGTCTTTTCCGGTGGACCGCGCCCGTCGCTCATCAGGGCCTGACGGACGTCTACCTGCTGGGTCTCGCCAAAAGCAAGACGGGGAGACTTGCCACGTTCGACCGGAGCATCCCCGTTGCGGCCGTGATCGGAGCCGACCGGGGCACCCTCGAAGTTATCCCCGCATAAGAAGTCGGCTTGTCCCGGGGCATCCGTGGACAAAGCCGCTAGAACGACGGCAGGAACGTCTTGATGATGTCGGCGACCGTGGCCTCGGGCCCGCTCGGCCGCGCGGCCTTCTTGACCTCCGCGAGGCGGTCGAGGAACGAGGGCTGCTTCACCTCGTAGAGAACGCCGGTCGAGAGGACGTCCGTCTCGCGCGTGAACTTGATGGCTGCCTGGCGCGACGAGCGGTCGTGATCCGCCGGAAGAGGCCGGGCCTTGGCCTTGAGCGACTTGAACTGGTCGTCGCCGCGCCACGTGACGCAGGGCGACATGACGTTCAGGAACGCGAAGCCGCGGTGCCGGAGCGCCTTGACGATGAGCTCCACGGTGCCCTTGAGGTCGCCGGAGAAGGCGCGGCCCACCCACGTGGCGCCGAAGGAGATCGCGAGCTCGCACGGGTCGACGGACGGCTCGGGATTCCCGTAGTGCGTCGTCTTCGTCTTGTCGCCCGTCGGGGTCGTCGGGGCGACCTGGCCCTTCGTGAGGCCGTAGATCTCGTTGTCCATCAGGAGGTACGTGACGTCGAGGTTGCGGCGGGCCGAGTGCATGAAGTGGTTGCCGCCGATCGCGAGGCCGTCGCCGTCGCCGCCGACCGCGATGACCTTGACGTCCGGCCGCGAGACGGCGACGCCGGTCGCGAGGGGGAGCGCGCGGCCGTGGACGGTGTTGAAGCCGTACGTCTCGACGTAGCCGGGGAGGCGCGAGGAGCAGCCGATGCCGGACACGACGGCCGTGTGCACGGGGTCGAGCTGCAGCTCGGCCATCGCGCGGTAGAGCGCCGTGAGGACGCCGAAGTCGCCGCAGCCCGGGCACCAGACGGGCTTGAGGTCCGTCTTGTAGTCGTTCGGGACGAAGGAGGGCAGAGTGGGAGGAGCGGCGCTCATGCGGACACCTTCTTCTGCTCGCCGGCGGGGGCGAAGAACTTCCGGATCTGGTCGTCGACCTCGGAGATCGTGAGGTTCTTCCCTCCCGACCGGCTGAAGATGCGGGTGCCCTCCGGGAGCGTCGTGAACGTCCGGAGGTACTTGTAGAACTGCGCCGCGTACGAAACCTCGATCACGAGGAGCTGCTTCACGCTCCTCATGAACTCCTCGAACGCCGCCTTCGGGAAGGGAAAGATCATCTGGGGGATGAACGCCGCGACCTTCTGGCCGCGCTCCTCGGCCATGAGGCAGGCCTCCTTGACGGCGCCCTTGGACGAGCCCCAGCACACGATGCCGAGGTCGGCCTTCGCGGGGCCGTAGCGGCGCGCGCGCCGGTACTTCTCGCGGATCGGGCGCAGCTTGCGGTACCGCTTCGCGTTCATCTTCTCGTGCACGAGATGCATCGAGGCCGGGCGGCCCGACTCGTCGTGCTCGAGGCCGTTCGTCTGGTAGATGCCGTCCTTCATGCCCGGGACGCTCATCGGGGAGACGCCCTCGGGCGTGTCCTTGTAGCGCTGGTAGTTCTCGAGCTCGGCCCCGGTCGGGACGGCGCGGTCGATCACCTCGTGGACGAGGCGGTTCGGGTCGAGCGTCTCGCGGCGCTGGCCGATCGACTGGTCCGTGAGCACGATGACCGGGAGCTGGAACTCCTCGGCGATGTTGAAGGCCTCGACGGTCGTGTGGAAGCAGTCCTCGACGTCGCTCGCCGCGACCACGACGCGCGGCGCGTCGCCGTGCGAGCCGAAGACGGCTTGCCAGAGGTCGGACTGCTCGCTCTTGGTCGGGAGCCCCGTCGACGGGCCGCCGCGCTGGACGTCCACGATGACGCAGGGAACCTCGGCCATCGTCGCGAGGCCGAGCATCTCGGTCATGAGCGAGAGGCCCGGGCCCGACGTCGCCGTCATGGACTTGACCCCCGCGAAGGAGGCGCCGACGACGGCGCCGATCGCCGCGAGCTCGTCCTCGGTCTGGACGACGGAGCCGCCCATCTTCGGGAGCCACTCGTCGGCGAACTGGAGGATCTCGGTCGAGGGCGTGATCGGGTAGCCTGCGAAGAACCGGCAGCCCGCGTGGAGCCCGCCGAGGGCCGCCGCCTCGTTTCCCGACATGAGGAGCTTCGCGGGGCCGGGCGTGAACACGAGCCTGCGCTCGGGCCTCGCGGGGAGCGTGGCGCCGTGCGCGAGCCCGGCATCGAACGCCTTGAGGGCGAGCTCGCCGACGGCGGCCTTCTTGCGGCCAAACCGCTTCTCGACGGCTCGGCGGATCGTGGCGTCGCGGAGGGAGAAGAGAGCCGTGAGCACCCCGAGCCCGACGACGTTCTTCGAGCCCTTCGCGCCCGCGTCGCCGGCGAGCTTGGAAAACGGCACGCCGAGCCAGTGCCCGTTCGCGCCGATCCCGAGGTCCTCTCTCGTGCGCGCGACGGGATCGGCCTCGTCGAAGAGGACGACGGCGTCGGAGGCCGGGACGACCTCGCCCTTGAACCGGGCGAAGTCGGCCCAGGAGAAGACGACGAGGACGTCGACGGCGTCCCCCTGCTCGTAGATCGCGTCCGGACTCATCCGCACCACGCACGAGGACTCGCCGCCCCGGATCTGGGGCCCGTACGCCTCGGTCTTGATGACGTTCAGCCCGTCGCGCGCTCCGGCCTGGGACAGGATGTCGCCCATGGTGACGATCCCGTCGCCGCCGGCCCCGACCATCGCAATGGTGAGATCACGTCTCGACATGGCGCACAGGGTGTCCTCTACGGATCCCCCCGTCCATGGTGCAAACGGATCATGAATGTTTGCGAACGCGTCTCAGCCCGAGATGAGGCGCGCGAGGGCGTAGGCGGCGCCGGAGGCGAGCGCCCCGACGAGAACGGTCCGGAAGGCCTCGGCGAGAGCCGGCCGGCCCGTGAGGCGCCCCTTGAAGGCCCCGAAGACGCCGAGGGCGATGAGCGTCACGACGACGGACGCCGCGAGGGCGGCCGTGATCGCGACGGGGAAGAGGTACGGGGCGAGCGGGATCGCCCCGCCCGCGACGTACGAGCCGCCGATCGTGAGCGCCGAGACGCGCGCCCTCTTCGGGTCGGGCTCGGAGAGGTGCAGCTCCTCGCGCATCATGAACTCGACCCAGCGATCCCGGTCCGAGCACACGGCGTCCGTCGCCTTCTCGAGGACGTCGTCCTCGAGGCCCCAGCCCTTGAAGACCTTGCGGACCTCTTCCTTCTCTTCGGCCGGGACCTCCGCGACCTCCTCGTGCTCGCGGCGGAGCTCGGATCGCCACGTGTCCGCCTCGCTCTTGGCCGCGAGGTAGCCCCCGAGTCCCATCGCGATCGCGCCGGCGGCGAGCTCGGCGACGCCCGCGACGAGGACGACGCGCGAGCTCGCGACGGCCCCCGAGAGGCCGGCCGCGAGCGCGAAAGGGACCGTGAGACCGTCGGACATGCCGAGGACGACGTCGCGGACGGTCTCGGAGCCCTCGAAATGCGTTTCGACGTGGTGGTGCCGCGGGCGGCCCCGCGAGATGCCCTTCGCGTGCGGCGGCGATGCGGGCGTGTGGGGCCGGGGCCGCTCCTCTTCCTTCGCGCTCACGGGTTCGTCTGCCAGATCTCGAGCCCTTTCACGAGGGCCCGATCGTCCATCTTCACGAGAGCGACGACTCCCGCGGCGACGTCCTCGGGCTGGATCGCCTTCTTCGCGTCGAAGCCCATTCCGGACTTGCGAACGAGGTCGGTCGCGACCGTGGACGGGTAGACGACCGAGACGCGCACGTCCGAGGTGCGCGCTTCGTACATCATGGCCTCCGAGAGGCCCGCGAGGCCGAACTTCGACGCGCAGTACGCGCCGCCCCCAGGGAAGCCGCGCCGCCCCGCGGTCGAGGCGATGTTCACGATGTGCCCCCGCCGGCGTGCCTTCATCTCCGGCAGGACGGCCCGCGACATGAGGAACGGCCCGCGCAGGTTCACGGCGAGCACACGGTCGAAGACGAGCGCGTCCATCTTCTCGACGGGGGCCGCCGCGAAGATGCCCGCGTTGTTCACGAGGACGTCCACGGGCCCGAGCTGCTGCTCGGTCGCCGCGACGACGCGCGAGACGACGCCTTCGTCCGAGACGTCGCCGGGGAGGACGGCCGTCGCGACGCCGGTCTCCTTGATCTCCTTCTGGACCTCGAGGAGACTCTTTTTCGTGCGGCCGCTGAGCGCGATCTTCGCGCCCTCGCGGGCAAAGGCGAGGGCGATGGCCCGGCCGATCCCGCGCCCGGCGCCCGTGACGAGGACGACCCGACCCTTCAAGTCCATACGAGACTCCCGGCCGGGATTCTAGGCCCGGCGCGGGAGGATCGCGCGATCCCTCCTGCTACGCTCGCGCGCCCGATGGACGTCGCCGCGCCGCCCCGTTTCGACCCCGCGCGCCGGCGCGCCGTGACGTTCGCGCTCGTCCTCGTGACGTCGCTCTCGTCCTTCGAGTCCACCGTCGTGACGACGGCGATGCCGACGATCATCGGCGACCTCCACGGCCTGCCGCTCTACTCGTGGGTCTTTTCCGTCTACCTCCTCGGCTCGACGATCACGATGCCCGTCTACGGGAAGCTCGCGGACATCCACGGCCGGCGCCGGATGCTTCTCTTCGCGATCGCGCTCTTCACGGGAGGATCGCTGCTCTGCGCCCTCGCGCGCACGATGCCGCACCTCATCGCCGCTCGCGGGCTGCAGGGCCTCGGAGCCGGAGGTCTGATCCCGCTGTCGCTCACGGTCTCGGGGGACCTCTACTCGATGGAGGAGCGCGCGCGCATCCAGGGCCTCTTCAGCTCGATCTGGGGCGTCGGGAGCCTCGTGGGCCCCCTCGCGGGCGCGTTCCTGACCGTGACGGTCGGCTGGCGGTCGATCTTCCTCCTGAACCTCCCGCTCGGACTCCTCGCGGGGTGGATCGTGGCGAGCCGGATGATCGAGTCGCTCGGGAAGGAACGCGACCCGCTCGACGCGCGCGGCGCGTTCCTTCTCGGCGCCGGCGTGACGGCCCTTCTCTTCGGCGTCCTCGAGAAGGCAGGCGGCCCCGGTTCCGTGCTCGGGCGGCTCGCGCTCCTCGGGACCGGCGCCTCTCTCCTCGTCCTCTTCACGAGGCGGCAGGCGCGTCTCCTTCATCCCCTGATCCCGCCCGATCTCATTCTCGACAAGGCGACGGGCGTGCCGTACCTTTCCGCGACGCTCATGGGGATCGGCCTCTACGGCGTCTCGACGTACGTGCCTCTCTACGTGCAGGGAGCCCGCGGCGGCACCGCGGGCTCCGCCGGTGCGGTCGTGACGCCTCTCGTTCTGTTCTGGGCTCTCTCGGCGATCGCCGGAGGCCGGCTCATCATCCGGGTCGGGTTCCGGCGGGCGGCGCTCCTCGGCGGTTGCCTCCTCGTCCTCGGCTTCGCGGGCCTCGTCGCCGCGGCGGCCCTCGACGCTCCGACGGCCTGGGTCAGCGCCGCCTGCGCCGTCGTCGGCCTCGGTCTCGGGCCGACGGCCCTCTCGCAGG
>JBAUSZ010000283.1:0-9244 GCA_049581965.1 Thermoanaerobaculia bacterium | reverse complement strand
CCGTCTGGGCGAGCCCGGCGGACGCGGCGAAGAAAAGCACGGCGAGGACGGCGGGAAGCGCGAAGCGGCGTTTCATGGCCGAAGAAACTATCGGGCGCGCAGGGGTGCGTCAAGCCTCGCGAGCGGTCCCGCTAGTGGGCGGTTTCCCCGGTCCGGTTCGCCCGTAGCTCGGCGATCTCCGCCTTCAGGCCCTCGAGGTCTCCGAGAAGGCCCTCGCGGTCGCCCGCGGGGATCGCCCTGAGGGAGGGCTCCGACGTGAGGAGCCGTCCCACCTCGTCCAGCTTTGCCTCGGCCAGGGTGAGGGCCTCGCCGACGTCCTTCCCGGACAGATCGAGGAAGGCCTCGCCGACGAGGGAAGGCACGGAAACGGCCGCCTTCCTCAGGCGGGTTCCCGCGTCGGTGCCCTTCGCCCCGGAGGCCTCGACGGCCGCGTAGACGGTGTGGGCCAGGCTCATTCCCCGCTTCCAGAGAGGGAGGTTCTTGTAGTCCGTCATCGCCATCCTCATTTATACGCCCGGAGGTCCCCGAACGTTCCCCGGGGCCGCGGCCGAACCCTCCCGACTGATGGGTTTGCTTCATATCGGGGGCCTTTTGGCCGGTGCTAGCCTCGCGCACCAGCGCCTCCGCCGGACAACGCAGGAAGCGAGGAAGGAATACATCCATGCGACGCAAAATCACCGTGATCGGGGCGGGAAACGTGGGCGCCACCGCCGCCCAGCGCATCGTGGAACAGAACCTGGCCGATGTCGTCCTCGTGGACGTGCTCGAGGGGGTGCCGCAAGGCAAGGGCCTCGACATGTTCCAGTCCGGGGCGGTCGAAGGGTTCGACATGAAGATCGTCGGGACGAACGGCTACGCCGAGACCGAGGGGTCCGACCTCGTGATCGTGACCGCCGGCCTTGCCCGCAAGCCGGGCATGTCCCGCGACGACCTCCTGAAGAAGAACGAGGAGATCGTCGCCGAGTGCATCTCGAAGACGTCCCGCGCCTCGCGCGACCTGAAGGTCATCGTCGTCACGAACCCCCTCGACGCGATGTGCGAGGTCGTCCGACGGGTCACGAAGCTCCCGAAGCAGAACGTGATCGGGATGGCGGGCATCCTCGACAGCGCTCGGATGCGGGCGTTCATCTCGATGGAGCTCGGGGTCTCGATGTCGAACATCCACGCGACCGTTCTGGGCGGACATGGAGATACGATGGTTCCCCTGCCGCGTTACTCCACGGTGGCCGGCGTGCCGATCACCGAGCTGATGTCCCCCGAGCGGGTCGCGGCGATCGTCAAGCGCACCGCGGGCGGCGGCGCCGAGATCGTGAACCTCCTCAAGACGGGCTCGGCCTACTACGCGCCGTCCTCGGCCGCCGTCGAGATGGCCGAGGCGATCTTCAACGACCGCAAGAAGATCCTGCCGTGCGCCGCGTACCTCGATGGCGAGTACGGGATCAAGGGCGTGTTCGTGGGCGTGCCCGTCGTGCTCGGCGCCAAGGGCATCGAGAGGATCATCGAGCTCAAGCTCACGGCGGAGGAGTCCGCCGCTCTCACGAAGTCCGCCGGATCCGTCCAGGAGCTCGTCGGACTCCTGACCGTCTGATTCCACGGAAAACCGAGGGGAGGAGAACCGCCCGAATGGCCGCGCCCGCAAGCCTCCTGAATTCGTCGGTCGGCAAGAAGATCGTCATGGCGGTCACCGGGATCGTCCTGTCGCTCTTCGTCCTCGGCCACATGGCCGGCAACCTCCAGGCCTTCCTCCCGAACGGCCCCGAGGCCCTCGACCATTACGGGGCCTTCCTGCGCGAGCTCCTCCACGGCACGGGCATCTGGTTCGTCCGGGGCGGGCTCCTCCTCGCCGTGGGACTCCACATCTGGGCGTATCTGGGCCTCACGCTGAAGAGCTGGGCCGCCCGTCCGAAGGGCTACAGCGTGACGGACTTCGAGGAAGCGACCTTCGCCTCGCGCTCGATGCGCTGGACGGGGCCGATCCTCGCGGCCTTCATCGTTTACCACCTCATGCACCTGACGATCGGCAACGTGCACCCGAACTTCGTCGAGGGCAAGGTCTACCAGAATCTCGTCACGGGCCTCGCGCCCGTGCCCGTCGCGCTCTTCTACGTCCTCGCGATGGGCTGCCTCGCCTTCCACCTGTGGCACGGGGCGTGGTCGATGCTCCAGACGCTGGGCCTCTCGCACCCGAAGTACCTCGCGGCGCGGAAGGCGTTTGCGGTGGTTTTCACGCTCCTCGTGGCGGGCGGTTTCGTCCTCGTCCCCCTCGCCGTCCTCGCCGGAGTCCTGAAATGAAGGCACCGAAGAGAATCTTCTTAGAAAGAAAGAGTGGCTGCGGCGTCGCGCGGCGACTGGTGGCCGTTGCTCTTGGCGGGTGGCAGTCATGGAATTGAACTCGGCCGTTCCCTCGGGCCCGCTCGAGAACAAGTGGGACAAGCACCGCTTCGACATGAAGCTCATCAACCCGGCGAACAAGCGGAAGTACTCCGTCATCGTCGTCGGGTCCGGCCTCGCGGGAGGCGCGGGCGCCGCGTCCCTCGCCGAGCTCGGCTACAACGTCTCGTGCTTTTGCTACCAGGACAGCCCGCGTCGCGCGCATTCGATCGCCGCGCAGGGCGGCATCAACGCCGCGAAGAACTACCAGAACGACGGCGACAGCATCCGGCGCCTCTTCTACGACACGATCAAGGGAGGGGACTTCCGCTCACGCGAGGCCAACGTCTACCGGCTCGCGCAGGTCTCCGTGAACATCATCGACCAGTGCGTCGCGCAGGGCGTGCCCTTCGGGCGTGAGTACGGAGGCCTCCTCGCGAATCGCTCCTTCGGGGGCGCGCAGGTCTCGCGGACGTTCTACGCGCGGGGCCAGACGGGCCAGCAGCTCCTCCTCGGCGCGTACCAGGCCCTCGAGCGCCAGATCGGCCTCGGCAAGGTGAGGATGTATCCGCGCCACGAGATGCTCGAACTCGTCGTGATCGACGGACGCGCCCGCGGCATCGTGACGCGCGACATGATCACCGGAACGATCGAGTCACACATCGCGGACGCCGTGGTCCTCGCGACCGGGGGCTACGGGAACGTCTTCTATCTCGCGACGTACGCGAAGGGCTGCAACGGCACGGCGATCTGGCGCGCCTACAAGAAGGGCGCCGCGTTCGGGAACCCCTGCTTCACGCAGATCCACCCGACGTGCATCCCCGTCACGGGCGACCACCAGTCCAAGCTCACCCTCATGTCCGAATCTCTTCGCAACGACGGGCGCATCTGGGTGCCCCTCAAGAAGGGCGACAAGCGTGCGGCCGGCGACATCCCCGAGGCCGAACGCGATTACTACCTCGAGCGCAAGTACCCGTCGTTTGGCAACCTGGCGCCGCGCGACATCGCCTCCCGCGCCGCCAAGCAGGTATGCGACGAGGGCCGGGGCGTCGGCGAGACGGGCTTCGGCGTCTATCTCGATTTCGCGGACGCGATCAAGCGCCTCGGCGAGGACGTGATCCGCGAGCGTTACGGCAACCTCTTCGACATGTACGAGCGCATCACGGACGAGAATCCCTACAAAGTCCCGATGCGCATCTACCCGGCGTCGCACTACACGATGGGCGGGCTCTGGGTCGACTACAACCTCATGTCCACGATTCCCGGTCTCCACGTGGCCGGCGAGGCGAACTTCTCCGACCACGGCGCCAACCGGCTCGGCGCGAGCGCGCTCATGCAGGGCCTCGCGGACGGCTATTTCGTCCTCCCGTACACGATCGGCAACTACCTCGCGGGCACGAAGAAGGACGCGGTGGACACCAAACACGCGGCGTTCAAGGACGCCGAGGCGGCCGTCGCGCAGCGCATGAAGAAGTTCCTCGCCGTGAAAGGCAAGCGCACGGTCGACTCCTTCCACCGCGAGCTCGGCAAGATCATGTGGGAGGACTGCGGCATGGGCCGGAACAAGGCCGGCCTCGAGGCGGCCCTCCGGAAGATTCCCTCCCTGCGCGAGGAGTTCTGGAAGAACGTGACGGTCGTCGGCGGCAACGAGGAGGTCAACCAGTCGCTCGAGAAGGCGGGCCGCGTGGCCGACTTCCTCGAGCTCGGCGAACTCATGTGTCTCGACGCCCTGACGCGCGAGGAGTCCTGCGGCGGCCACTTCCGCGAGGAGTACCAGACGCCGGACGGTGAGGCGCTGCGCGACGACGAGAAGTTCTGCCACGTCGCCGCCTGGGAGTACGCGGGCGAGGGCAAGGCGCCGGTCCGCCACGTCGAGCAGCTCGAGTTTGAGAACGTCCATCTCGCGACGAGGAGCTACAAGTGAGACTGACGCTGAACGTCTGGCGCCAGAAGGACGCGAAGTCCGCGGGGAAGTTCATCACGTACGACGCGCCGGACATCAGTCCGGACATGTCCTTCCTCGAGATGCTCGACGTCGTGAACGAGCGCCTCATCCTCAAGGGCGAGGACCCCATCGCGTTCGACCACGACTGCCGCGAGGGCATCTGCGGGATGTGCGGGATCGTCGTGAACGGCAACCCGCACGGCCCGCGCCGCGGGACGACGGCCTGCCAGCTCCACATGCGGAGCTTCAAGGACGGCGACACGATCACGCTCGAGCCCTGGCGGGCGACGCCGTTCCCGATCGTCAAGGACCTCATCGTCGACCGCTCCTCGTTCGACCGCATCATCGCGGCGGGGGGCTTCGTTTCCGTCGCGACCGGCAGCGCTCCCGACGGCAACGCGATCCCGATCAAGAAGAGCTGCTCGGATCGCGCGATGGACGCGGCGGCCTGCATCGGCTGCGGCGCCTGCGCGGCCGCCTGCCCGAACGGGTCGGCGATGCTCTTCGTCGCGGCCAAGGTCTCGCACCTCGCCCTCCTCCCGCAGGGGCAGCCCGAGCGCTACGACCGCGTGCTCTCGATGGTCGCGCAGATGGACGCCGAGGGCTTCGGCACCTGCACGAACCACGGCGAGTGTTCGCGCGCCTGCCCGAAGGAAATCCGCCAGGAGTTCATCGCCCAGCTGAACCGGGACTTCTTCAAGGCGGCGCTCGTCAGTCGGCCGAAGGTCGCGGAGAGCGGCTCGGGCTAGGCGTCAGGGGCAGGTGAGCTGAGCGGAGCCGGGGAGGGGCCGGCGGCGGACAGCCGCCATGCAGGTGCCTCAGTGCGCGGCCCGCGGATCCGGTCCCAAGTTCTCGTTCGTGAACGCGCCAGGCGTCCCCGTCCGGACCCGCGAGAACCTCGTCGGCCTGATCGGCGAGAGCGTGCGGCGGAACTGGGCGCGCCCCGCGCTCCTCGACTGGGAAGGTCGGGGCCTCACGTACGGCGAGGTCGCAGAGGAGATCGCGCAGCTGCACGAGATCTTCCGGACCTGTCACGTCTCCCCGGGCGACAAGATCGCGCTCCTCGGGCGCAACGCGGCGCGCTGGGCGGTCGTCTGGCTCGCGACCGTGACCTACGGAGCCGTCATCGTCCCGATCCTTCCGGATTTTCGTCCCGACGACGTCCACCACATCGTGAACCACTCGGACGCCGTGCTCCTCTTCGTGGCGGACGCCCTCTTCGCGCCTCTCGACCCGGGCCAGCTCCGGGACGTCGGGGCGGTGTTTTCCCTGTCGGATTTCCGGCTTCTTCACTCGCGGAAGGAGAGCCTCGCGAGGGCGCTCGACGCCGTGGCGCGCTCGCCGCGCGAGCGGCGTCTCCCGGCTCCGGAGCACTTCCGGCCGGCTGACGTCGAGGACGTGCGCCTCGCGGCCATCGTCTACACGTCCGGGACGACCGGTTTTTCCAAGGGCGTGATGCTCCCGCACCGGAGCCTCCTCGCGAACGTCGTCTTCGCGAGGGAGAACATGCCCCTCGAGCCGGGCGACACGATCGTCTCGTTCCTCCCGCTCGCGCACGCCTTCGGCTGCGCCTTCGAGTTCCTGTTTCCGTTCACGTCCGGCTGCGCGATCACGTTTCTCGCCCAGACGCCCTCGCCGAAGGTCATCCTCGACGCGTTCGGCGCCGTCCGCCCCCGCCTCATCCTGTCGGTCCCGCTCGTGATCGAGAAGATCTACGCGAAGAGGCTCGCGCCGGCCCTCGAGAAGGAGACGACGAAGCTCCTGATGAGGATCCCGCCCGTGAGGCGGATCCTCCAGCGGAAGATCCGCGAGAGGCTCGTCGCGGTCTTCGGGGGGCGCTTCCGGGAGATCGTCATCGGCGGGGCCGCGCTGAACGGTGACGTGGAGAAGTTCTTCCGCGCGATCGGTTTTCCGTTCACCTGCGGCTACGGGATGACGGAGTGCGGACCGCTCGTCAGCTACTCGGGCTGGCGCGACCACAAGCTCGGCGGCGTCGGGAAGAAGGTCGACACGCTCGACGTGAGGATCGACTCGGCCGATGCGCTGCGCGTTCCGGGGGAGATCCTCGTGAGGGGCGTCAACGTCATGGAGGGGTACTACAAGAACCCCGAGGCCACGGCCGCGGCGATCGACGCGGACGGCTGGCTCCACACGGGGGACCTCGGTGTCGTCGACGCGGACGGGACGATCTTCATCCGGGGGCGCTCGAAGACGGTGATCGTGGGGCCCTCGGGACAGAACATCTACCCCGAGGAGATCGAGGCGAGGCTCAACAGCCTCCCGTTCGTCGGGGAGTCACTCGTCCTCGAGCGAAACGGGAAGCTCTTCGCGCTCGTCTATCCCGACCTCGAGCGCGTCGACCAGCTGCGGATCGGCGAGCAGGATCTCGTCCGGCGGATGGAGAAGAACCGGATCGCGCTCAACGAGTCCCTCCCCCCGTACGCCTCGGTCGCAAAGATCGACGTCTACTCCGAGGAGTTCCAGAAGACGCCGACGAAGAAGATCAAGCGGTTCCTGTACGCCGGCGCGGCGTGAGGCCAGATCCGACGAATTGGGGTGCGCTTGCGCGGCCCTCCCTTGAAAACTTCTTCGCACGGGCCCTACATTGCCGCCAGACCACGCGAAGGAGGAAACGATGGGCGCCAGGAGCTGGTCGCAGGGAGTGGGCGTGTTTCTTGTCTCCTCGGTGATGACCGCTGGAATTGGAGCCTCCGGGCGGGCGCTCGCCGCCGACCCAACGCCCGCGGCGAGAGCGGTGGCACCCGGCGTCGTGCGCATCGGGCCGAACACCCGCTCGGCAGACATCGCGGCCCTGCCGCCCTCGCAGGTTCTCGAGTTCTCGAGCGGCAAACGCCTCACGGTCGCCGACGTGCGCAGCCTCGCGCCTCTCGCCGCGCGCCTGCGCTCGATGACGGGGCGCGGCGTCCTGAGGCAGCCGCTGACGGGGCCGACGCTGCGCGTCACGCGCCAGACGGAGAGGCGACAGCTCGAGACTGCTCCGGACGCCACGGTGCTCGTGGCGCCCGACGGCCGCAAGATCACGGCCGGCCAGTTCAAGGCCGTCCTGCCGCACCTGCAAGCGTCGTCCGTGCGTCAGGCACCCATCGTCAAGGTCGCGCGCGGGACGCCGCTTTCCGAGCTCCTGAAGCGTCCCGACACGGACGTCCTCGAGAGTCCCGGCGGAAAGCACGTCACGGTCGGAGAGCTGCGACGCCTGGCGCAGAGCATTCCATCCGGGATCCGGCAGTAGGAGGCGGCGATGCGACGCATCTCCTTCTTGACCGCCGCCGGTTTCCTCCTGCTTGGAGTCTTCTGCGTCGCGCCGCAGCCGGCGCGCGCCGATGCGGTGGAGGATCTCGCGAAAGTGCTCGATGTCGTGGGCAGCCTGCCCGGCGTCCCGATCAACGGGCAGGACGTGCGCGAGTCGCGCTCCCTTTTCGCTTGCATCGACAAGGCCGGCGACGACGTCGCGGTCGCGAACTGCCTCGACGCCTTCAAGGACACGTCCGTCGGCAAGAAGGCCTGGAGTCAGACGGGGCTGCCCTCGTGGTTCCTGAAGCTCATCGACGTCTACATCGACGTCCGCGAGGGCGATTTCTGGGGGCTGGTCAAGGACGCCGGTTACACGATCGCCTGCGCCGTGGCGAACGTCGTCTTCGCCGTGGACGTCTGCGGGATCGCCCAGGCGATCCTCGAGACCATCCAGGGGGCCAAGGAGCTCCTCTCGGACGTCGTGGGCTTCATCAAGGACGTCGGGGGCGCGATCCTGGACTTCTTCGGCCTCGGCGGGGGCAGTAGCGGGCCGCCGCTCTGGCAGGTCGTGTTCAACGGCGACCTCAAGCCGCACCTCGGCGAGTACGCGGAGGACTGGTTCGAGCAGCCGAGCAAGTTCAAGACGGAGTTCGACGTCACGGGCAAGCAGTCCCAGAGCCTGCTGTGCACGATCGCGCAGAAGCGGTTTGCGAAGTCGTGCGCCTGGATGTTCGGTCCGGCGATAGGGATGATGGACCAGACGCTTCAGCCCTGGTTGCGCGGCGACACAATCAAGGCGATCAAGATGGCGCAGGCCGCGGCGGTGGCGCAGGCGATCGCGACGATGGGCAAGACGGCCAAGGAGTGGCTCGCCTTCCGGCACGACTGGCTCGCGGAGCGCGCGCCGGCGGACCGGCTGCGGAAGGCCTACGGGATCTGGGGGCCGCCGGCGATCCGCTTGAACTGCGTCGCGGCCGCGGCGCCGTGGAAGCAGTTTCTCGACAACGTCCAGCAACCGGACGTGAAGCCCGAGGCGAACAAGGCGCTGAGCGGCCTCGCCGGCTGGACCGGCCAGACGACGACGCAGTTCTGCCAGGTTTACGAGGCCGGGTTGAACGCGCAGAAGCTCACGGGCTGCGCGGTCGTCGGGACGCCGAACGCGCAGACGCTGAAGCTGGACTGCAATCCGGGGGCGTCGCACACGACCTGTGGCTCGGATGCCAAGGCGGCCGGCTCGACGAAGTTTCCTCCCGCGTTCGACCTCCAGTGCGCGACGCACGCGCTCAGGATGAGCGACCAGAAGACCGGATCGGCCGAGATGAAGCCGAAGCCGCCAAACCTCGCCCCGACGCCCGTCAAGCCGGCCGGGATACCGGAGGGACCGTCGCCCCGCTGAAGGCGTCTGGAGGTCCGATCGCTCGAGAGGTGCGGCGAGTCTCGGAGGAACCATGACGAGCCCCGGAGCGCTCCTGACGGGCGCGGAGCTGGACCTCTTCACGCTGCTGTCGAAGGAGGCCCTGACGGCGCGCGGCGCGTCCAGCAGGCCGAGCGCCTGGTATCGGACGTCGGGCCCGGGAGCGGCTCTGATGGACGGGCTCGTGGAGGCGTTCCGGCCGTGAGAACGGAGCGGCCCGGCCCCGCTCTCGCCCGGCGGGCCCTCAGCGCGCGGGCAGGCCG
>JBAUSZ010000282.1:0-7723 GCA_049581965.1 Thermoanaerobaculia bacterium | reverse complement strand
GTTGTGGACGAGGAGGCCGCGCCGCCGGGGCCCTCGAGCCGCGTCAGCCAAAGAGCGGTCCCGGCCCCGAGGCCGGCTTGAGCCCGAGGTGCCGGTACGCGAGCGCGGAGGCCACGCGGCCCTTCGGCGTGCGCTGCAGGAAACCCGACTGCAGGAGGAAGGGCTCGTAGAGATCCTCGAGCGTGCCCTTGTCCTCCCCGAGGGAGTGCGCGAGCGCCGACAGCCCGACCGGGCCGCCGCCGAAGCGCTCGATCACGATCGTGAGGATGCGGCGGTCGATCTCGTCGAGGCCGTGCTGATCCACCTCGAGCTTGTCCAAAGCGATTTCGGCGGCCCGCGCCGCGACGCGCGTCTCGCCCGCGACCTCGACGTAGTCGCGCACGCGCCTGAGGAGACGGTTCGCGATGCGGGGCGTCCCGCGGCTGCGCCTGGCGATCTCGCGCGCGGCGTCGGGGTCGACGGGGCAGCCGAGGATCTCGGACGAGCGGGTCACGATCGTCGCGAGGGCATCCGCGTCGTAGTAATCGAGCCGGTGCGTGATCCCGAACCGCGACGTGAACGGCTGCGAGAGAAGGCCCGCTCGCGTCGTCGCGCCCACGAGCGTGAACGGCGGAAGCCGCAGCTCCACCGTCCGTGCGCCGGGACCCGTTCCGATCACGAGATCGAGCTTCCCGTCCTCCATTGCCGGATAGAGGATCTCCTCGACGGCCGGAGGCATCCGGTGAATCTCGTCGATGAAGAGAACGTCACCGGGCGCGAGGTTCGTGAGGAGCGCCGCGAGGTCGCCCGCCTTCTCGAGCACCGGGCCCGACGTCACGCGGATCTGAGCCTGCATCTCGCGGGCGATGATGTGGGCGAGCGTCGTCTTCCCGAGGCCCGGCGGGCCCGACAGGAGCACGTGGTCGAGCGGCTCCTGCCGCCGGCGCGCCGCCTGCAGGAAGACGCCGAGCGTCTCCTTGAGTTTCGGCTGCCCGATGAACTCCGGCAACGCACGCGGCCTGAGCGTGATCTCGGGCTCGGCCTCCTCCGTCTGGAGAACGCCCGACAGGATCCGTTCGTCCATCGGCGCTGATTATGGCGCGAGGCGGAGCCGGCGCGCTCCGCGACGCACGCGCGTGCAGTTTGAGCAAGGCGAGTTCACGCGCGAAGGAGCGGGGTGCATCGGCACCGACGAGCTCCTCATCGGGCCAGCGACTTCAGCGCGGCCTGGAGGATCTTGTTCAAGTCCGAGGGCCCGACGGAGCGAACGGCCTTCTCGACGGCCTGCTCGGCCTGGGCGATCTTGTAGCCGAGGTTGTGGAGGGCGCCGATCGCATCGTCGACGACGGAAGCCTTCGCGGCGGGGGCGCCTGGCGCCGCCCCGAGGCCGAAGCCCGCGAGTTTCTCCTTCAGCTCGAGGCCCAGTCGCTCCGCGAGTTTCCTGCCGACGCCCGGGATCGTCGAGAGGAGTCGCGCGTTCTGCGAGGCGATCGCCCCGACGAGCTCCGGGAGCGGGAGGCCCGAAAGAACCGTCAGCGCGACCTTCGGCCCGATCCCGGACACGGAGAGAAGCCTCTCGAAGACGTACTTTTCCTGCGGCGTTGCGAAGCCGAAGAGCTGAATCGCGTCCTCGCGGACGTGGGTGTGCACGTGAAGGACGGCTTTCTCGCCGGCGGGCGGCAGGGCCGAAAACGTCCCAAGGGGGATCGAAAGCTCGTACCCGACGCCGTGCACGTCGAGGACGACGCCGTTCGTCCTCACCTCGACGAGCGTACCCGCCAGCCGCGCGATCACGCCGCTATGTTACGTGCTCGGAAGCTAGGTGCGAGCCCCGCCCATCCGCGAGAGGAAGTCCTTGTTGAACTCGACCTTGAGGTCCGAGCGCCGCCGCTGAACGAGCGCCTGGAGCACCTTCGACGCCTTCTGCCCGCGGAGCTGCTCTTTCAGGGCGTCCTTTTCCTTTTCGAAGGCCGCCGCGTCGAACGGCGTGATGCTGTCGACCCGGAAGACGGCGGCGCCGCGCACGTCGACGGGGACGGGGCCCTTCACCTCGCCCGCCTTCGCCGAAAAGACCGCGTCGAGAACGGCCTTTGGCGAACCGAGGCCCGGGACGGGGCCGGCCTTCGGGAACGCTTCGGGCGTCTCGACCTTGAGGTTGAGCTTCTTCGCGAGCGCCTCGAGCGTGCCCGCGCCCGCGAGGTCCTGCCGCAGACCGGCGAGCAGCGCCTCGTCCTGCCTCTTCTTCCGAATGTCGGTCACGACGCGCGCCTTCACCTCGGCGAAGGAAGGCAGGCCGGGCTTCCTGATCTCGACGCACTTGACGATCGCTTCGCCGCGCGCGGTCGTGATGGACGCGGGCGACGTTTCGCCTTCCTTGAGCGAGAAGAGCTTCTCCGTGAACTGCGGGTTGAAGCCGATTCCTGCCGGGGCGTCGGTCCGCCCCAGAAATTCCGTCTCGTTGAACGTGACCCCGGAGGACGCGAGCTTGCGGAGGTCGTCGTCCGAGGCCTTGCCGAGCTTCGTGACCCTTTCGGAGAGCGAGGCCGCGAGGCGCTTCGCCTCGTCGCGGGCGCGGTCCTCCTGGAGACGCTGGCGGATGCCGGGAGCCACCTCGAAAAACGGCTGGACGCGCTCGCCGGTCTTCTCGAGGACCTGGATCACGTGGTACCCGAAGTTCGTCTTCACGGGCCCGACGATCTCCTTGTCCTTCGCGCTGAAGGCGGCCTGCTCGAACTCCTTCACCATGCGACCCTTTCCGAACGAGCCGAGGTCACCGCCCGAGGCCTTCGAACCGGGATCGTCGGACTCCGCCTTCGCGAGCGCCGCGAAGTCCACGCCGGCCTTGAGCCGTCGGATCGCCGCCTCGGCTTTCGCCTTCTGGGCGGCGTCGTTGGCGCCCTCGACCTTGTAGAGGATGTGCCGGGCATGGACTTCCTCACCCTTGCGGTAGCTCTCCGTATTGGCGGAGTAGTCGGCCTGGACGTCGGCGTCCGACACCTGGATCGAGGGGCGGATTTTCGCCGTCTCGACGAGAAGGTATTTCGCTTTGCGCTTCTCGGGTTGCATGTAGGGCGTCGGATTCGCCTTGAACCACGCTTCGGCTTCTTGGTCCGTTACGGCGGCGGCGGCCGTGGATCCTGCGGACGGCGGCGCGAGGACATAGGCGATCTTCGCCTTCACGTTGCGGTTCTCGTACTCGGCCTTGACCTCGTCGTCGCTCACGACGATGGACTGCGTGTAGAAGCGGTTCAGCTTTTCGAGGATGAGAGAGTCGCGCGTGTCGCCCTCGAAGCTCTCCGCAGAGAGGCGGTTCGCGGCGAGGATCCGCTTGTAGGTCGCGTCGCCGACGAAGACGCCGTCCTTGACGAAGAGGCCGCGGCCGGACTGCGGGTCCTTGAGGCCGAGAATGTGCTGCGTGAGCTCCTCGTCGGAGACTCTCAGACCGAGATGGCTCGCCTCGGCGCGCAGGAGGCGCCGGTCGATCATCCCGTTGAGAACCTGTTCGGGCAGGTTCATCGCCCGGGCGAGATCGGGGCTGAAGTTCTTGCCGTAGGCCTGTCGGTACCGCTCCTCGGTGAACGCGTATTCCTTCTGGAATTCCGCGGTCGTGATGCGGATGTCTCCGGCCTTGGCCGCGAGCGTCGCGTCCGTACCCCTGCCGCCTCCGGACCCCATGCCCCAGTCGACGAAGACGAAGAGCACGAAAATCGCGATGACGGCCCAGAGGATCCACTTGAGATGCTTGAAGTTCTCGCGCAGCTCTTTGAGCATTTCGTCTCCGGAACCGGGTGCGGCCCGCAGGGCGGGTGCCGCCACCCGAAAGAACGGGCGACGATACCCCAGCGGCTGACAGCGGTAAAGTTGGCCGCCCCGGCTCCGCTCGCGCCCCAACGCCGGCCCTCAACGTGCTATAACATCCGTTTCTAGAAGGGTTTCCGGAGAGCGATCGCCATGCCGGACAAGAAGACGGGTCGGGACCTCGAGTCGCAGCTCGAGTGGTACTACGTTTCGACTCAGACGCTCGTGCGTCTCGTCGTGGGCTTCCTCCTCGTGGCGGGCCTCGTGGCGGGCGGCGTCTTCCTCTTCGTGAAGCGCGACGACTCCTCGCGCCACGCCCGGCAGGAGGTCGCGGAGGCCGAGGACGCCCTCTCGCGGGCGAAGAAACAGCAGGACGCTCCCCTCCTGCAGCGCGAAATCGCCGCCGCCGACGAGAAGCTCGCCGACGCTCACCGGGACCTGGCGGCCGGACAGAACGAGCGGGCGGCGCGCACGGCACTCGAGGTGAAGTCCACGGCACTCAAGATCATGGCGGGCGCCATCGTCAAGAGCGAGGCACACGTCGCGGACGTCGCGGGCACCGTGCAGATCCAGCGCGCGAATCGCACGACGTGGGAGACGCTCAAGCTGAGCATGCCGCTCCGCGAGGGCGACTTCATCAAGACCGGTCCGAACGGAACGGCCGAAGTGCTCTGGAACGACGGGACGATGTACCGAATCCGCCCCGAGACGCTCTTCGAGGTCCATGCCGTGGCGGGCGCCTCGAATCCGAAGCTCGTCGTCGGCACGACGGACGTCTCGACGGGTGAGAAGAGCACCTCGAAGGTGTCGACGGACATGGCGACGGCCAGCATCGACGTGAATTCGACGGTCGGGATGGAGCAGGACGCCGGCGCGACGTCCGTTTCGTCCTACCGCGGCCGCACCGTCCTCTCGAACGCGGCGGGCCAGAGCGTGACGCTCGGCGTGCGCGAGCGCGCCGTCGCGCCGCGGGGCGGGCCGATAGGACCGAAGACGACGCTCCCGGACACCCCCACCCTCCTCGCGCCGGACGACAACCTGCTCTTCAACGTTCGCAAGGGGGACCCCCTGCGTCTGCGCTGGTCGCCCGTGAAGGAGGCGAACGCCTATCAGGTGGAGATCGCGGCGAGCCGGCTCTTCGTGAAGGACTCCGTCCTCCCCGGGTTTCCGTCCGAGCGCGGTCAGGCAGAGACGCTCATTCAGGTCCACGACCCCGGCCTCTACTTCTGGCACGTACGCACCGTGAAGAGAGGCTCCCCGAGCCTTTACTCCGAGTGGACGCCCGAGCGCCGGTTCAAGGCGGTCGGGGGCGACCAGGCCACGGTCCAGGGCGAGGCCGTCCCGCCCGACCTCGTCATCACGCAACGCCCGAACGTCGTCGGATCGTCCGTCGTCCTCGTGGGAAGGACGGTCCCCGGCGCACTCGTAACCGTGAATGGCGAGACGACCGACGTGAACGCCGACGGCACGTTCCGGAAGATCATCACGATGGGCGGCGACGGAATGCAGACGATCGTGATCAAGGCCCGTACGGCGGGCGGCGAGACCGTCAAGCGCGAAACGGTGCTCATCAGCAACTGAGCCCGGCGGCAGGCCGCCGGTTTCCGCGAAAGGAAGCTTCCCATTGGCCCTGCGCTCCTTCTTCTCGATCTTCTCGTCCGATCTCGCGATCGACCTCGGTACGGCGAACACTCTCGTTTTCGCCGAGGGCCGGGGCATCGTCGTCCGCGAGCCCTCGATCGTCGCGGTCAACAAGATCTCAAACAAGGTGGAGGCCGTCGGCAGCGCCGCCAAGGACATGCTCGGCAGGACGCCCGGCAACATCGTCGCGATCCGGCCCATGAAGGACGGCGTCATCGCCGACTTCGAGGTCACGGAGCGGATGCTCGACTACTTCATCAAGAAAGCCCACGGCCGCTCCCTGTTCGTGCGCCCGAAGATCGTCATTTCCGTGCCGTCGGACATCACGCAGGTCGAGAAACGCGCCGTGAAGGACTCCGCCCTCCAGGCGGGGGCGAGCGAGGTCTTCATCGTGGAGCAGGCAATGGCGGCCGCGATCGGCGCCGGCCTCCCGATCACCGAGCCCACGGGCAACATGATCGTCGACATCGGGGGCGGCACGACGGACGTCGCCGTCATCTCGCTCGCGGGCATCGTCTACTCGAAGTCCGTGCGCGTCGCGTCGAACGAGATGGACGAGGCGATCATCCAGTACATCAAGAGGAAGTACAACCTCCTGATCGGCGAGCGCACCGCCGAGCAGATCAAGATCGAGATCGGATCCGCGTATCCGCTCGACGAGCCCATTTCGATGGAGATCAAGGGCCGTGACCTCGTCGAGGGCGTTCCGAAGACGCTCACGCTCACGGACGCGGAAGTGCGCGAGGCCCTCGCGGAGACCGTCGGGATCATCCTCGACGCCGTCCGCGTCGCCCTCGAGAAGACGCCCCCCGAGCTGTCGGCCGACATCATGGACAAGGGCATCGTCCTCACGGGAGGAGGCTCGATGCTCAAGAACCTCGACCGCCGCCTGCGCGAGGAGACGGGCCTCCCGATCGCAACGGCCGAGGAGCCGCTCTCCTCCGTCGCCCTCGGGACCGGCGCAATGCTCGCCGACGTCGACCTGCTGCGAAAGATCAGCCTCGACTAGGCACGCGTGGCCTCCCCGTCCCTCGCCGCCCGCCGACCCGAGATCCTGCTCGCGGTGCTCCTCTCCCTCTGTCTCGTCGGTCTCTCGCTCCAGGTGCGGCGGCCGAGCGGCCGGACCGCGGGCGAAAGCTGGATCCTCGCGGTCGCGTCCCCTTTCGTCGAGGCGTTGACGGCGCTGCGCACGGGCTCGGCGGACATCACCCGGTGGGTCTCGTCGCGGCGCACGCTCCTCGCGGGAAATCGCGCGCTCTCGGTGGAGGTCGAGCGCCTCCAGGGAGAGGTCCTGCGGCTCCGCGACGCCGAGCGCGACAAGGCACGCCTCCTCGAGCTCTTCGGCGCCCAGCCGTCCCCGCCGCCCGGTACCGTGCCCGCGCGTCTCATCGCAGTCGAGTCCTCGGGTCCCTTCCGGACGGGCCTTCTCGACCGCGGCGCCTCCGACGGCGTTTGCGTGGACGGCGTCATCGTCGCCCCGGGCGGCCTCGTCGGCCGCGTCATCGCCGTCGGGCCGCACACGGCCCGTCTCCAGCTGCTTTCGGACAAGACCGCCGCCGCCGGCGTGCTGCTCCCCCGAGGCGGGCGGGCCGCCGTCGCGAAGGGCGACGGCAAGGGCGGGATCGCCGTCGAGTACGTCCCGACGATCGAGCCCGTCGAAAAGAACGACCTCATCGTCTCGTCGGGCACCGACGGCGTCTACCCGGAGAACCTCCCGGTGGGGCGCGTCTCCTCTCTCGCGAAAAAGAGCACGCTTTTCTGGGACATCCAGCTCGAGCCCGCTGCCGATCCGCGCCGCGAATCCATGGTCTTCGTCCTGCCTCCCGTGCGCCGGTCCGACGTCACGGGCGGCCCCGCGGCCGGAGAGCGCCGGTGAAAGCCCTCCGGCTCGCGATCGGCCTCGCTCTCGCCGTTCTCGCGACGCTCGCGCTCGGCGCGCTCCGCGTGCCGGTCCCGCCCGACTTTTTCCTTCTCGTGGTCGCGGACCTGGCGCGCGGAGGCGCCGCCGTGCCCGCCATGCTCGGCGGCCTCCCTGCCGGCCTCCTCGAGGACGTCCTGACAGGCCCCGGCCGACTCCTCGGGCTGCACGCCTTCACGAAGATCCTCGTCGGCTATCTCCTCGCGACGATCGGCTCGCGCACGATCGTCGAGAAGCCACTCGCCGTGGGCGGTCTCCTCGCGGGCGCCGTCCTCGCCGAGGCCGCCACGCTGACGTTCCTCCTCTGGGTCCTCCGCGGCGAGGTTCTCGCGCCCGCCCCATGGCTCCTCCTCGGGCGTGCCCTCTCGACGGGGCTCGTCGGGGGCG
>JBAUSZ010000281.1:0-16501 GCA_049581965.1 Thermoanaerobaculia bacterium | reverse complement strand
GGCCGCGTGTGCGCATTCGCCATCGCGCCGAGCCGAACGCCAACGCCGCCGCGGCAGCGGCGAGGAAAACGGCGAGAGTGATCGCGGCGGTGCGTGCCGGGGATCGTCCCGTCACACCGGCACCCGGCCCTTTCGCGCGAGCCACCAGCGGAAGCAGCGGTGCGCAATGTCCACCCTCCCGCCGTACATGAGCGGGCAGCCTCCCACGATCGGCTCGATCCCGGCCTCGCGGCACGCGGCCAGCGCCGCGTCCGACACGCTTCCCTCGCCGAACGAGCGATGGAACCACACGTTTCTCACGCCGCGCGCCGCGGCCTGTCTTACGAGATCCGCGGCGACGCCGGGGTGTGCGGCGATGACGAGGCCATCGAGGGCCCCCGGGACGGCGTCGAGGCTCGGGTAGCACGCGACGCCCTCGACCGTGGTCGCGTTCGGGTTGACGGGCACGACGTCGTGGCCCGAGGACTTCAGCTTGCGGAAGATCGCGTTCGCGGGCAGGTTGCCTTCGCGGGAGACGCCGGCGACGGCGAATCGGCTGCCGGCGAGAAAGGCGGCGACGGATTCGGGGGTGCGAGCCACGGCGACCTCCTTCGACGCGATCAAGATAATCCCGGCTCCGCCCGGGGCGCCCGTCGTTCGATGCTCTATCGCGGGCTCGCGCGATCCGTGGTAAAGAACCCCGGATGAACACCGCCCGCCGCCTCGCCGCTCCGCTCGCCCTCCTCCTGCTGCCGCTTAGGGGCATGGGGCAACCCGTCGCCGCTCCGGCACCAGCCGCGCTCTCGCCCGCAGCCGCACGCGTGCAGGCCGACGTCGCCTTTCTCGCCTCGGACGACCTCAAGGGCCGTCGGGCCGGCACGCCCGAGGCCGACCGCGCGGCCGCGTGGCTCGTGGAACGGTTCAAGGAGGTCGGCCTCTCGCCCGCCGGCCCGGACGGAGCGTGGCTGCAGCCCTTCGACTTCATCGACGGCGTGGACCTCGGGCCGAAGAACCGACTCGAGACGGGGACGGCCCCGGCGCAGAAAGCGTGGGCCGTCGGGACCGATTTCCGCCCGCTCGCCTTCTCGGCCGCCGGCGCCGCCGGGGGCGAGATCGTCTTCGCGGGCTACGGCATCGTCGCGAAGGACCTCGGCTACGACGACTACCAGGGCCTCGACGTGAAGGACAAGGTCGTTCTCGTCCTGCGCTACGGCCCCGACGGCGACGACGAGAAATCGCCGTTCTCGCCCTTCGCGGCGCTCCGCTTCAAGGCGGCCGTCGCCCACGAGAAGGGCGCCAGGGCGATGCTCGTCGCCGCGGGCCCGCTCACGAAGGACGTTCCGGACGACCTCATCGCCCTGCGGACGGACGCGGCGTTCTCCGACGCCGGCATCGTCGCGATGTCCGTCCGCCGGCACGTCGCCGAGTCCCTCCTCGCGACCTCGTCGAAGACGCTCGAGGCGGCGCAGAAGGCGATCGACGAGACGAAGAAACCGGCGTCGTTCGTCGTGACGGGATCGCACATCGACCTGAACGTGGACGTCACGCCGAACCGTGTCCGAACGTCCAACGTGATCGGCCTCCTGAAGGGGGCCGATGCCGACAAGAGCGCCGAGATCGTGATCGTCGGCGCGCACTACGACCACCTCGGCATGGGCGGAACGACGTCGCTCGCCTCGGGGGGCGGCCCGCAGATCCATCACGGCGCCGACGACAACGCCTCGGGCGTCGCCGCGATGCTCGAGACGGCCCGCGACCTCGCCGCGAAGCGCGCGAGCCTCCCGCGCTCCGTCCTCTTCATCGCCTTCGCGGCGGAGGAACTCGGCACCCTCGGCTCCCTCCAGTTCACGAAGCACCCGACCGTCCCGTGGGACTCCGTCGTCGCGATGTTCAACATGGACATGGTCGGCCGCCTGCGGGGCGACAAGCTCGACGTGCAGGGCGTCGGGACCTCGCCGGCATGGAAAGGACTCGTCGAGTCCTCGAACGCCGAGGCGAAGTTCAAGCTCGCGCTCCTCGAGGGCGGCTTCGGGCCGTCCGACCACTCGCCGTTCTACGCCGCCAAGAGGCCCGTCCTCTTCGTCTTCACGGGCGCCCACGCCGATTACCACAAGCCCTCCGATACGGCCGACCGGATCGACTCCGAGGGGATCGTCCGCGTCGTCAAGTTCGTCGAGCCCGTCGTCGCCGCCGTCGCGGCGGCGCCGGAGAAGATCGCCTTTACACTGGTCAAGGGCGGGACCGCGCCGTCGGGCTCGCGGAGCTTTCGCGTGTGGGTCGGCGGCATCCCGGACTTCTCCGAGGAGGGCTCGGGAGTGAAGCTCTCGGGCGTCACGGGCGGCTCGCCGGCCGAGAAGGCGGGGCTCATGGCCGGCGACACGATCGTGAAATTCGGCGACAGGGAGCTGCGCAACCTCTACGACTACACCTACGCGCTTCAGGGCAAAAAGCCCGGCGAAAAGGTGAACATCGTCGTGAAGCGCGTCGAGGACGGCAAGACCGTCGACAAGACGTTCGAGGTCACCCTCGGCTCGAGGCCCGACGCGACGAAGTGACGGGCACGGGCCGCCGGCGGGTCAGACGCCTTCGACGAGGATCATCTCGGAGCGCGCCGTTGCGAGGCGGAGCGCCTTCGGCTCCGCGTACTCGGGCGACGCCCACCACGCGCGCGCCCGCTCGGCGTCTGGGAACTCGAGGATGGCGAGCCTCGGGGGATGCCACGTGCCCTCGAGCGTTTCGATCGATCCGCCGCGGACGATGAAGCGGCCCCCGTATGCGGTGATCGAAGGCAGGACCGCCTCGCGGTAGCGCGCGAAGCCCGTGGCGTCGTGGACGTCGACCTGAACGAGGATGTAGGCGGACATCGGGGCCTCCGTGCGGAACGATAACGTGGCCGGCCCCCAGGGGGCGGCTCCTCAGGCGGCCGCGCTCCGGGGCCTGATCAGGGAGAGCATGACGGCGTCGTGGAACCTCCCGTGGATGAGGAGCCGCGAGCGGAGCACGCCCTCGCGCAAGGCGCCGGCCTTTTCGGCAACGGCCTGACTGGCGACGTTGCCGACGGCCGCCACGATCTCGAGGCGCTCGAGGTCCGTGTTCGCGAACGCCCACGCGGCGACGTCCTTCGCGGCCTGCGTCGCGACGCCGCGCCCGGTCTCGGAGGTGCGCACCCAGTAACCGAGGTTCGCAATTCGGGTGCCCTTGTTGATCTGGTTCACCCCGCAGGCGCCGAGGAGGCGGCCCTGCCCGTCGGTGATCACGAACTCGAACGCGAGTCCGCCTTCGCGCGCCTCCGGCTGGTTCGAGACCCACTGCGCGGCGTCCGCAGGTGAGTAGTCCATTTGGCACCAGGACATCCACCGGTGGAGCTCCTCGATCGACTCGCGCACGGCCGTGAAGACGGCGTCGGCGTCGCCTGGCTCCGGGAACCGGAGGGCGAGCGCGGGGGGCGTCACGCGAGCACTTTCACGTACCGGACCGTCTCGGGCGAGTACCCGAGGCGCTCGTAGAGGGACCGGGCCCGCGTGTTGTGATCGAAGACGTTGAGCGAGAGGCGGGAGAAGCCCCGGGTGCGCGCCCAGCGTTCGGCGGCCTCCAGGAGCGCGCGTCCGACGCGACGACCCTCGGCGGACTCGACGACCGCGAGCATCCCGACATGCGCGTGCTCGGTGTCGCTGAAGTAGTCGCGGACCGTCTCGAGGAGTACGAAGCCGAGACCGTCGTCCGGCGACGCGGCGGCGACGAGGAGTGCGGAGCCCGGGAGGGAGCCGGCAAAGAATCGGCGAAGGGTGCGCAACTCTCCGGCGACGATCTCCTGCGACGTGCGCCAGCCGGGAAACTCGAACGCAGCGAGGCGTTCCGCGGTGGCCAAAACGAACGGCTCGTCGTCGGGACGACTGTCGCGGATCACGAGGTTGACGATGTCGGTCATGACGAGGAACTCGGGGGTTGATTGTGGACCCACTCCGAAGCCGCTTCGAAGCTGGAAAAGCGGATCAGGGGCTCGTCTGCTGACGGGGCCTCGAACGCGCGGATGTGCTCGTCGAAGGCCGAGGGCGAGAGGACGGCGCGCTCCCCGGAAGCCCGGAAGCTGTCATAGCGCCGGCGGAGGATTGCCGGCTCGACCTCCAGGTAGACGATCTGCGGGGTCGCGCCGAGCTGGCGCGCGACGCTGCAAAAGCGATCGCGCAGCCAGCGATAGCAGAACGTGTCGTCGACGACGACGGAATCGCCGGCCGAAAGATACGCCCGGAGACGTTGGAGGGCGATCTCGAGAGTGGCCGCCCACTCATGCTCGAGGCCCCCGGCGCCGAACGGAAGGCCACGCTCGGCGTTGATCTCGTCGAACGACAGGGACCGTAGCCCGAGCACGGATACCATCCGCGTGCCGAGAGACGTCTTGCCGGAGAGCGATGGCCCGCAAAGAAGATAGACCCGCTGCCGGGCCGCAGGGCGGCGCCGGCCGTCGCGATGTCGCTTGGGGGCCATGCCGGCCCATCGGCGCTGCATGCGTGACCTCGTTCATCCGGTAGAAAGAACGATCATGCGATCAGCCAGACTCCCAGGAAGCGGGGCAGAAAGCCGCACCGAATCACGAGGACCGCCAGGGGAAAGAGTTGAGAAAGTCGATGGTGGCGGGGATCAGGCCGCCCAGGACCACCATCAGCGCCGAATGCACCTCGTGCGCGGCGATGTTGCTTGCCGTCGCGGTCGCGTTCCCGTGCACGAATAGCTTGCTGGGGATGTAGAGGAGGCGAAAAGTGACCGGGAGGTCAACCACGCACGGAGTCGACGTGATCGAGGTAGTCGAGGAAATCGAGCGGGCGGGGGACAACGCCGAGCTCGCGATACATCGTTGTGAGCTGACCGCGATGATAGGTGGAGTGGTTGACGACGTGCTGAAGCATGTGCTGTAGGGAATAGGTCCATGTCGTGCCGGGAGGGTTCTGATACGACACGGAACGGTGGAGATCAGCCTCTTTGATGCTCGAGAGGAACGCTCGCTGCTCATCCTCGAAGGCGGCCCAGAGGCTCCGCAGGGAATCGAAGCCAGCCACGGTTCGGGGATCGGCAACCGAGCGGAGGGGGGTCCAGCGCCCAAGCCAGGCCCACTCGGACCAGAGAATGTGAACGAGCGTCCCTTGAACAGACTTGTAGCTCGCCGCCGACGGCCGGGAGCGCGCCTCGTCGGACAGCGTCGATGCGAGCGCGAGGACGTGGGCGTTCGCCCATCGGTCGTAGGCGAAGAGTTCGAGCGTCTCCGGAAGGTCCATGAATTTCTCCGTACGCCCAACACTGCGCTCGGCTGCAGGCCGTTGCGCAATCAGGCTGCGAGCGCGAGGCGCCCTACCGGCGTGCGGTCAAATTTATGCCAAAGGTCCATTTCCACGCATCGCCTTCCTTGACATAGACCGACGTGCCCCAAATGACAGAATCAACCTTCTGGCCGTAGCAGGTGCCGTCGGCAGCACCGTTAAATGTCAGGATGCCGGCTGTCGACGAGAGCATCGTGGCCGCGCCGTCGGTGACGCTGACGCTCTTGACATCGCATCCGGCACTGGTCCAGTCCTTCAAAGCCTCGGCCTTGGTTGCAAAGTAGGTACCGAATATGTTGATAAATGAAATCTCCTTGGCTGTCAGGTCTTCCAGTTTTCTGCCGTCGTGTTCTTTCCAGGCTTCCCAGACAGTCTTTTCGGCCGCCATCAACGCCTCGGTGCTGGCATCCAGAGCGGGGGCTTTAGCCTCGTTCTCTTTGGGAGCGTCCTTCCTGACGGCCGGTCTTGCAGGCGCCGCTTTTGGATCGACAATCGGAGCTTCGCCGAAGAAGGCTGCTTTCCATTTATCGCCGTCGCGAACGTAGATGCTCGCCGCCCAACTATTGGCGGGGACCTTCTGCCCGCCGCATGTGCCTTCGATGGCCGTCTTATACGTGATGAGCGCAGCATCATCTCCGAGCGGTTTCATCTGCTCGTCGGACAGCGCGTAACTCTTGATCTCGCAATCAGCGCCGGTGTATTCCTTTGTCGCTGACGCCTTGTCGAGCTTGCCAGAAGAGCCATAGCCAACGAACTTGTCCGACAGAAAGGTCTCCCAGAACTTCGCGTCCTTGGACCTCCAGGCCTCGTATGCGCTCTTTTCGAGCGCTACGAGCGCGTCCTTCGTGGGTGCGGCAGGAGCCGTCTTTGCAGCGCTAGCGGCACTTGCCTTGTTCGTCGGTGCATTTCCGGCCGGCGCTCCGCAGGCGGTGAAAACGAGGGCGGCTGCCGCGGCTAAGGCGAAATACGTGATCTGGGGCATGAATCCTCTCCTCAAACACGTCACTGCAAACGCAGCGTGCTGTTCCTCTCCGACCATAACATCCCCGCCCCTGACGCCGGAGGCGGTTTCGGACGCAGGCAGGACGACGCGCTCGACAGCAAAGGTATAGGGCCAGTTCCGGCGGGCACTGGGGACAGTCCGGAGTTCGCAGCCGTGACTAACGAGCCTGCTCATTGGCCTTGAGGCGGCTGCCACAGCTCGACCTTGTTTCCCTCTGGATCAATGACCCAGGCAAACTTCCCATACTCGGATTCGTCAATCTTCTCGAGCACGTTGCAGCCTTCTTCCTTCAAGACCTTGACCAACGCGTGGAGGTCTTCCACTCGATAGTTGACCATGAAGCGAGCAGGGCTCGGAGCAAAGTGATCACTTTCTTCGGGATCGATGAGCCAGGCGGTTGTGCCTGACACAGGCTTGCCCTCGGCGTCGGTCCAAGTGAAGGCAGCGCCGCCCCAGACTTGAACATCGATTCCCAGGTGCCGCTTGTACCAAGCCTGAAGTGATGGGGCGTCTTTGGCCTTGAAGAAAATGCCGCCGATACCAGTGACTCGTTTCATGTTATCTCCAATGCGCGGTTGTGATGACAGGAATGTGCCTTTCGGGGCCTAGCGTCGGTTCGACGAGAGTGACGCAATACAAGAGTCCGACCCGCAGAGGTGCGAGGAACGTGAATGCGATGTTCAACCATCAGGAAGGCCAGCACCATCGACGTGTAGGGTCAATTCTAACGACTGATCGTTCCGGGCCACCGGTGGTGCCCGACTTCCTCAGCGTGACACAGAGTGACGGTCAGTATGGACCTGGATTCAGACGCTGAGAGATCCACCAGATATTTTCGTGTTTGTCCCTGACCCCGCCCTGCCGATCCCCGTAGGGCATGTCACGGACGGCGAGAATTGCGACCGCGCCGGCCTTCACGGCGCGAACCATGGCCTCATCGGCGTTTTCGACGTACAGGTAGTACGACGCGTGCATGGCTGGATACTGCGCCGATGCCTCGCTGACCATGACCGTTGAGGCGCCGATCCGCACGTGGGCATTGGCGATGCGCCCGTCCCGAACGTGCCGGCCGAGCTCGACGCCACCGAGGCCCTCCACCAGGAACGTGATGAACGCAGGGGCGTCCGAGACGAAGAAGTACGGCGTGACGGTGTTGAAGCCCGGAGGCAACATTAGAGACTCCGTTGCGGTGGAAACTGCGCTAGAGCGCGCGGCCCGAGGAGAGCTTCCGGGCCTAGTAGAGGCCACGATGGGCGCACGGGGCACGCGGGTCAATTCTTTCGCGCTCGGCTAGGATTGGCCAACTGTGCCAAGCCGAATATCTCCAGCTGGAACATAGGTGCACATCACAACGCCAGTTCTTGACACCTTCGAAGCCACGAGTCGCAGCGCACATGGTTTCGCACCGTTTTCAAACAGTCGCTTTCCACGTCCGAGAACGACGGGGTACACCCATGCGTTGTATTCATCAATGAGCGATGCAGCTTGTAGCGTCTGAATGAGATTGCCGCTGCCGATGATTTGAAGGTCGTGTCCGGGCTGCCCCTTGAGCGTGGCTATGGCAGAAACGACGTCACCGCGAAGTACCGACGAATTGTTCCATTGCAATGATTTCAACGTGCGAGAGGCCACATGCTTTCTTGCCGCGTTGAACGTCCTGGCAATCGGATTATCCTCTGCCTGGCGAGGCCAATATCTCGCGAAGATTTCGTACGTCTTGCGGCCGAGTACAAGCTCTCGATCTTTACCATCGAAACCCGCCGCAGAAAGATCCATTGCGTCGTCTCCGAAAGCGAAGGTCCAACCACCTAACGTGAAGTGCTCGGTCGGGTCTTCTTCCGGTCCTCCTGGCGCCTGCATGACACCGTCCAGTGAAATGAATGTGGACGCGATGAGTTGCCTCATATGACTCTCCTACGATTGAACGACATTGTGCCCGCTAACGATATCGAGTTCAGTGAGCGAGGCAGAAGGTGCGCAGCGACTGACGCCGAGTCCGCTGCCACGAGAGGCTAGACGCTGGGGTTATCGGCTTGAAGGAACGGCCCGACGCGAGCGTCCGGTGTAGACCATGCCGGCGCGGACGAAAGCGAAGCCCTTCCGCTTGAGCCAGCGCCTCGGACCGGAGAGAGAAGTCGAAATTCAACGTGACAGCGCCTTCCGCTGCCTAACGATACCGAGGCCGCTGCAACGAGTTGTTAGCCGGCGGCCCTCGGCCCGCTACGGTACCACCTAGATTTCGATGACCGCACCATCGGGAAAGGACGCGATTTCAGATGCGAGATGCGCATGAAAGGCGATGACCTGCTGGGCAGGGCACGCGGACAGGTGGACGCCACGCCCGCTCTGCTGCGTGCAGAAGGGAGGGTAAGCGAGGATGAGTTGGCCCGGCAGGAGCGTGCCTCCTTCGGCGTGCAACTGGAGCAGTGGCTGCGATTGGAGGAAATCTGTGGGGTCGGCCGAGCAGGCCTGAAGGAACTGATGGAGGGCGATACCGAGGGATTGGAGTATGCCGTCCTCTGCGTGCAGGCGATGAACTGTGCCGCCGCGCAGGATGAACCGGTCGCCCACACAGTCCTGCGCGAAGGGAAGATCGTCCGCGGCGAGTGCGGGATAAAGCGCGGACAGGGACCCGGCGCCAAGCCAGGAGTAACGAAGCGAGTGCCACTCAGGAGCTAAGCACGCGCCGCGGACGTGAAGACCGCCGGCAAACCTAACGAAGCCGTTCTCCGCAACGAGAAGGTGCCTCAAATCCTCCGGAAGGAGAGGCAATAGCTCTGTATCGTCGATGGGTGGTGGATGAGAAACGCCGCTCCGCTGCCTGACGATATCGAGTTCAGCGGCGAGCGCAAGCGAGTCCGTTGCAGCGCGTTGTTAGGCGGCGCGCTACTGGGCCCCAGCGATGCCCCTCTCGCGAAGCATGGCTAGCGCGGCCAGGTCGCGCTGAAAGTGGGAGCTGCCCCTCGCGGCCACAAGAACGACGTCTTCGTAGAGGCTATCAGCCAGAAACCATTCGAGCGCGACGCGGAGAGCAGAGCCTCCCCACGGTAGCGAGGTGAGCGCAATGCCTGCGAGTGCGCGACGGGGCACTAACGCCTGCGATACCGGATCTCGGCGGACAAGCGCGCCTGGAACGAAGTGAAGATCCGGCGCGGAGGTGAAGTGCGCCTCAGAGATATCGAGTGCCCAGTCAGTGGAGGCATAGAAGGCGCGGTTGGCCGCCTGCCAGAGCGCGACCTGCGCGCGCGAATCGTTGAACGACGGGCTAGCTTGGAGCTTAAATGACGTAACGCGGCCTTTGAGCGTCACGTGACGAAAGACGACACCGGCAAGAAACAGCGGGATGCGCCCTTCGCGACCCAGCCCGTCGACGAGCACGCTGTCAAGCGCCGCACCAGCAAGAAGGCATGCCCGCTGCTTGCACTGCACAAGCGAGACATTCCGAATGACGGAGCGCCGCCCGGGGTCCGGCGGTTGGGCCAAGCTGCAGTTATCGAAGAAGCACTCGTGGAAGGAAACGTCCGAGATGTGCTGAGGCGGCGCTCCAAAGTGGGAGATAGTAAAGGTCCGACCGCTAATCATGCAGATTCAGCCGCCCAACGATATCGAGTTCAGCGGCGAGCACAAGCGAGTCCGCAGCAGCGCGTTGTTAGGCACCGGCGCGAGTTAGCGTGGCGGCCGGAACCAAACGGACGAAGAACGCTGCCGGGACGCCGACGACAAGGCCGGCGACATGACCCGCCATGCTGACGCCGGGGAGAAAGGACACGACAAGGCCACCAAGAAGTGTAAGCCAGAGCGCCCTCCTTATGCCGGGGTTGGCCGGCGGAATGCGGTAAACGAGAACGAGCGCGGCACCGAGAAGTCCGAACACGCCACCGGACGCACCGACAGATCCGCCGGCGGACGGTAGAACAACGTGCTTGAAGAAAATGGCGACGCCGCTGAAGACCGATGCCGCGAGGAAGAGGGTGAGGAAAGCGAAGGTGCCCACGCGGCGCTCCACAACGGGGCCAACCCAGAGCAGGAAGGCCACGTTGACGATGAAGTGGTACAGAGAAGCATGCAGCAAACCGAAGCTGAGAAGCCGCCAATACTGACCGAGCACCTGACCGCTGTTGGGAAGCGCGCCGAGGCTGAGCAAGATCGCGTCATTGCCTAAAGCACCGCGTGCAACCTCAACGGCGAACGCGATCGCGATGATCGTCAGGAGAGATGTCGTGCCCACTATGCCACGCATGGAATCACGAGCCTGCCTCCGGTGCCTGACGATATCAAGCGCAGTGGTGAGTGTCGCGAGCCCGCTGGAGCGCAGTATGAGAGGGTTGATTCGCTACGATGAAGCCGTTCTCGAGACGCCACGTAAGGAGGATTAGTTGCTGCGTCTCGGGCAAGTGAATGGTGTACGTGAGGCTTCCGTCGGGATGGAATTCGACCTCGGTTCCCAAGCCCGTGTCATATGCGCCGTCCGCGTCGACTAGGCGCCAGCGTCCGATGAACGCCTCGATGCGGTCAGCCGTGTGCTCACCCATGCTTCGGTCTGCCGCCCAACGATTTCAAGCTCAGCGAGCGAGGCGGAAGGATCGCAGGGCCTGATCGGCCCCGCGACACAAGGGGCGCTGCGCGAACAAATTCGTTGGCCGCGGCCTCTTCGAGCATCCATCGGCCCATGGCTCGATAGGAAACGGGCGACCAGGAATTCAGGGCGCCATCCCAATCCCGCGAAGCCACGGGGCGCTCGTCCTTGCCCCGAGAGTTCAGCCCGGCCCGGACAAGGGTCCAGCGAACGGACGAGAACGCACCGTTGCCGAGCGCATCCACCACCGCCTGCTGTTCACGAGCGCCACGGCCTATTGTGCCGGGCATCCACGCGAAAAAACGCATGGCACGGCTCGTAGGCTGCCCCGGCTGTGAAGTGAGCAGGGTATTGATGACGATGATGCGATCGACGCCTGCGGCCAACATCGACTCTTCAACCGGCGCCATGTTCGCAGAGAGCAAAGCCGAGCGTTCATGCGTCGTCGCCGTCACTGCCCAGGGCAGTGAGCACGGCGTCTGCGCCGGAAAATGCCTCCGTAAGAGAGGCCCGATCAGACAGAGACTGGACAACGGCAACGCGGGAACCACTAGGTACATCCCTAATCCGCTCCGGACGCGAGCGAACGATGGCGGTGAAGCCGATTTTCTCTGCTCGGCACACGCTGAGGATGCCTTGACCGAGACCGCCCGCAGCGCCGATGACAGCCACATGACGAGGCAGTGGGCGAGAGGGCCTATCGATAACTGGTGTCGTCAAGGTTAGCTGAGTGTTCGATCCCTAAAGGGGGACTTTGCCGCGAGGCGCCCGACGATATCAAGCTCGGCGGCGAGCATAGCGAGTCCGCTGCACCGCGTTGTTAGCCCGCTGTTCTTAAGGGGCCGTCGGTTGATTTCGCTCGACCGACGTGCCCCAACCGTCGTGCACGCCATGAAGTTGCACCGCTGCCCGGACGAGGAACTCGATGTAGGGTCGCGTGATGATGGTGGCGACGGACTCGAGAACCGAGATGGTGAGACTCGTCGTGCCATCCGGCGGGCGCGGTTGGCCGACAAGTACCT
Source organism: Thermoanaerobaculia bacterium (assembly GCA_049581965.1). Taxonomy (GTDB): domain Bacteria; phylum Acidobacteriota; class Thermoanaerobaculia; order UBA5066; family UBA5066; genus Fen-183. The sequence continues at coordinate 4,609 of JBAUSZ010000281.1, read as the reverse complement.
CCTTGACCCCGCGAATCTGAAGTGCCACCGCTAGTTCCCGGGCCACGCTGGGCGACGGCATGAAGAAGTGGAGGTCGATGAGACGTGGAACAGCGGGGTCGACGCCCATTCCGCGAAGGCGCTGCACGAGGAAAACGTTACGTGTCTCGTGATCCGCCACTTGATCCTCGATCGGTTTGTCGTGAGTAAGCATCGCGATTGGCCTCAGAAATGACGCGTGCCCGAGCGTTATCAGCGGGCTAACGATATCAAGCACGGCGGCGAGAGCAGCGAGTCCGCTGCAGCGGTGTTAGACGCCCGCGCGTTTACCGAGGACAAGAGCTGCGATTTCTTGAACGCGATGAAGAGTGATGCCGTCGGATTGCTCGCGATAGAGGGGGTGATCGGACTCGTGAAGCGTTATACCGGGGCGCGCCCCAACGGGCCGTGTGAAAACCGAGCAAACAAGCCCGACAGTGGGAGGGTAGATTGAGAGGGGCGTGGCGAGCACAGCCTGATAGGGGCGCGACGCCTCACGCCCCACCGTTTCCCACACTTTCACTGCGTGAGTGAAATCCGCCTTCTGCAGTTCGACCCAGACGTCCCACGAGAAGCGCCCACCGGTTTCGAGGACCTTGAGTTCAAGGTTGCCGAGCATGAAGTACCGCGCTTCGTCGATTACGCAGAGGTCGGTATCGATGAGCGACCGCGCAGCGCGCTCGGCCTCCGGAATGAGCAGATAAGGGTAGGGCTCACGCGCGATGTAGCTTAGCGGCGCTCCGGAATGCTGCTTTCCGCAGGTACTGCAGCGAAAGGATTCCATCGACCTTCTCTAACGATATCGAGTTCAGCGGCGACAAGGAAGGAGCGCAGCCGACTGACGCCAAGCCCACTGCAACGACGTGTAAGACGGATTCGTTAGACACCTGCGAAGGGAGCGAAAGTTGCGTTGCCGCCTGGAAGAAGCTGCGGCTGCGTGCTGTTGTCAGGCGCCATTGCGACGCAGCGACCGTTCAATTCTGCGATCAGGCACCAGCCAAAGAAGGGCCACCGCCACATACAGCGCCAGCGCTAACCACGACGAAAGAACAATGGAGGCGATTCCAAGCACATACAGGACAGGCGAGAGCTTGCCCTTCCAGTCGCTGCCAATAGCGGCCTTTAGCGGTGAATCGCTTCCCTGCGCGGCAATTATCGTCTGCTGAAGAATCCAGTAAGCGATGGCCGCCGCCAGGAGCACGCCGCCGTAGATCGCCGAAGGGGCGGCGGCGAAGTGATTCTCGCCCATCCAGCCGGTGACAAATGGAAACAACGACAGCCAGAAGAGTAAATGCAGATTTGCCCAGAGAATGCCTCCCGTCACCCGAGTGCAGGTGTGAAGCATGTGGTGATGATTGTTCCAGTAAATCCCGATGTAGACGAAGCTGAGCACGTAGCTCATGAACACGGGAATCAGCGGTGCGAGTGTTGCCAGGCTATCGCCGCGCGGTACCTTCAACTCCAGCACCATAATCGTGATGATGATCGCGAGGACGCCGTCGCTGAACGCCTCAAGCCTGTTGCTGCCCATATTCGTCCCGTAAATAGAGGTTAAAGGAACCGCCAGCGCACCAGCGCGGCGGCCGCAGCCGGCACCGCAAACAGCAGGAGCAGGATGGGAAGCTCCTCGGCGACCGAGTAGCCCACCTTGGCCACACCAATCCACATGTTGGCCCCAGTGGCCCCCAGCCAAAGACTCAGGCCGAGCGCGAGCGCCCAGGTGGGCGCCGACGGGAAGTGCTCCGAGAACAGCTTTGCCAAGATTAGAAATGAAGCCATCAGGAGCAAGCCGGAAGCGAGAAACAGTGCAGTGCGCATGTGGGCGATTCCTTGTGTCGAGGTTGATAGGATCCTTGGCGCCTAAGGATATCGAGTTCAGCGGCGAGAAGGAAGGAGCGCAGCAACTGACGCCGAGTCCGCTGCAATGAGGTGTTAGGTGGCGGCTGGGCTAACGGAAAGCGAGCCAGAGCGAGCCGTAAGAGAGGGCCAGGCAGAGCGGGGAAAAGAGACGAGTGTCCCAGCGCGCGAACGAAGTGCCGCGGACGCGCTTGGTGAAACCCACCAGCCCTCCTGCCCCAACAGCCCTCATGAGGAGGGCGAAGCCGAGAATGAAGACAGGCCACTTGAAGTGCTCCGCGGCGCGCGAGCCGAACACACCCGCTTTGCCCAGAACGAGGCTGGACGCTAAGAAAAGCGCGAGGGCGACGGCGAGGGTAGCCGCTGGCGCGGGCGTGAACGCGCGCTTGCCGTTAACCTCTGGAATTACGGAGGAGAAACCCAGCCGGCCGCCGACCGCCCAGAACACATGTAGCGCGCCGAGGAATGCGAATACGAGGGCGAGAGAAGACGCGAGAGCGAGTTGCAGTGACGGGCCTCCCTTTGCGCCTTCTAACGATATCAAGCTCAGCGGCGAGCGTAGCGAGTCCGCTGCAGCGCGTTGTTACGCGGCTTTTTGGGAACCAAGGTGCGCGCGACGGCCGAGAGCATCTGTGAGGGCCTCGTGTAGTGCGACGCGCTGGCCGCTGGAAAGACAGCGCGAAGGAATGATGTGAAGGGCGCCGGGAGCGGAAAGGAGGTAGATGCTGCCCATGCGGTATGCGTGACGCAATTCGGGCCACGGGGTATCCGCGTGCGCCCAGGCGGTGGAAACAGAGAAGTGCTCTGGAAGCACGCGGTATGCGATGGGCCCCGAGAGCAGCTTCTTGACCTGCGGGCTGTTGATTCCGCCTAGGACAACGCCGAGCGGTATTGCCACGAGAGTAATGAACGCCGGCATGAAGACCTGGCGCAGGCCAGATTCGTAGCCACGCGCGTAGCCGATATAAGCCGATGCCGAGAGGAAGATGCCGAGTAAGGCGATGCCGATGCCCCAGCCGGACCGAAAATAGACGTAAAGCCGGGCGAGCGCGATATCGCGACGGGTCAGAGTGACGGAGAACTCAGTTGGAAGGGGCATGAGCGTTTAAGCCGTCGAACGATATCAAGCTCAGCGGCGAGCGAAGCGAGTCCGCTGCAGCGCGTTGTTAGGCCCCGGTGTGTTGCCTACGGCGCTCAAGCTTCCCGAGATACGAAGCCCTGAGAGACGTGGCGCGAAGGGCGAACTGGCGGCTGCCCTCGAGAACGATGGCGTGGAGCTGTTTCTTGAGCGCCGTGGGGTCCGTTGCCGGGCCGTACTCCCACTCCGAGGGAGCCGTAGGGACAAGCTGCCCGGCCCGGCCAGCCCAGTGGGTATGCGGGAAGTACGACCACTGGCGCTCCGGAGGAAGATCGGTGAACTCGATGCCACAGTTGAGATAGAAGCGCCACCTGACGCCCGAGCTGTTCCAGCTGCTGCCTTGAAAATTGAAGCGCTCGTCATAACCCTGCATACCGCGCGAAATGGTGTGGCCGGTTTTTCGAAAGCCGAGAGGTTTCAGAAGCTCCGCGTGAAGCTCCGAAAGAAGCGACTCGAACCAGCGCTTCATTTCCACGGATCGACTCCGGGGCCTAACGATATCGAGTTCAGCGGCGAGAAGGAAGGAGCGCAGCGACTGACGCCGAGTCCGCTGCAGCGCGTTGTTAGGCGCTTCGGGCCCTTTCTGCTTGCGCCAGAGCATAGTTGAATTCGGCCTCAGCTCTTTGATAGCGGGAAGCGGCGTAGACGGCCGCGATTGCGACGCAAAGATCCACAGTGCAGCCAAGAACGCCGTCTGCAAGGTCGAAGAGGCTCATGATGAAGTCGGAAAAGCTGGCCGGAAAGACGACGGTAGTGGTTACGAGAACCCTTACGAGGTTTCCAGATGCGATGACCGCCACGGCCAGTGCCGCGGTGCGACTGTGGTACTGGCGCAAGAGAAAGCCGAGCGTAGCGAAGGCCAGAGCGACTAGAAGTAGGCTCGGGTAAACGAGACCTCCGAGGGCTGCTCCGAGGGCGAGCCAGAAGAGGCTCCGATAAACGACTCGATATCGTTAGCCGGCCGAATGCAATCCGACACGCTCCAAATCACCGGTCGCTTCGCGAAGCGCAGGCTTCGGCGCGGCGCGCTGGCTACGCCGCGATGGTTACGTACGCAGCGCGAGTTTTCGGTTCGGGAACAGGAAGCCCCTCGGTACGCATGCCTTCGATATGGAACGCGATGGCCTCATGCATGACGCGCTCGACCTCTTCCTGAGTGGCACCAGTAGCAACGCAGCCGTCGAGATCAGGCGAGAACGCTGAGAAGCCGGTCTCCGTGGGCTCGATAACGATGAGGTATTTCATTTCTTGAGACCTGCCTGCTTAAAAACGCTGTTAAGAGTCCCGGGTGCGAGGTCCTGGCCGCCTTGGCCGGCTAGCGTGACGAGACCTTTCTTGACCGGATGCTTGAACTGGCGATGACTTCCCTTCGTTCTGACGTGCTGCCATCCGTCGGCTTCGAGAAGCTTCTCGACTTCCCGTACCTTCACGACGTCAGGATATCAGGACGACGTAACCCTTTCGCGGGCCTAACGATATCGAGTTCAGCGGCGAGAAGGAAGGAGCGTCAGCGACTGACGCCGAGTCCGCTGCAATGAGGTGTTGGGCTGCGACTACGGCTGGCTGATGAGACGCTCGTATTCGTCGTGCGAGCCG
>JBAUSZ010000280.1:0-19865 GCA_049581965.1 Thermoanaerobaculia bacterium | reverse complement strand
CTCTTGTAGTAGCCGTGGGCCGAGCCGTGGAAGTCGTTCGTGCCCGACTTCGTCACGACGTTCACGAAGCCCGAGGACGAGCGCCCGAACTCGGCGTTCGCGCCGTCCGCGACGACCACGACCTCCTTCACCGCATCGAGGTTGAACGTGAAGGCGGGGCGCTGGCCCCCGCGCTGCTCGCCGAAGAACGGGTTGTTGAAGTCGGCCCCATCCACGGAGACGTTGTTCTGGATCCCCTTCTGCCCGTTGATCGAGAGCTCGTCGCCGTCGGGCCCCTGCACGATCGCGACGCCGGGCGTGAGCTTCGTGAATTCGAGGAAGTTGCGTCCGTTGTTCGGGAGCGACTCGACGGCCCTGTCGTCGATGCGGGTCGAACCCTCGGCGCGCGTCGTCTCGACGACGGGCGCGGCGGCCGTCACGGTGATTGCCTCGGCCCTCTGCGAGAGGGAGAGTGCGAGGCCCGTGAGGTTGATCGTCTGGCCGACGCCGAGCTCGAGGCCCTCGCGCACGAGCGTCGTGAACCCCTTCAGCGACACCGTGACGCGGTAGGGGCCGAGCGGAAGCGCGAGGCCCCGGAAGCGGCCGTCCGCCCCCGTGACGGTCGTCCTCTCGAAGTTCGTCGCCGTGTTCCGGATCGCAACGGATGCGCCGGGCAGCGGCACGCCAGACGAATCGGACACGGTCCCTTCGATGACGCCCGTCGTGGCCTGCGACTGGGCGAATGCGGCGCCGGCTGTGACGACGGCGAGCGCGAGAACGAGCACACGGACGACGAAACGCGACGAAAGCGCCATTCGAAGCCTCCTCCTGAGATCGGTCCCGACCCGGGACGGAAACGAAGCGTTGCCGATGGGCGGAAGCTATTTGGAGGGAGAGGCGAAGTCAACCGGGATTTAACGTAAATTCTGAATTAAGACTCAATCTTTGGCGTCCTCCCTGTGCCACCATGACTGCTTGGGCTCATTGGATCGTAAGGAGACACGAGGAATGACGCTGAATGTCGAGAGTGTCGGGCAGGTGCGTGTGATGACGCTCGAAGGAAAGCTTGCGACCGACATCGCCCAGGATCTCAAGACCGAGTTCGACGCGTACGTCGCCGGGTCGCCCGGGCCCACGCTCCTGGACATGTCCGGCGTCCGGTACATCAGCTCTTATCTGGTAGGCGTCCTCGTGGATTTGAGGTCGCGCCTTTCCCAGAAGGGCTTCGAACTGCACTTCGCGGGCCTCGACGCGAAACACCACCTCGTCCTCAAGGTCTCGGCGCTCGACGGGCTTTTCCGTTACCACGACACCCGCGAAGAGGGGATCGCGGCCCTGGCGGCCGCGCGGGCGACGACGGGGGGCTAGGCTGCGCGGGGCGAAGAGCCCCGGATCCTAGGTTGGGGGCGCTTAGGCGTCTGGCCTACGAAGGCGGCGGAAGCGCTGGAGCTCGCGAAGTGCGACCCAGACCCAGAGTGCGAGAAGCCACGCCTTGAACGCCGAAATCGGAGGGCCGGGGACCACACGCGACATCGAGAAGCTCGAGGAGCCGAGCACCGCGAGGGCGAGCAGGGAAACGGGGAGAAGGAGAACGAAGACCACGATGGACGAGTAGCCGCGCGGGTGGACCGTGCGCTGGAACTCGGAGAGAGGCGGGGCGAAGAGGCTGGCCGCGAACAGGATCCCGATCCCGAGCTCGGGGAAGGGACTGCCTCCGAACGAATTTAGTGCGACGCCGGTCACCGCGAGAACGAGCCAGCTCCAGAAGCGCACGGGCCCGCAGTCCGAAGGGCGGAGCCGCGGGAGTGCCGCGGGAACATCTCGCGCGGAGACCCTGCTGGCGGTCGCAGGAGATTCAATCGTCGCGCTCACGGTGGATCCGCCTCCCGCCCGAAACGATAGGTTCCAGCCTTTGCGGCCGGATGAAGAGCGTGCCAATTCCGTGTACGACGGGGCCCTTGACGAGCGTTGTAGATTCCGGCGCCGGAGGCCAGGATGTTGACCTTGGATGCCGATCCCGTGCTCAGGAGGCTGACCCCGATTCTCGAATCCCTCGTGATGGCGGACGAGAACGCCGTTCGCGATCCGGCCGCGCGCCTCTACCGCCGCGTTCACCCCGACGTCGTGCGCGACGAGCGGCTCCGCCTTGCCGTCCCGGCACTCGTCGATGCGCTTCTGGACGTACTCAAGCGGCATGCGCCACGCTACGAGGCCGAGCGGCGGACGATTTTCGATGTTTGGGCCGAGGTCGAAAGGGTGCGCGGGCACTAAGGCCGTCACGAAAAAAGGGCCCCCGGGGTCGCCCGGGGGCCATGGAGGAGACTGGCGCGCTTGCGCGGCGCGCCGCGGTGTCCGTTTCTAGAAGGCAACCTGGGCGGCGACGAGAAACTCGTTGTAGCTGTCGGCGAGCTTCCCGTTCACGTTGCGGCCGTCCTGCTGGACGTTGAAATAGTCGAGCTTCACGCTGACGTTCTTGTACTTGTCGTGGCCGAGCGGGAGCCAGTGGAGTCCGACCGTCCATGTCTTGATCTGCGTGCCCGTCGCGGACTTCGACACACCGTTGTCGCCGTTCTGGGCGTCCTTGTCGTTCGTGATGATGTCGTAGCGCGCGCCGACCTGGATTCGGTCGAGGAAGGTGTAGAGCGCGGATCCGTAGAAGCCGTCCCTGCGGAGGTCGAGCGCACCCGCCCGGCCGTCCCCGGCCGAGACGTACTCGGCCTCGACGATGAGCGGGAACGCGGCGCCTCCGTTGTAGCGCGCGTGGCCGCCCGCGCGGCGCCGCGTCAGGTGTGCGATCGTGCCCTGAACGTCGCCGTAGCAGCCCGAGCCGCCGAAGTTCAGGCCGGGGAGGAACTTGAGGTCCACGCGGACGCAGCCGTTGAGCGAGTCGTTCGTGTCGCTGAGCACGTTCGACGGGTTGCCGTTCGAGAACGACGCCCACACCGTGACGGGCTCGGCGACGTCGCCCTTGAAGAAGAAGCCGGTCTCGCGGCGGTCGGAGACCGCCCGGACGATCTGCGAGCGCTCGGGGAAGTCGAGCTCGGAGGAGGAGCGGACGCCCTCTTCCGTGAGCGTGATTTTCTTCTGGCCGAGGGAGAGCTCGTAGCCCTTGAAGCCTGTGTACGTGACCGCGAGGTCCTGGAGGATCTTGGCGTCGGTCCCCGCCGTCTGGGGCGTGATCGCCTTGGCCGGGTCGAGCATGACCTCGAAGGCCCAGTCGCCGTTCACCTTTCCGTTGAGCTTGATCTCCGAGCGCCGGAGGCGGAACGAGTTCGCGCCGATGTTGTTGCCCAGCGTCGAGTTTCCGCCGCCCGAGAGCGAGTACGGCGAGTCGTCGGCGATGTACCAGGCCTGGAGCAGGAGGCCGAACTTCAGCTCGCCCTCGGAGCCCCAGCGCAGCACGGTCGGCGGCGCGGAGACGGCCGGCTTCGGCGCGGCCCGGTTGTAGCCCGGCCGGTCGTGCTTGAGGTTGTACAGGTCGATGGCGGTCTCGTTTTCGGCGACGACGGTCTCGCCGTTCGGCCCCTGCCCGAGCATCGTGATGGCGATGCCCATGTCGCCGGCTTTCTGGAACTCCGCGAACTTCTTCGCGGTATTGAAGACGTAGATCCGGCCGTCCTTTTCGAGCTCCTTGTACCAGAGTCCCTGTGCGGCGGCGGGAGCGGCCGCCACGAGGAGAGCCACGCCCACGAGGGCGAGGACGGCGAAGCGGTTGATCCAGCGGTTCATCGAGTTTCCTCCTTCGCGTGTTGAAAGCACGTTTGTCGTCGTTCGGGTGCGGAATCTCGGTCAGGCGGGTTAAGCGCGAAGGCAAGCGGCATGAGGATCGTGTAAAGAAAATGCGAGGCGTACAAGTCGATCTTCGGCAGTCACTTCCGTATTCTGGTCAAATACTTCACGGAGATTTAACCGTAATCTCACAAGGTCCTTTCCCCCCGCGGGAAAACTCCAGGCCGTTCTGGAGAAAACTCGAGGAGGAAATTTCGATGAGTATGTGGAAAAAGACCGCAGCCGCCGCATTCGCCGTCGCCCTGTCGGTGTCGGTCGTCGCGGACACCATCAAGGTGGATGCCGCGATTCCCGCCTACAAGCGTGCATCCGGCGTCTCGGGCAACCTGAACTCCATCGGGTCCGACACCCTCAACAACCTCATGACCTACTGGGCGGAGGGCTTCAAGAAGGCCTACCCCAACGTGAACATCCAGATCGAGGGCAAGGGCTCCTCGACCGCCCCGCCGGCCCTCACCGAGGGCACGGCCCAGCTCGGCCCGATGTCGCGCGAGATGACGGGCGCCGAGAAGGACAAGTTCGAGGCGAAGTACGGGTACAAGCCCACACAGGTCCGGGTCGCCCTCGACGGACTCGCGATCTACGTGAACAAGGACAACCCGATCAAGGAGCTCACCTTCAAGCAGGTGGACGGGATCTTCTCCTCCACGCGCAAGCGCGGAGGCAAGGACATCAAGACCTGGGGTGACCTCGGGCTGACGGGCGAATGGGCGTCGAAGCCGATCTCGGTCTTCGGACGCAATTCGGCCTCCGGCACGTACGGTTACTTCAAGGAACACGCCCTCGCCAAGGGCGATTACAAGAACAGCGTCAAGGAGCAGCCGGGCTCCTCGTCCGTCGTCCAGGGTGTCGCCGAGGACAAGTACGCGATCGGCTACTCGGGCGTCGGCTACACGACGTCCGGCGTCAAGACCGTCCCGCTCTCCGAGGGCGACGCCGGCCCCTTCTTCGGCGAGTCCTATGAGAACGTCCTCGCCCGCAAATACCCGCTCTCGCGCTACCTCTACGTCTACACGAACAAGGCCCCGGGCAAGCCGCTCGACCCGCTCATCCGGGAGTTCTACGCCTTCGTCCTCTCGAAGGAGGGCCAGGAGATCGTCGTCAAGGACGGCTTTTACCCCTTGACGCCCTCGGTCGTGAGCGAAGAGCTCGCAAAGCTCGCGAAGTGACCGGAGCTACGATCTGATCACGGTCCGCGGCGCCTCCGGGCGCCGCAGACCTTCTTGGCCCGACCTAAAATGAGCACGACCACCGCCTCTCAGCGTTTCTGGACACGCGCCAGCGACCGACTCGCGACGGCTGCGATCTCTGGCGGTGGCCTCCTCATGATCGGGAGCCTCGTCCTCATCTTCATCCTGATCGTCTCCCAGTCCCTGCCGCTGTTTCGCCCGCCGACGACTTCTGTCCGGCACCAGATCGCGCTCAAGAGCCCGCCCCTCGCGGCAGGAGCGGACGAGTACCGCCAGTCGCTCGAACTCCTCGGGCCCGACGGCTCGATCACGGTGGTCGCGGCCGACGGCGGCAACACGGTCAAGATCCTCCGCGTGCCCGGCGTCGAAGACCGGACAGTCACGACGGCGGCGCGCTCGATCAAGGGGGATTTCGCGCTCGGCCTGTCGGACGGCCGTGTCGTCGTCCTGAAGCCCGAATGGGAGTCCACGTTCGTCGAGGGCGCCCGGGTGCGGGACCTCAGCCTGAAGGCCCTGCCCCCGGCAGCCCTCGACCCGGCGAAGAGAGCTCTCGCCCACGTCGCCTTCGCGATGCAAGAGTCGGGAAGCGCGCTCGTGGCCGGCTCGCCCGCCCCGGACGCTCTGTTCCTCGGTCTCGCCTCCTCGGAGGCCTCCGAGGCGTTCACGGCGGATCTCTCGGAAAAGCTGAAGGGCGAGCGGGTCACCGCGCTCTCCTTCCTCGACAGCGGCAAGCTCCTCTGCGCGGGCACGGAGTCCGGAAAGATCCTCACCTTTCCCCTCGACGACCCGAAGGCGCCCGGCGCGCCCGAGGCGACCGCAGTGAACGCGGAGCCGGCGGCCGTCACGGCCCTCGAGACGCTCGTGGGCTCGCAAACGCTCATCGCCGGCGACGCCAAAGGCCGCGTGACCGGCCTCATCAGGATCCGGACTAACCCGGCCGAGGAAGTACGGCGCCTCGCCCCGGCCAAGTTGTTCACGGCGCACGCGGCCCCGGTGACGGCGATCGCCGGCTCCGGCCGCGGCAAGACGTTCGTTTCGGGTGACGCGAAGGGGGGCGTCCTCGTGCACTTCGGCACGAACGAGCGCACGCTGGCGCACGCGACCTTGAACGGCGCCGTCAGGGCGCTCGACGTCTCGCCCAAGGCCGACGGCTTCATCGCGCTCACGGCGTCGGGTGTGACCGACCTCAGCCTGTCGGCGCCGCATCCGGAAATCTCGTTCCGCGCACTCTTCGGAAAGCTGCTCTACGAAGGCTACGACAAGCCCGAATACGTCTGGCAGTCCAGCGGCGGGACGGACGACTTCGAGGCGAAGCTCTCTCTCGTGCCTCTCGTCTTCGGCACGCTCAAAGGGACCCTCTACGCGATGCTCTTCGCGATCCCGATCGCGATCGCCGCGGCGCTCTACACCAGCGTCTTCGCGACGCCGCGGGTCAAGCGGTTCGTCAAACCGATCGTCGAGATCATGGCCGCGCTGCCCTCGGTCGTCCTCGGCTTCCTCGCGGGACTGTGGCTGGCGCCGCTTCTCCAGAGGACCACGCTCACGGCCCTCCTGATCGTCCCGATGGTCCCGCTCTTCGCCGTGCTCGGCGTCGTGGCGTTCCAGGCTCTCCCGTTCGACGTCCGGCAAAGGCTGCACCCCGGGCAGGAGCTCGTTCTCATCGTGCCGCTCGCGCTCCTCGCGGCGGGATTCGCCGCCGTCGTCGGGCCATGGGTCGAACGCGTGGTCTTCGCCGGAGACTTCAAGGCCTGGCTCCTCGCCTCCGCTTCCCTCAAGTACGACGCGCGCAATTCCCTCGTGATCGCCTTTGCGATGGGGTTCGCCGTCATTCCGATCATCTTCACGATCTCGGAGGACGCGCTCTCGAGCGTTCCCGAGCACCTCAAGGCCGCGTCGCTCGCCTTGGGAGCCTCGCCGTGGCAGACCGCCGTCCGCGTGATTCTCCCGACGGCCTCGGCCGGCATCTTCTCCGCCCTCATGGTCGGGTTCGGGCGCGCCGTGGGCGAGACGATGATCGTCCTCATGGCGACCGGCAACACGCCCATCCTCGACTGGAACATCTTCAACGGGATGCGGACGCTCGCCGCGAACATCGCGGTCGAGATTCCCGAGGCGCCGGAGGGCGGGACGCTCTACCGCGTTCTCTTCCTCGCGGCGCTCCTCCTCTTCCTCCTCACGTTCGTCGTGAACACACTCGCGGAGATGCTCCGCCAGCGCCTCCGCAAGAAGTACACGGTGATCTGATGTCGGCCGTCACGCACGAGAGCCCCATCCCCGCAGCCCCCGCCCGCTCGAAGGCGGTGGACTTCTTCTTCCGGAAGGGCGAGCCCATGATCTGGCTCACGGGCTCCGGCCTCGCCGCGTCCCTCATCCTCATCTTCGGGCTGCTCGCGCTCGTGGCGGTTCGCGGCCTGGGCATCTTCTGGCCGAGCCCGCTCGTCCTGATCGAGACGAAGGACGGCAAGCGCGTTCTCGGCGAGATCCTGACGCGGGAGCCCGTGCCCGATGCGAAGGACGGCGCTCAGCGTATCCGCGTCAAGATCGCAAACCGCGACCTCAACGGCCTCGACTTCCGCTGGATCGACGAGAAGGAGATCGCGAAGCGAGAGACGCCGCCGAACGCCCTGCTCCTAGAGCGCCAGGAATACGGGAACTTCCACGGCTTTCTCAAGGAGGTCAGCCGCGGGGACGAGACGATCGGCGGCGCCGACGCCGCGGGCCTTGCCCGGCTCTCGACCGAGCAGGCGCGGATCCGGCCGGCCTACGAGGCGCTCCGCGAGACGGAGAAGAAAGAGGTCGGCGCGATCAACGCATCCCTCGAGCGCGAACGTCTGTCCGTCCGGCGGGCGGAGCTGAAGCAGTCTCCCGACCTCGACCGGCTCCGCGTCGCGAGCGCCGCGCGCCAAGCCGAGCTCAAGCGCCGCTACGAGGATTTGCGTGAGCGCCTCGAGGGGCAGCGAAAAGAGCTCTCCGCGACGACTGCCACGTTCGTCGACGCGGACGGCAGGAGCAAGGCGGTTCCGCTCCGCGACATCGTGCGGATCGTCCAGCCGAACGCGGCGTCCCTTCTGACCAAGATCGGCGTCTATCTTTCGCGCCTCAGGGAGTTCATCTTAGACGAGCCACGCGAATCGAACACGGAGGGAGGCATCTTCCCCGCCATCTTCGGGACGGTCCTCATGGTCGTCCTCATGACTGCCGTCTCCGTCCCCTTCGGCGTCATCGCGGCCCTCTACCTCCGCGAGTACGCCAAGCAGGGCCGGTTCGTCCGCCTCGTGCGGATCGCGGTCAACAACCTCGCGGGCGTTCCCTCGATCGTCTTCGGCATTTTCGGCCTCGGTTTCTTCGTCTACGGGATCGGAGGGCGGATCGACCAGCTCTTCTTCCCCGAAGCGCTCCCGACGCCGACGTTCGGGACGGGCGGAATCATCTGGTGCGCGCTCACGCTCGCCATCCTCACGGTTCCCGTCGTCGTCGTCGCGACCGAGGAAGCCCTCGCGGCCGTTCCCGCCGGGATGCGCCACGCCTCCCTCGCCCTCGGCGCGACGAAGTGGCAGACGACCTGGCGCGTCGTCCTCCCGGCTGCGGCACCCGGCATCCTGACGGGCCTCATCCTCGCGATGGCTCGCGGCACGGGCGAGGTCGCCCCCCTCATGATCGTCGGCGTCGTCAAGCTCGCCCCGACGCTGCCGCTCGACGGGGTCTTTCCGTACCTTCACCTCGAGCGAAAGATCATGCACCTCGGCTTCCACCTCTACGACGTCGGGTTCCAGAGCCCGAATGTCGAGGCGGCAATTCCCATGGTCTACACGACGACGATCCTCCTCCTCGTGATCGTCGTGGCCCTGAACCTCACGGCGATCGTGATCCGCAACGCCCTGCGCAAGAGGCTGAAGACCTCCACTTTCTGAAGGAAAGACGCGAGAGAATGGACACGCTCATGACGCAGAACAGCACGGGACTCGGGACGCAGGCGCCCCACGTCAACCAGTCCGGGGAGTCCCTGGCGGCCCGCGCCGACGTCATCACCTGCCGGAAAGTGAGCCTCTTCTACGGCGAGAAGCAGGCGCTCTTCGACATCGACCTCGCGTGCAAGAAAAACGCCGTGACGGCGTTCATCGGGCCTTCTGGCTGCGGAAAGTCCACGCTCCTCAGATGCCTGAACCGGATGAACGACCTCATCGACGACGTGCGGATCACGGGCACGATCGCGATCCACGGCGAGGACATCTACAAGCGCGGAACGGACGTGACGCAGATCCGCAAGCGCTTCGGGATGGTCTTCCAGAAGTCGAATCCGTTCCCGAAGACGATCTTCGAAAACGTCATCTACGGCCTGAGGATCCAGGGCATCACGAACAACGCCGTCCTCGAGGAGGCGTGCGAGCGCTCCCTCAGGGGCGCTGCCCTCTGGGACGAAGTCAAGGACAGGCTCCAGGATTCCGCTCTCGGCCTCTCGGGCGGCCAGATGCAGCGCATCTGCATCGCGCGTGCGATCGCGGTCGAGCCCGAGATCCTCCTCATGGACGAGCCCTGCTCGGCCCTCGACCCCATCGCGACGAGCAAGGTCGAGGAGCTCATCTTCGAGCTCAAGGAGCGCTTCACGATCGTGATCGTGACGCACAACATGCAGCAGGCCGCGCGTGTCTCGGACGAGACGGGCTTTTTCATGCTCGGCAAGCTCATCGAGTTCGACAAGACCGAGACGATCTTCACGAAACCCCGGCAGAAAACCACGGAGGACTACATCACGGGGAGGTTCGGATGACTGCCAGGACCCGCCCCGCTCCTCCACGCGACGCGGCTGGCGCCACGCCCGGCCCGACGCGCTACCGGATCGCGGTCGTCGAGGACGATGACGATCTCGCTTTCACGCTCACGTACAACCTCAAGAAAGACGGGCGCTACGAAGTCGAGCGCTTCGCGGGAGGCCTCGTTGCGATGGACGAGCTCCTCGTACGTCCGCCGGACCTCATCATCCTGGACCTGAACCTCCCCGACGTGGACGGCCTCACGATCTGCCGCGAGCTCAGGAAGCACGAGGAGACGCGGCGTATCCCGATCCTCATGCTCACGGCCCGCGCCGAGGAGCGCGACAAGCTGCTCGGCTTCGAGCTCGGCGCAGACGACTACGTCACGAAGCCCTTCTCGATGAAGGAGTTTCTCGCCCGGATCGCGGCGCACCTCCGCCGCTCGGCCTCTCCCGAGTCTCCCGACGACCTCTACGAAGACCCGCGGCTCAAGATCGACCGCGCCCGCCACACGGTCGAGGTTCGCGGCCAGCAGGTCCACCTCACCAAGAAGGAGTTCGATTTGCTCTGGCTCCTGATCCGGAGCGGAGGCCGCGTCGTCTCGCGCGAGACCATCCTCTCGCGCCTCTGGGACTACGCGGCCGACATCGAGACGCGCACGGTGGACGTCCACATCCGCTCCTTGCGCCGGAAGATCGGCGAAGACGTCATCGAGACCGTCGTCGGCGTGGGGTACAAGTTCTCGAAATGAGCTTCTTCCGACGCGCGGCGCTGCCCGCGCTCGCCGGCCTCGTCCTGGGTGTTCTGTTCGCCCTCGTGCTGGTGCGCGTTCTCGACGGCGCCGTGCGCGAGCGCGACCGGCGCGAGCTCGCCCTGAAGCTCGACCGCCTCGTGCCCGAATTCGAGGCGGACCTCAGGGCCCGGGCGGCCGAGCCGGACAGGGTCCGCCTCATCGCGCGGCAGGCCGGGGCGCGCCTCACGCTCATCGCGGGAGACGGCACCGTGATCGCGGACAGCGACGTCGCTCCCGAGCAGATCGGAAAGGTCGAGAACCACGGTTCGCGCCCGGAAATTCTCGCGGCGCGGCGGGACATTATTGGCTTCGGCGAGCGGAAGTCGGCCACGGTCCTCGAGCCTTTTATCTACCTCGCCCGGCGCGTCGGGGAGGAGGCGAATCCGGCCGGCTATGTCCGGCTCGCGGTTAGCCAGAGCGAGCTCGACTCACTCGAAGCTCCCTTCCGCCGGACGCTCCTCCAGGTCTCCGTCCTTGCAGGCCTCGTGGTCGCGGTCGTCGTCACCATTATTCGGCAGCGTCACGCACGCGATCTCGAGGGCGTGCGCGCGGGCGTCGCCGAGGCCGCCGCCGGCCGCCACCCGGCGCCGCCAGACGGAGGCTCGGAGGAGACACAGGAGGTCTTCGTCACGCTCGCGCGCTTCGCGCGCCTCGTATCGGCCGAGCGCGAAGGCAGCGAGAAGGCGCGCCTCCTCGCCCGGACCGTCTTCGAGCAGGTTCCCGTCGGCCTCGTCGTCGTGGACCGCCGTCTCGCACTCCTCGACGCAAATTACGCAGCGCTCTCGCTCTTCCACGTGCCCGCGGGCGCGCCACGAGCCGCCCTCGTCGATCTCGTCCGCCACCCCGACGCGCTCCGTCTGTTCGAGGCCGGCATCGCGGCCGGCTCGGCCGGCCAGGCGCCCTCTTCGGCCGTCCTGCGCTTCGGCGGCGAGCTGGCGCCCGAGAAGGTGCTCGAGGTGACCGTTCGTGCCGTCCCGCACCTGGAGGTGTCCGGAGAACCCGCGGCGATCGGAGTCGTGCGCGACGTGACCGAGCGCGAGCACACCGAGACGATGCGGCGACGGTTCGTCTCGGACGTTTCGCACGAGCTCCGGACTCCCGTTGCGGCCATCCGCGCCGCTGTCGAGACGCTCGCCGGAGAGGACGCCCTTCCGCCGGACATCGCGCGCCTCCTCGGCATCCTCGAGCGCCAGTCCTCGGAGATGGAAGCCCTCGTCTCCGACCTCACGGACCTCTCGCAGATCGAGTCGGGCGCCGTCACGCTTCAGCCCGAGCGCATCTCGATGAAGTCGCTCCTGACGTCGGTCGTTCGCGATCTGCAGTCCGCCGCAGATGCTCGCGGGGTTCAGGTGCTCGTCGAGGCACCAGAAGCTCTCGCCGTTTCGGGCGATCGGCGCCGGCTCGCACAGGTCTTCCGGAACCTCGTCGACAACGCGGTGAAATTCTCTCCGGCCGGCGCCCGCGTCGACGTCCTCGCCGAGGGCGGCGCCCCCGGGCCCGACGGCCTCGCGCCCTGCGTCGTCCATGTCGTGGACCGCGGGATCGGGATTCCGCGCTCCGAACAGGCCCGGATCTTCCAGCGCTTCTACCGCGTCGACCCTTCGCGGGCGAAGTCGGTTCCGGGCACCGGCCTCGGCCTCGCGATCGTCAAGCACATCCTGATCCTCCACGGCGGAGCCATCCGCGTGGAGTCCGAGCCCGGCAAGGGCAGCCGGTTCACCGTTTCGCTCCCGGCGACGACGCCGCGCGAAGCCCCCGTCCTCGAGGAGACGACATGAAGGAGCATTTTTCCGGACAGCTCGAGACTCTGCGCCGCCAGCTCATCTCGATGGGCGCCCAGACCGAGAGCCAGATCGCGTCGGCGATCGAAGCCCTCGTCGAGGGCGACGCCGCCAAGGCCCGCGCCGTGATCGAGGGCGACAAGGTGATCGACCAGATGGAGATCAAGATCGACGAGGGCGCAATCGACCTCCTCGCGACGCAGCAGCCCGTTGCGGGCGACCTGCGCCTTCTCGTCTCGGCGCTCAAGATCAACTCGGACCTCGAGCGGATCGGCGATCACGCCGTCAACATCGCCGAGGCCGCCGAGAGGCTCTCGAGGACGCGTCCGTTCAAGCCGTGGGTTGACATCCCCTACATGGCCGAGATCGCGCGCGGGATGCTCCAAGACGCACTCGACGCCTTCGTCCGCCGCGACGCAGATCTCGCGCTGGCGGTTTGCAAGCGCGACGACATCCTCGACGAGAAGAACAAGTCCATGATCCGCGAGCTCTTGACCTACATGGCCGAGAACCCGGCGCTGATCACCGTCTGCCTGGAGATCATCGGCATCTCGAGGAACCTCGAGCGGGTCGGCGACCTCGCGACGAACATCGGCGAGGAGACGATCTTCATCGCGCAGGGCGACATCATCAAGCACCACATGGGCCCCCGCCCGCCTGAGGCCGTGCCCGGCGCCTGAGTCGCCTCGGGGGTGCGCCCCGCGGCCGGGGGCCTTACCATGTGAGGGATGACGTCCGGCCAGAAGTTCTCCATGGTTCCCGGCACCTACGCCATCTGCCGTCTGCCCGCGAAGGCCGCCTTGCCCTCCTGGGCCGGCCGGGCGTTCACGTCCATCACGCGCACGGCCGACGAACTCTCGATCATCTGCGAGGAGCGGCGGCTCCCGCCCGGACTCGACGGCGTCGACCTGCGGGTCGAGCGCGGCTGGGTCCTCCTGAAGCTCCACGGCCCCTTTCCGTTCGACGCGATCGGCGTCCTCGAGTCGGTCGCGAGGCCGCTCGCCGAGGCGGCGATCAGTCTCTTCGCGATCTCGACGTTCGATACGGACTACGTCCTCGTCAAGAGGACTCACGCCAAGCAGGCCATCGCGGCGCTGACGCTGGCGGGGCACAAGCTCGTCGACAGCTGAGGCGCGCGCCCGCGGGGGCGGCTCTCCGTCATTCTCCCTTCACGAGCCGAAACGGCTTGTGACCCGCGCGAACGCCGCGGTCACGCGCCTCGAGGGACTCGACAACGTGAGCGATCAACTCGGTCGTTACGTCGGCCGAGTCAGCTTGAGCTAAAAGCTCTCGAAGCGGCGGATCGCACTCGATCGAAACGCCATCCGCCATTCGACGGAGCACCCGAACGCGGGTGAGCATCTCGTCGCGCTTTCCGAGACGGCCGACACACTCCGCAATCCTCAGGTCTGCCGCGAGGGCCCTTTGCTCGACCCCGTCCCTCCGGGCGTCGTCGCTCAGCTTCTGGAAGGAGTTCATCGCACGGAGATACTGTCCCAGCTTGAGCTCGATGGATGCGAGGCCATAGCGGATGGTTAAGAACGCAATCTTCGAGTCCAACTGGCGCGCGAATGCGAGAGCCTTCGCGTACGTTGCCTTAGCCGCCTCAAGTCTATTCAAGAGAAGCAGCGAGCCTCCGCGGTTTACGAGCGTCGACATATACGCGGCGCCGTCGAGTTCCGGATGGAGACTTCTCAAAGCGCTATCAAAGAAATGGAGCGCTGACTGGTTTCTGTCTCTGTTCAGCAGAAGCGTGCCGAGAGCTGCTTCCGCGCGGCCCGTCCAGTTCTCTTGCCCGTAGAGCTGGAACTCGGAGTGTGCCCGCCTCAGCAGACGCCAAGCTCCAGCGAAGTCACCCTCGAAGCTCGCGGCCGAACCTTCGAAGAAATCTGCAAGAGCGAGAGCAAACGAGTCCTCGTTTCCGTCGACAAAACTGATGCGCGCTCGGCGGACCGCGTCACGAGCCTCACCGCTCTTGCCGAGTGTGTTCAGGGCACTCGACTCCATCAAAGCAGCCTCTCCCATCACCTGCTCACGACACACCGGCTGGGCGGGACCCTTGTCGCTCAGGAACGGGAGGCTGCGAGAGGCGGAGGCGAAGGCCTTCGCGAGATCGACGTACAACGCCGGGTTGCTCGAGACCTTCGGCATCGCCAGTTGCGCCGTCTGCAGCAACGCGTACCCACAGGCGGGGTCGCTCTCGATCGCCTCGAGGCGCTCCTTCACCGCGTCGATCCCCCGCTCGGACGCGGCCCTTACGATCCCGGCCGCAACCCCGCGCGCATGGAACGCGCCGCCGGCCTCCGGGAGTGCGAAAGTCGGCCCGCCGCCCAGAGGCGCGCGCCAACGGCCGGCCGTCCCGAGGCAGGCCTTCATCTCTCCCAAGAGAAGGTACTGCTCCGTCGCCGCCCCCTCCCCTCGCAGCTTCCTGCGGACGCGCGGGTACTCCTTCGCGGCGTCGTGGAACCGCCCCCGCGCCGCGAAGCAGAAAGCCGCACCCGACACCGCGCGCGCGCGGTCGAGGCCCGTCGCCTCCTTCGACGCCATTACGGCGCGAAACTCGCGGCGCGCCTCGTGGAAACGGCTCGCCGCGTAGAGAGCGACCGCGCGGGCGTGCGTGGTCCGCAGGACCCCCCGACCGAGTCCGTAGCCCTCGAACGTCGCGAGCGCACGCTCGGCGAGGAGCCGGCCCTCCGGGGCCCGCCCCCCGTAGGAACGGCGGAGCGACTCGCCCATCTCGACCCATGCGACGAGATGCTCGGGCGCGTCGAACGCCGCGAGCGCGGACCACGCCGCGCCGAACTCCACCCCCGCGTCCTCCGGGCGGCCGCAGTGGAGCCGCCAGTTTCCGCTGACGAGATGCGCGAGGACGCGGAGCTGGGCGGCGGGCACGACGACCTCGGCCTCCTCGACGCCCGCGACCGCGCGCCCGGCCATCGCGGCGGCGAACTCGGCGGAACGCTCGGCAGGATCGGCCCCGGCCGCGTCCTCGAGGACATGGGCCGCCGCGAGGCGGCACGCACCATCCTGGACGTCCAGCTCGTTCGCAGCCGTCGAGGCGTTTCCGGCGATCGCAAAGAGGAGACGCTGCTTCGCGCTCGACAGCCTCTCCAGCGCCGCCGCCATCGCCGCCGCCCTGCGACCCGACGCGCCGCTCTCTTCCATTGGGGCGGGCCGGCTCTCGAACGGATCGCCCGGAGCGAACGCGAGGGAATCGCCCGCGTCGGACAGCCGGGTGTGGACACGCTTCGTCGCCTCGCGTTCCTCGCGGCACGCGCGGCAGCCGGCGAGGTGCCGCTCGAGGCCGGCTTTTCGGCGCGCCGGCAGCTCGCCGAGAACCGAGTGCAGGAGGGTCGCCTCGTCGGGATGGATGGCGTTCATGCTCCGATCGTCTCCTTCAGCTTTCTCAGGCACGCGCTCAGGCGCTTCCACACCTGTTTAGAGGAGTGGCCCGTGCGTGCGGCCGTCTCCCTCAGGCTCGCGCCCTCGACGTAGTAGCTCGTCAGGAGGTTCCGGCAGGTCGGCGAGATGCGCGCGAAGGCACAGCGCACCATCGCCTTCTCGGCGAGCTTTTCCTCGACGGCCGGGGCCGGGTCCCGGTCGCCCGCCCCCACGAAGACCGCGCTCGCCTTCGCCCGCTTCTCGGCGAAGCGCGCGCAGCGGTTGTGGAAGACCTAGAAGGCGTAGCCCTCCGGCGAAGCGATGAGCGCGGGGCTGCGGGCGATCTCGAGAGCGGTCTCCTGCACGAGATCCTCGGCGTCGCAGTCGTCGATCCCGAAGCGCGAGTGGGCGAGAGCGACGAGCTTGTGCACCAACTTCTGGTCGAGGACGAGGAACTCGGCGACCTCGAAACCCGTGCACGGCCGGCTGCTGGCGGACACGAGCCGGACTCTAGTCCGAAGGCAAGAGCCCCGAAACAGGCTGTTTTTTCGCATCGGGAGGGGGGGTCAATCCGGGCGTCGGCCCGGCACTCCTCCCGGCTCTGCTACTAACTCCCGTCAGTAGGAGGCCCGAATCGCCAGTTTGCTGCGGATAAGGTGGGCGCGGGCAATCACCCTGCCCAGCGGCCTCTCCCTCCAAAAACACCAAAACGCGCGTTTGTACGCGCGAAAACACGCTACAGAAGGCCGGGTCAACCGGTCAAATTGGCGGAAATGTGGTAGCTAATTAGCCGACTATTGGGCTTGCGCCAGACCAATAATCCCAAAAGAAACACAGGAAGTCGAACATTAGTCCTCCTCAGACCTACTAGTCGTTAGTGGCCAAGAATTGAATGCTTCTGGGCCATCTAACCGTGGGCTATATATACGGACAGACGGGGGCACACCTTTGACCCCCCTTTCGAAAAGATTTATTTGAGGTAGCCGATTCATGGCACCCCGCCCTCTGTCTAATGAACGTTGCCTAGAGAAAGATCAGTTCCCGTTCGCCTCCAGGCGGAACGGCTTGTACCCCTTTTGAACGCCGCGGTCTCTCGCTTCAAAGTATTCGACAACGTGCGCAACCAGTTCGCTACTGACATCAGCCGTGTCGGCTTGATTGAAGAGCTCGCGCAACGGTGCCTCGAATTCGATAGAGACCTCAGGGATCTCCCTGCGCAGCGCCCGGACTCGCGTCAACATTTCTTCGCGCTTTCCGAGGCGGCCGAGGCACTCGGCTACGCGCAGTTCAGCGGTGAGAACCCGCTGATCCAGGTTTGCCTCCCTTGCGTCAATCGAAATCTTCTCGAAGGCATGAAAGGCTTTGAACGTCTGGCCCCTGAGGAGGTCGATCGAAGCCAAGCCATACCTGATCGAGAAGAGGATAGTCGTCATGCCGAGACGCCGCGCAAAGCCGAGCGCCTTGGCGTAGGTCGCTTTCGCCGCTTCGACTCTGCGAAGGAGCAGAAGCGAGAAAGCCCTATTTGAGAGCGTGATGGCGTAGACGACCTCATCCTGCACCGGGTGCAGGTCGGTGAGCGCCGCGTCGAAGAATGTCAGCGCGGACTCGTTGCGATTCCGGTGCTGGAGGAGCGTCCCGAGGGCGGCCTCGGCCCTGCCTGCCCAATTCGTCTGTCCATAAAGCTGGAACTCGCCAAGCGAAGACCGCAGCGATTTCCAGGCGGCGGCGTAGTTCCCGAGCCAGCTCTCAGCCGACCCTTCAAAATAGTCTGCTAGTGCGAGAGCGAAACTATCTTCGCCGGCCTCAATGAAACTGATGCGGGCTTGGCGGGCTGCTACGACCGCTTCCTTCGATCGGCCGAGCATGTTCAGTGAACCCGCCTCCAGCAACTGCGCCTCGCCCATCACCTGCTCACGACACACCGGCTGTGCAGGACCCTTCTCCTTCAGGAACGGGAGGCTGCGAGAGGCGGAGGCGAGTGCCTTCGCGAGCTCGACGTACAGCGCCGGGTTGCTCGAGACTTTCGGCATCGCCAGCTGCGCCGCATACAACAGAGCGTAGCCGCGGGCGGGATCGCTCTCGATCGCATCGAGGCGTTTCCTGGTGGCTTCGATCCCCTGCTCTCCCGCGACCTTGACGATCTCGGCCGCGATCTGCCGCCCGTCGAACGACAGGCGCCCGAGGCGGTCCGAGGGGCGGGTGTTGCGCTTGAACTGCGAGAGGAACTTCTCGCGCTCCTCGGTCGGCGCGTCGTCGCCCGGCAGCTCGTCGAAGAACGCGTCGAACTCGTCCTTCATGATGCGCGCGCGCTCGAGCGTCTGGATGTCCTCGAGCCGTGCGTTGCAGGAAGCGCAGCCCGACTCGACGTGCGCCTTCACGTGCGCGTTCAGCTCCGTCGAGCCCTCGGTCACGAGCTCGAAGAGCTGCCAGTGCTCGGGGCACGCGGCGAGGGCCTGGAATTCCGCGCTCACGCGAGCACCCTTCGCATCTTCTCGAGGCAGCCCCAGATGCGCTTCCACACGGTCTTCTGCGAGTAGCCCGTCGCCTTCGTCATCTCGGCGAGGCTGTATTCCTGGCCGAAGTAGAGCCGGACGATGCGCTTGCACTTCGGGCCCGCGCTGCGAATGGCCTTGTTGACCATGCGTACGGCCTCGAGGCGCGCCGTGACCTTCTCGCACGCCGGATCGGCGACGTCCATCTCCTCGGGGATCTGCTCCGTGCGCCGCTCACGCGACGTCGCGATGTTCAGGCACGTGTTGAGGAACGCGATCTTCACGTAGCCGATTGGGTCCTTCACGCGCGGGTCGCGGGCGAGGACGCGCATGTAGACGGTCTGCACCGCGTCTTCCGCTTCCTCGCGGCTGAAGCGGTACTTCCGCATCGCGAGGCTCACGAGCTTCGGACGCAGGACGTTGTTGAGCGCGTTCCAGTCCCACTCGCCCGGCGTCGTGCCCGCGGCCTCGGACGCGACGTCGTCGCCGGCCGGGAGCTCGTCGGAGAGAACGGCACGCAGGACCGCCACCTCGGGCAAGGCCCCAACTCCCGCAAATGCGGGCTGCATTCCGTCCGTTGGGTCCCACGCAGCCATGAGGACCTCTCTCCGGTGAGGAGCTTCGCCCGATACACCCTCGGGTGCTCCCAGGTGAACCTGGGCGAATTCTGTCACAAAAGGGGGCCTGTCAAGCGGAAAATCCCGCCCGGTTGCCTGGCCCTTCAAAAGCAGTCCAGCTCGAAGTCTCGTAGGAACCATTAGTTGATAGTGATGATCTACTTAAACCACATAAACTTCTTTCAGACCGCCTCAGATTCCGCCGGTAGAGGAGTGGTCAAGCCATTCTCGTGACTCAACTTACGTCGCCCGCTCGCGGGAAAAGCTGTTCCTCCTGCGGGAAAAGGGAAAGCGGTCCCGTTTCACGCGGCTCACTTCGCGGCACGCCCTCCCGCAGGCCGCCGGCCTTTCCGCTTCGGCTTCGGATCCGACTCTCGTACGCTGAGGCGCAATGGCCGGGGTTCTCGCGCTCCTCCCGCTCCTCGCCGCCCTCGAGGCAACGCCACCTCCGAAGACGCCCGACGCCGCGCGGCTCGCGAAGGCCTTCAACGCGATGCGCCCTCTCGGGCGCGAGGCGCTCCTGGGACCCTGGCGACTCGTGACGGACGTGGCCGTGGGCGAACTCGCGGGGCTCGACTCCGTGGCGCGAAACCTCGCCGAGGCCTACACGGCGCGCTATGGGCTCGCAGCCGCACCCGGCGCCGACCAGGCGGTCGTCATCTACTCGAGCGACGCGCGCTATCGCGCCTTCGCCCAGGGCGACGGCAGCTCGATGCGGGGGACCCGCGGCCACGCGGGCGGCGGCCTCGCGGCGTTCGCGCTGGGCCGCGACCCCCTCGAAACGCGCCTCTTCCTCGTTCACGAGCTGACGCACCTTCTCTCGCGAAACGTCCTCGGCGAGAAGGTCCCCGCCTGGCTGGACGAGGGCCTCGCCGAGGATCTGGCCTGGTGCCGCATCGACGCCGACGGCCGGCTCGAGCCCGACACTCTCGACGTCCGCGAGGAGAAGAAGGCCGGCGCCGCGAGCGCGCCGAAGCGGTCGGGACCGCGCGTCACCGTCGACGCCTGGCTCGATCGGGCCCGCCTGGGCCGCATCCCTCCCCTCTCGGCGATCCTCGCCCCCGAGTCGCGGCTTTTTACCGACCCCGGCGC
>JBAUSZ010000279.1:0-24899 GCA_049581965.1 Thermoanaerobaculia bacterium | reverse complement strand
GGCTGGTACTACGCGAATGGGCTGTGGGAGCTGCGCGGCGCGCTCGACCGCATCGCGGGCGGCGTCGGCCTGCGGCGAGGCCGCCCCGACGGCGAGACGCTCCGGGTCGGCGACCCGGTCGACTTCTGGCGTGTCGAGCGGTACGAGGAAGGCCGGCTCCTCGAGCTGCGCGCCGAGATGAAGCTGCCGGGGCAGGCGCGTCTCACCTTCGAAACGGCGCCGCGGGCCGGGGGCGGAAGCGTCCTGACCCAGCGCGCAGACTTCCATCCTTCCGGATTTTGGGGGCGCCTCTACTGGTACGCCCTGATACCCGTGCACGCCATCATCTTCCGGGGGATGGCCGAGCGGATCGCCGCGCCCGGCCCCGCGATCCCATCGTCACCGCTCGCGGGCGAGCGCCGGGTGTAGGCTGCCCCGGGGCGCGTTCCGCGCCCGAGGAGTTCCCATGACTCTCTGTCCCGTTGCCCTCGCCGTCGGCTGCAAGAAGTGCCCGATCTTCTCGTTCTGCCCCGTCAAGACCGTCATCGGCGACGTGAAGGAAGAGGAGAAGCCCGCTCCGAAGCCCCGGGCCAAGGGCGGCAAGAAGGGCTGAAACGCCCGAGAAGAGGATCGGCGTCCTGACGTCGTACCAGAGGATCTACGCCGTCGTCCTCGCGATCCCGCGCGGGCGCGTCGCGACGTATGGGCAGGTCGCGCGGCTCGCCGGCCTGCCGAATCACGCGCGACTCGCGGGCTACGCGCTCCACGCCCTGCCCGACCGGAGCCCGGTCCCATGGCACCGCGTCGTGAACGCCAAGGGCGAGGTCAGCCCGCGCCGCGACGGCTCCGAGCACCATCTTCTCCAGCGACTCATGCTCGAGAAGGAGAAGGTCCGCTTCGACCGCCGCGGGCGTATCTCCCTCGCGCGCTACCAGTGGAGGCCCCACGGTGCGCGGACGCGTCACCTCCGCCCGCACGGCGTCTTTCAGGTCTCCACGAGGTCGTCGTCCGGGTAACAGTAGAGCCAGCTCTCGCCGGGCTCGGCCGAGCAGACGACCGGGTGGCCCGAACTTCTCGCGTGCTTCGACGCGTGCTGGTTCGGCGAGGAGTCGCAGCAGCGCGTGCCGCCGCAGGTCTGGCAGGTGCGCAGATGGACCCAGCGCGAGCCGATCGGCACGCACTCCTCGCACTCGCGTTTCTTCGGGCCGACGACGGATTTCAGGCTCGCGATGTGGGCGCAGGATCTCGGGATCTTCATGAGTCCTCCTGGGCGCCGGTCAGCGCCGCGCGTCGGCCCGGAGAAACGTTCCGTCCTCGAGCTGCTGGAACGCGTGCCGCAGTTCCTCCTGCGTGTTCATGACGACGGGACCGTACCAGGCCACGGGCTCCTCGAGCGGCTGACCGGAGATCAGGAGAAAGCGGATCCCTTCGTCGCCGGCCTGGAGCTCCACCTCGTCCCCCCGGTCGAAGAGCACGAGCGAGCGATTGTCCGCATGCAAGGTCGGCTCGGCGGGAACCGCGAGGGGCCGCGACGAATTGCGGAATGTCCCGCTGCCCGCGAAGACGTAGGCGAAGGCGTTGCTCGTCGTCTCGACCGGCAGGGTCTTTCTCCTTCCCGCCGGAACCGAGACGTCGAGATAGACGGGCTTCGCCGCCACGTCTTCGACGGGTCCGCCCGTCCCGTGGTAGCTCCCGCAGACGACGCGCACCTCGGTCCCGTCGTCGTCCACGACGAGCGGCACGTCGCCGGCCTTCACGTCCTGGTAGCGCGGCTGGGTCATCTTCAGCGACGAGGGGAGGTTCGCCCAGAGCTGGAACCCGTGCATGCGCCCATTGGGGTCTCCCCTCGGCATCTCCTGGTGGATGATCCCGCGGCCGGCCGTCATCCACTGGATGTCGCCGGCGCCGATCGTGCCCTTGTTTCCCATGCTGTCGCCGTGCTCCACGGTGCCCGCGAGAACGTACGTGATCGTCTCGATCCCGCGGTGGGGATGCCACGGAAAGCCCGCGCGGTAGTCCTCCGGACGCTCGTTCCGGAAATCGTCCAGGAGCAGGAACGGGTCGGTGTCGGACGTCGTCCCGAACCCGAAGGCGCGGTGAAGATGCACGCCGGCGCCTTCCAGAGTCGGCCTCGCCTTGAAGAAACGCTTCACGGTCCTGATCGCCATGCGACCCCCCTCCCGATCCGTCAGCCCTCCATACCGGCGCTCTTGCCGCGGTCGCGTGCCTCGAGCACCGCACGGTCCCACCCCGCGAGGTCGGCGCCGCGTTCATAGGTCGACTCCACGAACGCACGGATCGCGGCCTCGGGCGCATCGGCCGTGCGGACGGCCTCGTACGGGAGGATGAACTCACCGAGCTCGCGGTGGTAGAAGGCGGCGTCCGGCGCGACCCGCGCGTCCCGGAACCCGTTTGGCTCCGGCACGGCGTACGCGTAGAACGCCGGCTCCAGGACCGGTCCGCTGCCCGGCCAGAAGCCGTGGCTGATGACCTCGTGGGAATAGGCCTCGCGCATGAACGCCGGCCCTTCCCGGGGAGGGGCTCTCCGGCCGGAAAAGCGCGTGGCGGCGAGGTCGAAGCCGCCCCAGAAGAAGTGCGATGGGCTGCACTTGCCGACGAAGGCGCAGCCCGAGCGCGTGAGCACGTGCTCGACCTGCCCGAGGATCCGCCAGAACCTAGCCACGGACTCGAGGTCGTACGCGTCGTGCACGGTGTCCTCGTCGAAGCGGATCGGCGACGGAATCTCGACGGGCACCGGCCAGATCTTGACGCCGAGCCCCATGTCGGACAGCAGCGCCATGACCGCCGCGTAGAAGTCTGCGACCGTCCGTGGCTCGAGGCGGAGCGACTCCTCGCGGCTCTCCGACGTCCGGATCACGAGCCGGTGGCCGACGAAGTCGAACTCCATCGTGAACGAGCGGCTCCCGTGAGACAGGCGCCGCGTCGAGAGCCCGCGCGGGGTTACCTGCAGCGCAATCCCCCAAGAATGGTTCAGCGGCGGCGCGAGCGCGAGCGCGACCTTCCCGACGATCTGCGTCCACATGTGTAGCGTGGCGTACGTATCCTTCCACGCTTCGTACGGCAGGGCCGGCCAGCGCTCTTCGGTCACCGTCGTGCTCGACGAATCGCCCGCCGCCTCACGTCAGCGCGTCCTTGCCGGCGCCTTCGCTACCGCGGGCGTCGGCACCGGCGTCACGATCCGGCCGGCCCTGACCTCGACGTCTCCCGCGGCCCCGCCGCCGGTCCGGTACTTTCCGTCAGGGGGAACCTCGCCCGTCGGGGGCCGCTTCCCTTCGGTCCCGTCGCCGAAGACGACCTCGCCCGTCCGGCTGTTCGAGAGAAAGACCCGGCCGTCCGCGAGGCGGATCTTCCTGTCGAACGCCGACGGGGCGAACGGCTTGTGAATGCGCTTGCCCGTGGCGAGGCCGCCCGCCGCATCGCGCGCCGTCGCGGACACGACGTTCGGGTACGGGACGGGCACCGGCCCCGCCGGGGCGGGAGTCCTCGCGGGCTCGGAGGAGAGTGCCCGCCAGGGAAGGGCCGCAACGAGCGCGACGAGAATCGGGATCCCGGGTCTCACCGCAACCCTCTACGGCGCCGCCACGACCGGCAGCTCGACGAAGCTCGCCTGAGCGGGCGCGTGGTACACGCGCTGCGTCGCTTTCACGTAGTCGCCGGGCTTCGCCCAGAAGATGCTCGGGACGAACGTCTGCGGGTTGCGGTCGTAGAGCGGGAACCAGCTCGACTGCACCTGCACCATGATGCGGTGGCCCGGAAGGAAGACGTGGTTCGTCGTCGGGAGCGCGAATTTGTAGAGGAGAGGCCTTCCGCTCTCGAGCGCCTTCGGCGTCTCGAGACTCTCGCGGTACCGGCCACGGAAGATGTCCATGGCCACCGCGAGCTGGTACCCGCCCATCGGGGGCTGGAGAGGGACCTCGGGCGGGTAGACGTCGATGAGCTTGACGACCCAGTCCGAGTCCGTACCGCTCGTGGAGGCGACGAGGTTCACGAGCGGCTCGCCCGCGATCTTGATTGGTGACGTCAGGACGTCCGTCGCGTAGACGAGAACGTCCGTGCGCGTCGCCGCCTCGCGCTGGTCGCTCGTGAGCCACTCGCGCCACTGGCGGTTTTCGCCCCAGCCCGCCTCGGGATAGGGCCGTCCGTGGAACGGGACCGGCTTGGCGGGATCCGAGACGTACTCGTCGTACCGCGCGTCGTCCGCCTTCGGCGGCTCGAAGCCGGCCTTGCCGTTCGCGCGGAGGTAAAAGGGCGTTCCCTTGGGCAGGCAGCCCGCGGCGCAGCCGGAAGGCCACGAGTTCAGCCGGCGCCACGTGTTCGTACCCGTCTCGAACGCCATGACGGGCGCGACGTCGGTCTTCGGCGCGTCCTCCTTGAGGTAACGGTCGAGGAACGGGCGGAGGATCTCGCGGCGGAACGTGAGCGCCGTGTCGCTCGAGAAGCGCACCGGTCCGAGCGCGCTCCCCTCGCGGATCTCCTGCCCGTGGTACCACGGCCCGAGGACGAGGAAGACCATGTCGTTTTTCACGTCCTTCGGCTCGAGCGCCCTGTAGACGGCGGGCGCGCCGTAGATGTCCTCCTGGTCCCAGAGGCTGTGGACGAGCATGACGGGAACTTTGAGCGGCTGCGCCGCGAGGACCCGGTCCATCGCCTGGTCCTGCCAGAACGCGTCGTAGGCGGGATGCGCGGCGACCTTCCTCCACATCCCGAGCTGCTCGAGGCCGCGGCGTTTCGCGAGCGCGCCGGCCGACCCCGCCTCCAGGAACGCCTCGTAGTCGTCGAAGTGACTCGTCCACCACTTCGCCTCGCCCTTGCGCGTCGCCTCCTGCTCGTAGAAGTAGGCGAGATTGTTCTGGCGGAATGCGCCGTTGTGGAACCAGTCGTCACCGCGCCAGCCGTCCACCATCGGGTTCATCGGGACGGAGACCTTGAGCGCGGGATGCGGGTTCACGAGCGCCATGAGGGGCGTGAAGCCGTCGTACGAGATGCCGAGAATGCCGACCTTTCCGTTCGACTCGGCAACGTTCTTCACGAGCCACTCGATCGTGTCCCACGTGTCCGTCGCGTGGTCGACGGGCGTGGGGTTCTGCGGGCCGTGGAGCGGCCGGTTCATGACGTAGTCGCCCTCGGAGTGATGCTTGCCGCGCACGTCCTGCACGACGCGGATGTACCCTCCCTCGACGACGGTCTCGACCGGATTGTCGTAGCCGTCCAGCGCCATCCCGAGGTGCGCGCTGTCGTTGCGCTTCGTGAGCTGGTCGGCGTCGTAGGGCGTGCGCGTCAGGAGCATCGGCGTGTTCTTCGAGCCCTTGGGGACGAGGATCACCGTGTGCAGCTTCACGCCGTCGCGCATCGGAATCTCGACCTCGCGCCGGACGTAATCCCAGCCGTCGTACGTCGGCGTGAACGTGTCCGGCGTCTCGCTCGGGTAATCGGGGTACTTCGGAGGCGCCGGCGGCGCGTTCTTCTGCTGGCCCGCGGCGGGCAGCGCGGCAAGAGCGCCGGCGACGACGAGGCGGCGGAACGCAATCACGAGCACCTCCATTGAGACTCGAGATCATGCCACGCGACCGGCTCGGGCTGGACATCCGAACCCGGCGGCGGCGTGCCCGGACCACCGCACTCGGACTCGATAGACTCGCCGTCCGCCGTGAGGACGACCCCGTACCGCTCGATCCCGGATCTTCTCTTCGCCCGCGTGAGGGCGACGCCGGACGCCGCCGCGTTCCTTTGGCCCGAGAACGGGGCCTGGAAGAGCCTGACGTGGCGCGAGACGGCGTCGCGCGTGCGCGAGCTCGCCTGCGGGCTCCTCTCCCTCGGAGTCCAGGCGGGTGATCGCGTGGCCATCGTCTCGGCCACGCGCCTCGAGTGGATCCTCGCGGATCTCGCCGTCGCCTGCGCGGGCGGCGTGACCGCCACCGTGTATCCCGTCTCGACCGAGGAAGACACTTCTTTCATCCTGTCCCATTCGTCGGCCGCGATCGTCTTCGCCGAAGACGCCGCGCAGGCCAGGCGGATTCTCAGCCGCAAAGGCGAGCTCCACGGCCTGCGCCACCTCGTCCTGTTCGACGCGTCGGCGGGTCTGCCGGGCGGCGCGATGTCTCTCCTCGACCTCGCGGCCTTCGGCCGCGCGTGGGACGCGGCGCATCCCGGCAGGTTCGACGCAGCCGAAGGCGCCGCCGGGCCGTCCGACCTCGCCACGCTCATCTACACGTCAGGGACCACGGGCCGCCCGAAGGGCGTCGAGCTGCCACACGACTGCTGGCTCTTCGAGGTCGAGTCGATCGGCTCGCTGGGTCTCCTCGGTCCTTCCGACCTGCAGTATCTCTGGCTCCCTCTCGCGCACGTCTTCGGCAAGGTCTGCGTCACCCTCGGGATCGGCTTGGGCTTCCCCACGGCCGTCGACGGCCGCCCCGACCGCATCGCGGCGAACCTCGCGGTCGTGAAGCCCACGTTCGTCTGCGTCGTCCCGCGCATCTTCGAGAGGGTGCACGCGAAGATCCTCGAGCAGGCTCTCGCGGGCGGAAAGGCCAGAGCCGCGATCTTCCGGTGGGCCCTCGGCATCGGCGCGGAGGTCGCACAGCGCCGGCGGGATGGCCGGCGCCTCGGGGTCTTCCTCGAAACGCAGCGGCGCCTCGCGGACGTCCTCGTCTTCGAAAAGGTCCGCCGTCGTTTCGGCGGGCGCCTTCGCTTTTTCATCTGCGGCAGCGTCGCCCTCGCACGGGAGCTCACCGCCTTCTTCGCCGCGCTGGAAATCACGATTCTCGAGGGCTACGGCCTCTCCGAATCGACCGCGATGACGGTGTCCAACCTTCCGGATCGGAACCGCTGGGGCACCGTCGGCATCCCGATCCCCGGCATGGAGATTTCGTTCGCGGGAGACGGCGAGATTCTCCTTCGTGGGCGCGGGATCATGCGCGGCTACTACGGGCTCCCGGACGAGACGGCCCGCGCGCTGGACGCCGATGGCTGGCTTCACACCGGTGACATCGGCGCCCTCGATGCCGCCGGCCATCTCACGATCACCGATCGCAAGAAGGACCTCATCAAGACGTCGGGAGGGAAGTTCGTCGCGCCGCAGCACGTCGAAGGAAGGCTGAAGCTCGAGACGGCCCTGATCGCCCAGGTCCTCCTTCACGGCGAAGGACGCCGCTTCTGCACGGCGCTGATCACCCTGGCCGAAGAGGAGCTTCTCGTGTGGGCGCGCGCCGCGGGGATTCGCGACGCGTCCTACGCGGATCTCGTGTGCGACGCCCGGGTCGTCGAGCTCATCAGCCGGCACGTCGAGCACGTGAACGCGACCTTGGCGCGGCACGAGGCCATCCGCCGCTGGGCGATCCTGCCTGCGGAGCTGAAGGTCGAGACGGGCGAGCTGACGCCGAGCCTCAAGGTCCGTCGCCGGGTCGTCGAGGAACGCTACCGCGACATCCTCGAAGGCCTCTATGCCGAAGCGCCCCGGGGCGTTCTCGTGACGGACCCTTCCGACGCGCCGGTGCGCGAGAGCGCAGGGGGCACCGACTGAGCGCGCGCCCGCGGCTCCTCAGGCTCCTGCCCGCGCGCTGAGCAGCCTCGTCCGCGTATAGGGAATCAGGCCGCCCGCGTCGATGATCGCCTGCCGCGCGCTCGGGAGCGGGGTGACGTCGAACGCGGTCCGCTTCGTGCGGTTCTCGACGCAGCCGCCGTCGAACACGATCTCGTCGCCTTCGTCCGCCGCGAATCCGGGCGCAACGACCAGCCGGAGCCCGAGGTTGATCGCGTTCTGCAGGAAGATGCGCGCGAAGCCCTTCGCGACGACGACGACGTCCAGCCCCTTGAGGCAGGACGCCGCCTGTTCACGCGAGGAGCCACAGCCGAAGTTGTTCCCCGCGGCGATGACGGAGCCCGGCGGGACGGCCTTCGCCTTCACGGCGGCCTGGAAGGCGGCGTGGTCCGCGAACGCGAACGCGGGGGTCTCCGACGGGAGGACGGTCGCCATGTAGCGGCCCGGGTAGATGACGTCCGTCGAGACGTCGTCGCCCAGGCTGAGAATGACGCGGACCGTGTCGGCTTTCCTGGCGCGGGCCATCTCGGCCTTCTTGGCGCGGGCCATCTCAGCGCTCCTTCCGCGGGTCCGTGATGACGCCCGTGAGGGCGGACGCCGCCGCGACGGCGGGCGACGCGAGATAGACCTCGGCGCCCGGGTTCCCCATCCGTCCCTTGAAGTTCCTGTTCGTCGTCGAGATCGCCGTCTCGCCGTCGCCGAGCGCCCCTTCGTGCACGCCGAGACACGGTCCGCAGCCCGGGTTCATGACGACGGCTCCGGCGGCCATGAAGTCGGCGAGGTAGCCGAGCCGCATCGCCTCGGCGTAGATCCGCGCGGAAGCCGGGAAGACGAGCATGCGCGTCCCCTCCGCCACGTGGCGGCCTCTCACGATGCCTGCGGCCTCGGCGAGATCGTCGAGC
Organism: Thermoanaerobaculia bacterium; assembly: GCA_049581965.1. GTDB lineage: Bacteria > Acidobacteriota > Thermoanaerobaculia > UBA5066 > UBA5066 > Fen-183. The sequence goes on along the minus strand of JBAUSZ010000279.1, from coordinate 16,460 downwards.
CGCCCGTTCGTGCACGACCCGATCACGACCTGCTGGACCGGCCTGCCCGCGACGGCCGTCACGGGTTTCACGTTGTCGACCGTGTGCGGGCACGCGACGAGGGGCTCGAGCGACGAGACGTCCACGGAGATCGTCCGTTCGAAGGAGGCATCGGTATCGCCCGTCTGAAGGTCCAGCGGGTCCGCGACACCGGCTTCCTCGCGCAGGTAGCGCACGGTCTCCGCATCGGCCGGCACGATGCCCGATGTCGCGCCCGCCTCCACGGACATGTTGCACAGGACGAGGCGGCCCGAGGTGGACAGGCGCGCGATCGTCTCGCCGGTGAACTCGAGGACGCGGAAATTCGCTCCCTGGGCCGTGAGGACGCCGATCAGGTGGAGGATGAGGTCCTTCGGGCCGACACGGTCCGGGAAGCGCCCGGACACCTCGACGCGGATCGTCGCGGGGACCTCGACGTTCACGGCGGCGCCCAGGGCCCAAACGCTCGCCATCTCCGTCGCTCCGATCCCGAACGCGAACGCGCCGAGGGCCCCGTGGCTCGTCGTGTGCGAGTCCGTTCCGACGACGACCATCCCGGGTCGTACGTAGCCGCGCTCCGGGAGGATCTGGTGGCAGATGCCGCCGACGTCGCCCCGGATGTCGTGGAACTTCCCGATTCCGTGCTCGGCGACGAAGGCGCGGACTCTCTTCTGGTTCGTGGCCGTCTTGGCCGACTCGGCCGGGACCCGGTGGTCGAAGATGATGGCGATTCGCGAGGGATCCCAGGGCTTCGCGAGAATGCCCGTCCCTTGGTGGATCTCCTGGAACTGGTTGATCACGAGGGCCGCGTTCTCGTGCGACATGGCGAGGTCGACGCGCGGCTCCACGACGTCGCCCGCGCGCACGGCGTCTCTCCCCGAAGAGCGCGCGAGGATCTTCTCGACGACGGTGGCGCCCATGTCAGGCCCCGGCGGCGACCGGGGTGGTCGTCTGTCTCATGCTCGTTCCTCTCAGTCTTTCGGCAGCGCCCGGACGACGGCCTCGCCCATCTCGAGGCACGTCGCGCGGCCGCCCATGTCGTACGTGCGGACCTTTCCCTCTTCGAGGACCCTCGCGACACCGGCCTCGACGGCGCGGCCCATCGCGCTCTCGCCGAGCCAGTCGAGCATCATCTTCGCGGCGAGGATCGTCGCGAGGGGGTTGACCTTGTTCTGCCCCGCGTACTTCGGCGCCGAGCCGTGCGTCGGCTCGAACACGGCGAGTCTCGCCCCGATGTTCCCCGAGCAGCCGAACCCGAGGCCGCCGACCATCTGGGCGCAGAGATCGGAGATGATGTCGCCGTAGAGGTTCGGGGCGACGAGAACGTCGTAGTTCGCCGGGTTCTTGAGAAGCCACATGCAGATCGCGTCGACGTTCGCCTCGTCGACCGTGATCTCCGGAAAGGCTTTCGCGACCTTGCGGGCCTCCTCGAGGAAGACGCCGTCCGAGGCGCGGACGACGTTCGCCTTGTGGACGATCGTGACCTTCCTCCGCCTTTTCGTGCGCGCGAACTCGAAGGCGGCACGGACGATGCGTTCCGAGCCCCTGCGCGTGTTGATCTTGCACGAGAGCGCGTAGTCGTCCGGACGGAGGTCCTTGAACGGCGCGAAGGCCGGCGCGAGCCTCGCGAGCGTCTGCGAGAGCTCCGGTGGAACCGGGGAGAACTCGACGCCCGCGTACAGGTCCTCGGTGTTCTCGCGGAAGACGACGAGGTCGAGGCCTTCCCGGAAGTTGAGCGGGTTGCCCGGGTACGCCTTGCACGGCCGCAGGCAGACGTAGAGGTCGAAGAGCTGCCGCATCCGCACGATGGGCGAGCGGTAGACGAGGCCCTTGTCCCTCAGCTCCGGGGCCAGCTCGTCGAGGGCCGCCTTCGAGGGCTTGGAGGTGATCGCGCCGAACATGGCCGCGTCGACGCTCCTGAGGAGTTCGATCGTCCGGGCCGGGAACGCGTCGCCCTCCTTGCACCAGAACTCCCAGCCGATGTCGCCGTGCGGGTACTCGGCGTCCAGGCCCACGGCGTCGAGGACGAGCCGCGTCGCCTCCATGACCTCCACGCCGACGCCGTCTCCCGGAAGCCATGCGATCCGGTAGCGAGACATAGACACCCCTCCAAGGGCAAAATAGCGCCGTCCGGCCGGCGCGCGGAGGAGTCAGGTGCATCAGTCCCGGGGGGCGCGAGCCGGGGTAGAAGGTGCCATGGCCTCCAAGAGAGCGGCGGTCGCCCTTCTTCTCGCCCTGTTCCTGGCGATCGCATGCGCAAGGGACAGGAGCCACGGGATGAAGCTCTTCTCGCCCGCGTTCGCGGCCGGGGCGGCAATCCCGAAGCGGCATGCGTGTGACGGCGAAAACGTCTCCCCGCCACTCGCGTGGACCGGCGCCCCCGCGGCGGCGAAGGCGTTCGCCGTCGTCTGCGACGACCCCGACGCGCGGAACTTCACGCACTGGGTGCTGATCAACGTCCCGGCCGGCACGACGGAGCTGCCCGAGGGGCTGCGTCCCGGCACGCTGCCTGCCGGCGCCGGGGAAGGCGCGAACGACTTCGGAGGGATCGGCTGGGGAGGACCCTGCCCGCCCTCGGGCGAGCACCGGTACGAGTTCCGGCTCTACGCGCTCGACGCGCCGCTCTCGGCCGTCTCGCTCACGAAGCAGCGACTCGAAACCGCGATGGACGGGCACGTCCTCGCGGAGGCAAAGCTCGTCGGAACCTATCGCCGCGCGGCGCCTTAGGCGCCGCGGCTCTTCGCGGAGTTCGAGCGCGCCGTCGCGAGGAGCGTCTCGAAGCGCGGATCGGCACGCAGCGGGTCGAGGTCCGGGTCGTTCGCGACCCACTCCACTTGAAGCGAGCCCTGCCCGACGGGGGCCTCGAGGCACGCGAAGGCCTCGTCGAGCCGCCCGAGGGCGGCGTACACGCAGGCCGCGTTGTACGCGATGATGGGCTCGTCGCGATCCACCGCGAGGGCGCGGGCGACCCATTCGGCCGCACGCTCGGGCTCGCCGAGCTCCGCGAGGACGGACGCACCCATCGTCCACGCCCGTGTGTCGTCCGGGTGCGAGCGTAGGCGCTTCTTGGCGGCCTCGATGCACTCGAGGTCCGCGCTGCGCGCCTTGGCCGCCTCGCCCGTCCGCCGGTAACACATGCCGAGGAGGTACCAGGCGTCGTAGGCCTCCGGCACGAGGACGCAGGCCTCCCGGAAGTGCTCGGCGGCCTCGGGCATGCGCCCCTGCGAAAAACACATCCGGCCGAAGATGTAGTGCGGGTCGTAGAGGCGCGGGTCGAGGGCGATCGCCTTCCTCAGGAAGCCCTCCGCCTGAGCGAAATCCTTCTTGAGGAAGAGCGCAAGGCCGCGCGCGGCGTGCGCGTCGGAGAGAGCGGGACCCAGCTCGAGTGCCTTCGCACTCGCGGCGTCGGCGGCCGCGACGGCTTCCTCTCCCCTGCCGAAGTAGAGCTTGAGAAACGCGTGGCATTCGGCGACGCCGGCGTACGCCCGCGCGAAGCCGGGGTCCAGCTCGAGGGCGCGCGTGAACGTCTGCAGGGCGATCTCGCAGGCCTTGCGCCGGTGCTGGTGGAAGAACTGGCGCCCCTGCAGGAAGAGCTCGTACGCCTCGGTGGCGGCGGACGTGCGTTCACCCGGGCCCTCGACCCGCTCCACGAGCGTGACCTTGAGCGCCTGCGCGATCTTCCCGGCGATCTCGTCCTCGATCGCGAAGATGTCCTTCATGTCTCGCTCGTAGCGCTCGTACCAGAGGCGGAAGCCGCTGTCGACGCTCACGAGCTGGGCCGAAATCCGCACGCGGTCGCCCGATCGGCGCACGCTCCCTTCGAGCACCGCGCCGACGTTGAGCCGGGCTCCGATCTCGCGCACGTCGGCCGACTGGTTCCGGTACTGAAACGCGGAGGTGCGCGAGGCGACGTAGAGCTCGGGGATCCGCGCGAGCTCGCGCAGGATCTCCTCGGCGACGCCGTCGCAGAGGAACTGCTGGTCCCGATCCGGGCTCATGTCCGCGAACGGGAGGACCGCGACGGACGACACGGTCGCGGCCGCGGGACGGCGCAGCGTGATCGCGCCGGAGTCGAGGGCGGATCGCAGCTCGAGGAGGTCGCGCGCCATGTCGTCCATGCGCTCGTAGCGCAGGCGCCTGTCCTTCGCGAGCGCCTTCGCGAGGATCTCGTCCACGCGGCCAGGGAGGCCGGGCCGCACGCCGGACGCGCGCGCCGGCTGCGTGCTCAGAACGGACGCGACGGCGGCCGCCACACCGTCGCCCGGAAAGGCCCGCGTGCCCGTGAGCATCTCGTAGAGGACGGCACCGAGGGACCAGATGTCCGTCCTCTGGTCGACCGGCTCGTCGCGCAACTGCTCCGGCGACATGTACGCCGGCGAGCCGACGACCGAGCCGTGGTCCGTCACCCGCGGGTCGCCGAGGAACCGGGCAATGCCGAAGTCGAGGATCTTGACCGTGTCGCCTCGCGCCAGCATGAGGTTCGCGGGCTTCACGTCCCGGTGGATGATGAGCTCCTCGTGCGCGGCGGCGAGGCCACGCGCGGCCTGCGCCGCGATGTTCAGCGCGCGCTCGGGCGCGAGCGGGCCGCGCGCGAGGACGCGGTCGAGCGTCTCGCCCTCGTAGTACGCCATCGCGATGAAGACGTCTTCGCCGGCCTCGTCGACCTCGAAGATCGTGCAGATGTTCGGGTGGTCCAGAGAGGACGCGGCCTGGGCCTCGCGCCGGATTCGCTGCCTCAGCGCCACGTCGGCCATCGGCTTCAGGAACTTCAGCGCGACCCGCCTGCCGAGCCGCAGGTCGGTCGCTCGATAGACCTCGCTCATGCCGCCCGAGCCCAGGAGCTCGCCGACCTCGTAGTGCGAGACGTGCCGACCCGTCTGAACGACCGCGCTCATGCTCCCCGAGAACGTAAGCCCTGCGCCGGCGCGTGTCCATGCTGGAGGCGGCATTCGGGGCAGATCTGCCAAGATCCCGCGCACCGGAGGACCGATGGACGCACCGGACTCGAAATCCCTGCCCGATAACGCCTACCTGCCGCTCGCGCCGGGCGAGGCCTACGCTCCGGTCGTCGCCACGGAGCAGACCCCGCCGGAATCGACGTTCCGTTCCGTCGCGTGGGGCCTGTTCTTCTGCGTCGTCTTCACGGTCGCCTCGGCGTACTCGGGCCTCAAGGTCGGGCAGGTCATGGAGGCGGCGATCCCGATCTCGATCCTCGCGATCGGGCTTGCCCGCGTCTACGCCCGGCGCTCGCACCTCCTCGAGAACGTGATCATCACGACGATCGGCGGCGTCGCGGGCGGCGTCGTCGCGGGCGCGATCTTCACGCTGCCGGCCCTCTACGCTCTGAACTTGCACCCGCATCCTGTCCAGACGATCTTCATCTGCCTCGCCGGCGGCTGCTTCGGCGTCCTCTTCATCATCCCGCTTCGCCGGTACTTCGTGCGCGAGATGCACGGTCAGTTCCCGTTCCCCGAGGCGACCGCGATCACCGAGGTCCTCGTCACGGGCGAGAAGGGCGGCTCGCAGGCGAAGCTCCTCCTGCAGGCGACGGTCATCTCGGGGATCTACGACTTCTTCGTGACGACCTTCCAGGTCTGGAAGGAGTACGTCGACTTCCAGTTCCTGCCCGTCATGAAGGACGCGGCCGAGAAGGCGAAGGTGATCCTCAAGTTCGACGCAGTCGCCTTCATCCTCGGCCTCGGTTACGTCATGGGCCTGCGCGCCTCGATGATCCTCATTGCGGGAGGGTTTCTTTCGAACTTCGTCCTCGTGCCGCTCGTCTGGATGGTCGGACGACATCTGCCCGAGGCGGTCTATCCCGCCGTGAAGCCGATCGCGCAGATGACCGCCGAGCAGATCTACCGTGGCTACGTCCGGTATGTCGGCGTCGGGGCGATCGCGACGGCCGGGATCTTCGGGATCCTGAAGTCGCTGAAGATCGTCGCGGGTTCGTTCGGAATCGCCGCGAAGGCGTTCCGGAGCGGCGCCGGCGTCTCGTCCGAGCGGACGGATCGCGACATTTCACTGATCGCGATTCTGCTCGGCACCGTCCTTTCCGCGGTGGCCGTCGGAGCCTTCTTCGGGACGCTCGGGTCGACGCTCACCGCGGCCCTGATTGCCCTCGCCCTCGCGCTGGCCTTTTCGTTCTTCTTCGCGTCCGTCGCGGCGAACGCGATCGCGACGATCGCCCGCAACCCCGTCTCGGGGATGACGATGCTCACGATCATCATCTCGTCCGTCATCCTCCTGAAGTTCGGCGTCTCGGGGACGACCGGCATGTTCTTCGTGATGGCGCTCGCCGGGATGGTCTGCACGGCGCTCTCCGTGTCCGGCCAGATGATCACGGACCTCAAGACCGGCTACTGGCTGGGCTCGACGCCCGCCGCGCAGGAGCGCGTGAAGTTTTGGGGAGTCCTCGCGTCGGCGATCGCCGTAGGGATCACGATCGTCCTTCTCGCGAAGGCCTACCAGTTCGGCGAGGTCGCGCCCGGCGACGCGCGCGAGGTCCTCGCAGCGCCGCAGGCCTCGATCATGAAGGTGCTCGTCGAGACGTTCATGAACCGGCAGCCCATCGCGTGGTTCCTGTTCGGAACGGGGGCTGCGATCGCGGTCATCATGGAGATGCTGCGGGTCCCGGCTCTGATCTTCGCCCTCGGGATGTACCTGCCCCTCGAGCTGAACACGCCGGCGCTCGTCGGCGGGATGATTTCGCACTTCGTCCTGAAAAAGTCCGAGCGGATGGGCCGGGCGGCCGGTCGCACGATGCGCGAGCGGGCCGTCGTGATCGCTTCGGGCCTGATGGCCGGCGGCGCGCTCGGCGGCGTCTTCGGCGCCGCGCTGCGACTCTTCGGGTGGTACCGCGAGGACCTGATCCGGACGCCGTTCTACGGCAACGAGGCCGTCTCGCAAGGCGTCTCGATCCTCTTCTTCACCGGACTCTGCCTATACCTCTGGTTCGACTCGACCCGCAGGGTCCGGGAGGACTGACGATGCCGCTCACGGGACTCGACGCCGCGACCGCCGAAGCGCTCATCGGGATCGACACGCTCTGGGGTGGCGACGTCATGAACCCTTCCGGGACGGGGCGCTTCATCGCGGACTGCTGGTTCTCGGACGAGCCGCTGCCCGCGGCGTACACGCATCCCGCGGCCGCGAAGCTCCGCGAGAACGGCGGCGTCGGCGCAAAGGCTCCGGACGGGTCCTCGATCGAGGCGTACGTGGCCGCCGTGGACGTCAAAGGAGCGATCGCGCGCCTGGTCGCGGGCGGGCGAAAGACCGGCGGCCTGCGTGGGGCGTACCTCGAGGGCCTCGGCCTGTGCAGCGAGGTCATGTGGGATCTCGCGATGGAGATCGCCGGGAAGGGGCCCGAGGTGCCGTACGAGCGCTGCGTGAAGACGATCACGGGCGCTCCCCCCGAGCCCTCGAAGCCGGACGAGAAGCGCCGCCGAGTCGCCGATCTCCTGAAGGCCGCCGGCCATCCCTCGAACGGCGGCGAGCAGCTTCTCGAAGCCGTGGACGGTTGGAGGATGGAGCGCCTCGTGCCCGGCAAGTCGATCCCGGCGCTCGGCGACGCGTTCATCGCGCACTATGACGCGCTGACGGCGAAAAATCTCCTGCCGTACCTCCCGAAGGAGCTCCACCGAGTGCCCCGGGCGAACGTGAAGTTCCTCGCGATCGAGAACGCGTGGTTCTCGGGCTCGATGAACTACCTCGGCCAAGCGAGGGGGCCGGACGGCTCGCCCGAGTACGAGGCCACGTACGAGCTGAACGCGTCGCTCCAGATCTCCGTGCCCGAGTTCCAGCAGCTCGTGAGCCACGAGGTCGTGCCCGGCCACGTGACGACGTTCGCCTACCTGCAGGACCTTTTCGTGCGCTCCCTCGCGGGGTTCGAGGCGTCGGTCCTCACGATGAACACGCGCGCGGCGGTCCTCTTCGAGGGCATCGCGAACAACGGCATCCTCGTCGCGCACGGCGTCACCGAGGTTCAGGACCTCCCCGACCGGGACCTCCAGATCGGCGTCCTCCTCGCCCTCCTGCAGGACGATGCGAAAAATCACTCCTCGTACCTGACGTGGAAGGAGAAGCTCCCGCAGAAGGACGTCGCGGCGACGTTGCGGCAGGAATTTCTCGTCTCAAGAGAACGCGCGGACAAGCTCTCGGGGGCGTGGGGGCGGCACCCGCTCCTTGGGCGGATGTACCTCCCGGCCTACCGCGCGGGCACGGAGCTCGTCGCGAAGCTCCGGCGCGCCTACCCGCCCGAGAAGATCCTCCCCGCGATGTACGGCGCCCGCGGGAGCGTCGATGCGTCGACGCTCCCGCGGCTCCTGGAGGGAGAGGCGGCCTGAGGCCGCGCCCGTCACGGCACGAACTTGACGACGAGGCCCGCGTGGTCGGACGGCCACATACCGGCGAGCGCGCGGTCGAGAATCGTGTTGCCGACGACGTCGGCGTCGGTGAATCGGATCTTCCCCGAGGACAGGACGAGATCCAGCCGCTGGCTCAGGCTCGGGAATCGGTTCAGAAGATCGGGCGACTGGCCCCACGTGAGACCCGGAAGGCGACCGTGGGTCGCCGTCCACGCGTCGGTCAGATCGAAGCCCCCCGACGAGAGGCTGCCCGTCAGGAGCTTGTACGTGTCCCACTTGCGGAAACCGTCGGTGTTGAAGTCGCCCGCGAAGACGACGGGCAGCCCGCCCGAGACCGCGACGTTCACGAGCTCCGCGGCCTGGGCCCCCTGGAGAGGCGTGATGCCGGTCGGGTCCGGAGACGGGTCCTCGAGGTGCGTCGTCACGAACCGGAACTGCCGTCCCGACGCCGAGACGTCCACGGACGCCCAGCCGCGCTTGATTTCCGGGAGGTCCGGCAGCCCGATCGGGAGGAGGTACTGGAAGGTGCCGTGCTGCGGATTCGACCACTTGAGGCCGTGGTTCGACCGGACGAGGATGGCGTCGCGGTCGAGGAGCGTGACGGCGGAGAGGTCTTCGCCCACGAGGACGGGTAGCGTGATCTCGGAGTCCACGACCATCGAGGCGACCTCGTACTCGAGCCCGACCTGTTTCAGCGCCGCGAGGAGGATCTCGAGGTGGTCGATCGTCTCGGGGTTCCCGCTGGCGTCGGGCCCGACGTACTTCACGGCCTCCTGGACGGCGATGAGGTCGGGAGCGCGGAGGCGGACATGGAGGGCGATGTCGCGCACCCGGCGGTGGAAGTCCGTCGCGTGGACCTGTTGCCAGGCCGCAGTCGCCGCGGCGACGATGGCCGAGTCGTCGCCCGACAGGGCCGCGGCGAGGACCGGCCCCTCGTCGAAGCCGAAGTAGAGGTTCCACGTCATCGCGGTGACGGGTTTCGAGTTCCCGTCGTCGCGGTCCCAGGCCTGGGCGGGAGCCGCGATCAGCAGGAGGGCCCCGGCGAGCGCCGGGAGAAGGAGGGTCGCGAAGAAGCGTCTCGAGCGCTGCATGTACGTTCCTTTCCGTCCGGGATGCGGACAGACGGAATGTCCGTCCCCACCTACCGGAAATCCTCGGGATTTCTCAGGGAAGTCCTGGGACCTCTGGCCCGGCCGGCCTCAGTGCCGGTGGGGCCTCGGGGACGCCTCGCGTTTGGACACCTGCTGCAGGAGCTCGCCTGCCCGCGGTCCCTCCTCGGCCATCGGGATGTCCGACAGGCTGATCACGCCGACGACGTGCCGGCTGTCGTCCACGACGACGATGCGCGACTTGCGCTCGGCCGCCATCCGCTCCTCGGCGAACCAGAGTTCGTCCTCCTGCCGGCACGTGACGAGCCGCTTCGTCATCAGGTCCCGGGCCTCGGTCGAGAGCGGACGGCTCTCGGCCATCCCGCGCACGACCAGGTCCCGGTCCGTCAGGATGCCGACGAGCTGCTGCTTGCCGTCGACGACGGGCAGCATCCCGATCTTCCAGTCACGCATGAGGTCGGCGCAGTGCTTGAGGGAATCCATCTCCTTGCAGGTCACGACCGTCTTCTTCATGACTTCTCGAACGTACATGGGCGCCTCCCACGAGGAGACACGCCGCACGGCCTGAGCGACCCGCAGACGGATCACCTCGTATGAGCAACGTGGGGGCCCAAACCGCGCGGCGACGATGAATCAAATGCATCAGACCCGATTCCCCGGTCCGGTACGCCTGATGCAGGGGAAGGGTTCCTGCGTGGCGCCGCGCCCGGGAAAATGGCGCCCGGAGACGGCGATGGCGATTCCCCCCCTGATCCGCCTGAAGGTGGAGCGCGGCGGGCGCGTCCTTTTCGACGGGAGAGAGGTGACTCTCGCGGCGCTGAAGAAGGCACTGCCCGGGCTGAAGAAGAAAAAGGCCCGCCTCCGCTACTACCGCGAGGGCTCGCGCGGCGAAGCGCCAAGGTCCGCGCTCGCCGTGTGGGAGCTCGTGATGGACAGCGGCCTCCCCGTCGAGCTGTGTGACGACGAGGCGCAGTTCCGCGGCGACGTCCACGGCCTTCCCAAAGAGGACAAGCCGGACGACGACGTCTGGTGGAGCTGAAGCCGGCGGAAAAAGGAGTCAGCGGCCCGCCGGCGGCGGCGCCGTCGCGGGGGCAGGCCCCGTCTCCGGGTCGTAGACCCGCTTGAAGCTGAAGCTCCCGCGTTTTCCCGCGATCTTCGTCGTCAGGACGAGAAGGCGCGGGGCCGCGAGGACCTCCCACGTCTCCGTGACCTCCCGCCCGTTCGGGTATTCCGTGTCCACGACGACCTTCGTGCCCTTGCGCTTCGTCCGGACCTTCGTCGTGCCGGTCGCCTGTTCCTCTTCGATTTTCCGCCCGTCCGTGTAGAGCGTCCGCTTCGACCCGTCGCCCATCTCGACGACGAATCTCGGGTCCCTGTCGACGCCCTCCGTCACGACGAGGCGGTGCATGTCCCAGAGGAGCTCGTTCGGCGTGCCCGACGACTCGCCCGAGTCACCCCTGCTTTCTCCGCCACCTCCCCGGCTCCCGCCGCCGAAGCCGCCTCCTCCTCCGCGACCCCCGCCGCCGAAGCCACCCCGGCCCCCGCCGAAGCCGCCGCCCCCCATGCGGCCCCCGCCGCCGCGGCCGCTCGCCGCCTTCTCCCGCATCTTCTCGAAGGGCTCGTCGCTGAGCGAGGCGTCGAGGGTCCAGGCCCCCGAAAAGGCCGTCGGCGCCGGCCGGACGAGGGTCTCGTCCCCGGCCCGGGCGCGTCCGCCCGAGGAGACGGCCACGAGGCTCGCGAAGGCGGTGAGCACGGCGAAACGCAACGAGCGGCGAGGCATTCGGGCTCCTCCAGCGGACGGCTCGGCCAGACGGTGCCCGCCGATGCAAAAAGGCGGCCCGCCGGCGAGGCGCTAGCATCCGGAGATGCTCCCGGAGCCCGGCCCCGGACTCCTCGCCGCGCTCGAAGCGGCGGTCGGCCGTTCACAGGTGGCCGCCCGCGCGATCGACAGGATCGCCTGGGCGGGGGACGCGAGCTTCTACCGCCTCGTGCCGCGGGCCGTCGTTCACGTCTCGAGCGCCTCCGAGGTCCGCGCCCTCTTCGCGGTGTCGCACGCGCAGGGCATGCCCCTGACCTTCCGCGCCGCGGGGACGAGCCTCTCGGGCCAGGCGATCACGGACGGCATTCTCGTGGAGGTCGCCCGCGGCATGCGCGGCCTTTCCGTCGAGGACGGCGGGCGCCGGATCCGCCTGCAGCCCGGCGTGATCGGCGCGCACGCGAACCGCGCACTCGAGCCGCACGGCCGGAAAATCGGGCCCGATCCGGCCTCGATCGCGACGTGCACGGCCGGCGGCATCCTCGCAAACAACGCGAGCGGGATGTGCTGCGGCGTCGTCCAGAACGCTTACCACACGCTCGAATCCCTGACGTTCGTCCTGCCGTCCGGGACGGCGATCGACACGGCGCGGCCCGAGGCGGACGACGTCCTGCGCGCGAAGGAGCCGGCGCTCTGGCAGGGCCTCCTCGACCTCAAGGCGCGCATCCAGGCCGACGCGGCGCTCGCCACGCGCATCCGGGCCAAGTACCGGACGAAGAACACGACGGGTTACGCGCTCAACGCGTTCCTCGACTTCGAGTCGCCCGTCGACGTCTTCCAGCATCTTCTGATCGGATCCGAGGGGACGCTCGCGTTCATCGCGGAGGCGGTCCTCGCGACCGTGCCCGATCTGCCCGTGAAATATACGGGGCTCCTCCTCTTCGAGGACCTCTACGCCGCGTGCGCCGCGGTCGTCTCCTTGAACGCCGCGGGCGCGAAGGCGCTCGAGGTCATGGACCGGGCCGCTCTGCGCTCCGTGGAGGACGAGCCGGGTGTGCCGGCCGCGCTACGCTCTCTCCCCGGCGACGCGGCGGGTCTCCTCGCGGAGTTTCAGGCCGCCGGCGAGAACGAGCGACCGGCCCTGGAGGCCGCCGCAACCGCAGCGCTTGGCGGCCTCTCTCTCGTGACGCCGCCGCTCTTCACGCACGACGCTGTCGGGCAGGCTCTCCTCTGGAAGGTGAGGAAGGGAATGTTCCCGTCGGTCGGCGCCGTGAGGAAGAGCGGGACGGCGGTCATCATCGAGGACGTCGCCTTCCCCGCGGAGCGCCTCGCGGACGCGGCCGTCGGCCTGAAGGCGCTCTTTTGCAAGCACGGCTACGACGAGGCGATCATCTTCGGCCACGCGCGCGACGGGAACCTGCACTTCGTCATCACCCAGTCCTTCGGCTCCGGCCGCGAAGTCTCCCGGTACGCGCGGTTCATGGACGACGTCGTGAAGCTCGTCGTAGGGCGCTTCGACGGCGCCCTGAAGGCCGAGCACGGCACCGGCCGGAACATGGCGCCCTTCGTCGAGGCCGAATGGGGAGCCGAGGCCTGGGAGGTCATGCGGAGCCTGAAACGGCTCGCCGACCCGGAGGGCCTCCTGAATCCCGGCGTCGTCGTGAACGAGGACCGCCGCGCACACCTGAAGAATCTCAAGGCGCTGCCTTCGGTCGAGGAAGAGGTCGACAAATGCATCGAGTGCGGCTTCTGCGAGCCGCTCTGCCCCAGCCGCGGCCTCACGACGACGCCGCGCCAGCGCATCGCGATCCGGCGCGAGATCGCGCGCCTCGACGAGACGCGCCGGGACCCGGCCCTGCGCGCGGCGCTCGAGACGGACTTTTCCTACGACGTTCTCGACACATGCGCGGTCGACGGCCTCTGCGCCACGGCGTGTCCCGTGAAGATCGACACGGGCCAACTGACGAAGCGTCTCCGCGCCCGGCGCCGCTCCCCCGCCGCGCGCCGCATCGCGGTGGCGGCCGCCAGGAATCTCGCAGCCCTCGAGCCCGCGCTGCGCCTCGGGTTGCGGGCAGGGCACAGGTTCACGCCGCTTGCATCGGCGTCGACGCGCGCCGCGCGAGCGATCGGGCTCGGCGTCCCGATTTGGTCGTCTCCGATGCCGCGCCCCGCGCGGCGGCTGCCGAAGACGGCCTCGCGGGACGCCGCGGGCGTGTACGTCCCGTCGTGCCTGACGCGAACAATGGGCGCGCTGCCGGGTGAAGAGGAGGCGCCGTCGCTCCCCGAGGCCCTCGTGGCCGTCGCCTCCCGCGCGGGAGCGCCCGTCTTCATTCCGCCGGACGTCGCCGGGACGTGCTGCGGCGTGCCGTTCTCCTCCAAGGGGTACGACGAGGCGCACGCGATCGCGCTCAACCGGACGATCGGGCGGATGTGGGCGTGGTCGGGCGAGGGCCGCCTTCCAATCGTCATCGACGCTTCCCCCTGTGCCTACGGTCTCCTGAACGCCGATGGCGTCCTCACGGAGGAGAACCGCGGGAAGCGGCGCGCGCTCACGATCCTCGACGCGGTCGCATTCGCCCACGACGTCCTGCTGCCGAGGCTCCGCGTCACGGCGCGCGAGCCTTCGGCCGTCCTCCATTCCGTGTGCTCGCTCGTGAAAACGGGTCTCGCGCCGGCGCTCGAGACCCTCGTGAGGACCTGCGCGCTCGACGTGACGATCCCGCCCGACGCCGGCTGCTGCGGCTTCGCGGGCGACCGCGGCTTCCTCCTGCCGGAGCTGACGGAGTCGGCGACGCTTCTCGAGGCCGGCGGCGTCCCGCCCGGCGCGGCCGGTTACTGGTCCTCCAGCCGCACCTGCGAGATCGGCCTCACGCGGGCGACCGGCGCGACGTACCGGTCCTTCGTTTTTCTTCTCGAGCGCACGACCCGGCCTTCCTGCCCGGCCGTCCTCGTGACCGGCAAGATTCCGAAGTAGGGCCTAGATTCCCCCGGGAAGCCCGGAGAGTGAGGCTCCGTCCGCCATAATCCCGGGCTCCGGAGGGAATCTGATGGACGGTATCGAGGTCCTGTCGCGCGCACCCGAGGCGACGGAAGCGATCCTCACGGAGGAATCGCTCGAGTTCGTCGCGCGCCTCCACCGCACGTTCGACCCGCGCCGGCAGGAACTCCTCGCGCGGCGCGCCACGCGCCAGAGGCGCTTCGACGCCGGCGAGTCGCCCGATTTCCTGCCTGAGACGCAAGCCGTTCGCGAGGGGAACTGGAGCGTCGCCCCGGCGCCGCCCGACCTCCTCAAGCGCTGGGTCGAGATCACGGGCCCCGTGGAGCGCAAGATGATGATCAACGCGTTCAACTCCGGAGCCTGCGTCTTCATGGCGGACTTCGAGGATTCGCTCGCGCCGACCTGGACGAACGTCGTCCAGGGCCAGCAGAACCTCAAGGACGCCGTGCGCCGGACGATCGCGTTCACGAGCCCCGAGGGCAAGGAATACCGGCTCAACCCCGAGATCGCGACACTCCTCGTGAGGCCGCGCGGCTGGCACCTTTCGGAGAAGCACGTCCTCGTGGACGGCGCGCCCGTCTCGGCGAGCCTCTTCGATCTCGGCCTCTATCTCTTCCACAACGTCCACGCGCTCAAGGAGAGAGGCACCGGGCCGTACTTCTACCTCCCGAAGCTCGAGAGCCACCTCGAGGCGCGGCTCTGGAACGACGTCTTTCTGGCGGCGCAGAAGGATCTCTCGATCCCGCACGGGACGATCCGCGCGACCGTCCTCATCGAAACCCTCCCGGCGGCCTTCGAGATGGACGAGATCCTCTTCGAGCTGAAGGACCACATGAGCGGCCTCAATGCGGGCCGGTGGGACTACCTCTTCAGCCTGATCAAGAAGCTCCGCGCGCACGCGGACGTCCTGCCCGACCGCGGGCAGGTCACGATGACGGTTCCGTTCATGCGCGCGTACGCGGAGCTCCTCGTCAAAACGTGCCACCGACGCGGCGCCCACGCGATGGGCGGGATGGCACCGTTCATCCCGACGCGCAAGGACGCCGAGCTCAACGCGAGCGCGCTCGCGAAGGTCAGGGCCGACAAGGATCGCGAGGTCGCGGACGGCTTCGACGGTACGTGGGTCGCGCACCCCGACCTCGTCCCGACGGCCTGGGAGGTCTTCGAGAAGGCGTTCGGGACCAGGCTCAACCAGAAGGAGCGGCTGCGCGAGGACGTCGTCACCGACGCGAAGATGCTCACGAACCTCGCCGTTCCGGGGGGCACGATCACGGACGCCGGCCTGCGGCTGAACGTGAACGTGACGCTCCAGTACCTGAACTCGTGGCTCATGGGCAACGGCGCCGCCGCCATCTTCAACCTCATGGAGGACGCCGCGACGGCGGAGATCTCGCGTGCGCAGCTCTGGCAATGGATCAACCGGCGGGCAAAGCTCGCCGACGGGAGGACGATCACGAAGGACCTGTATCGGCAGGTGCGCGACGAGGAGCTGCAGAAGCTCGGAGGGCCGGGGGTCGGACGAATGCGCGAGGCGGTGGAGATCCTGGACCGCCTCGTCCTCGACGACACGTTCGCCGAGTTCCTGACGATTCCCGCCTACGCCTACCTCGAATGAGCGCCTGATTCAGGTGCTTCATGGCCACCCTCGCGCCGCCGCGCGACCTCTAGAGAGGAGGGTGACGGGAGGCCGCCATGTGGTTGCGCGATGTCGTCGTTCCGGGCCGGTTTTTCCGCGATCGGCGCGATGCGGGGCGCGTTCTCGCCGAGGCGCTCGAAAAATACCGGGTCCGCGACCCGCTCGTTCTCGGAATTCCGCGCGGCGGCGTCGTCGTCGCCGCCGAAGTCGCCCGGCGGCTCGGCGCCGAGGTGGACGTCCTCGTCGCGCGCAAGCTCGGCGCGCCCGGCCAGCCGGAGCTCGCGATCGGGGCCGTCACGGCCGACGGCGGCCGATGGCTGAATGGCGCGCTCGTGTCGTCGCTCGCCGTCGACGCCGGGTACATCGACGACGTCACGCGGGCCGAGATGGCCGAGGCGCACGCCCGGCAGACCCGCTTCCGCGGCGTCAGGCCACCGCCCGAGATCGAGGGTCGGGTCGTGATCCTCGTGGACGACGGATTCGCGACGGGTGCGACCGTCCGCGCCGCCGCGCGGGCCCTGCGCCGCAAGAGACCGGCGCGGCTCGTCCTCGCGGCGCCGGTCGGTGCCCCCGAGAC